>NZ_JBIAIQ010000007.1:0-319121 GCF_042871525.1 Streptomyces sp. NPDC005784
TCGAACGGCACGCACTACAGGCCATGCACCCACCGGGACCGAGAGGTCACAACCCTACTCGTGAGGGCTGCAGAAGGGATGGTCCTCTAATGAGCACCACCATCGTCCAGGAAGTCCGGACCGCCGCGGACGCGCTCGTCGCCGCCTTCGCCGAGGGCCGCCTCGACGACTACTTCGGCGCCTTCGCCCCGGACGCGACGTTCGTCTTCCACACCACTCCGCAGCGGCTCGGCTCCACGGCCGAGTACCGCGCCCTGTGGCAGCAGTGGGTGGAGGAGGACGGTTTCCGCATCCTCGGTTGCACCTCGTCCGCACAGCTGATCCAGCCCTTCGGCGAAACGGCTGTGTTCAGCCACGACGTGGAGACCCAGGTCGCCACCAACGCCGGCGAGGAGACGGTGCACGAACGGGAGACCATCGTCTTCGCCCGTTCCGAGGGCGGCACCTGGCTCGCCGTCCACGAGCACCTGTCCCCCCGTACCGCCGCCTGACCAGGAGAGACGTTCCATGAGCAGCACGTTCCGCAACTACATCGACGGTGCGTTCGCGGACGCCTCCGACGGCCGGACGCTCGATGTGGTGGACCCCACCACCGGTGACGTCTACGCGACCTCCCCGCTCTCTGGGGCGGCCGATGTCGACGCGGCGATGGCCGCCGCGGCCGCGGCGTTCCCCGTCTGGCGCGACGCGACACCGTCCGTGCGGCAGCGCGCCCTGCTGAAGATCGCCGACGCGATGGAGGCACGGGCCGAGGAGCTGGTCGCCGCGGAGAGCCGGGACACCGGCAAGCCGCTGCACCTCACCCTCAGCGAGGAACTCGCCCCGGCGATCGACCAGGTCCGCTTCTTCGCGGGCGCGGCCCGCATGCTGGAGGGCCGCTCGGCCGGCGAGTACATGGAAGGGATGACCTCGATCATCCGCCGCGAGCCGGTCGGCGTCTGCGCGCAGGTCGCGCCGTGGAACTACCCGCTGCTGATGGCCGTGTGGAAGTTCGCCCCGGCGCTCGCGGCAGGCAACGCGGTGGTCCTCAAGCCCTCGGACACCACCCCGGCCTCCACGGTACTGATCGCGGAGATCATCGGCGGTGTCCTGGCGGAGCTGGACCTGCCCCAGGGCATCTTCAACGTGGTCTGCGGCGACCGCGAGACCGGCCGGCTGATGGTGGAGCACCCGACCCCGGCGATGGCCTCCATCACCGGTTCGGTGCGCGCCGGCATCCAGGTCGCCCAGAGCGCGGCCAAGGACGTGAAGCGGGTCCACCTGGAGCTCGGCGGCAAGGCCCCGGCCGTGGTCTTCGAGGACGCCGACCTGGCGAAGGCGGTCGAGGACCTGGTGGTCGGAGGCTTCTTCAACGCCGGTCAGGACTGCACGGCAGCGACCCGCGTCCTGGTCCACGAGTCGGTCCACGACGAGTTCGTCGCCGCCCTCGCCAAGGCCGCCGCCGAGACCAGGACCGGGCTGCCGGACGACGAGGAGGTGCTCTACGGGCCGCTCAACAACGCGAACCAGCTCGCCCAGGTCAGCGGCTTCATCGAGCGTCTGCCCGAGCACGCGAGGGTCGAGGCGGGCGGTCACCGGGTCGGCGACAGGGGCTACTTCTACGCCCCGACCGTGGTCTCGGGCCTGAAGCAGGACGACGAGATCATCCAGAACGAGGTCTTCGGCCCGGTCATGACCGTCCAGTCGTTCACGGACGAGGCGCAGGCCGTCGAGTACGCCAACGGCGTCGACTACGCGCTGGCCTCCTCCGTGTGGACCAAGGACCACGCGCGGGCGATGCGGATGTCGAGGAACCTCGACTTCGGCTGTGTGTGGATCAACACCCACATGGCGCTCGTCGCCGAGATGCCGCACGGCGGGTTCAAGCGGTCCGGCTACGGCAAGGACCTCTCCGCGTACGGCTTCGAGGACTACACCCGGATCAAGCACGTCATGACGTCGCTCTGAGCGGACGTTCCATGAGGCAGAGGGGTGAGCGCGGCGCTTTCGCCGCGCTCACCCCTCTGTCGCGTGCGACGGTCCGTCAGCCGTGCGAGACGTTGAGGCCGTAGAAGGCGACTCGTGCCCCCTTCGTGGTGCTGTCCGAGGACGACTGGTTGTACGAGCCGGCCTTGAAGTACTGCTTGTAGGGGAAGAACGACGACGGAATCGAGTAGTGCGTGGTGCTGCCGTTGACGGTCAGGTCGATGGTGTTGCCGCCGGAGACGGCGATCGTGTAGGTCCACGTCTTGCCGACCGCCACGTGCCCCACCGTGTGGGTCGTCTGTCCGCCGGAAGGCGAGTTCTCGGTGCCGGCGACGATGTCGCCGCTGGAGCGGTAGTACAGCTCCACCAGCGGTTTGGTGGACGATCCGCCGGAGCCGAGGTGGATCTGGCCGACGCACACGTTGGACGTGACCGAGACGACCCGCAGCGTCGCACTCAGCCGGTGGCTGCCGCCGAGTGACCAGTCCGCCGCGCTGCCACTGCGGTTCATCTCCCGCAGTTCGGAGCGGGCGTAGGAGGAGTTGGGCGTCGTGACGCCCTTCTCGGGCGCCCAGAAGGTCATCGCGCCGTCGCGGGTGTCGGTGTAGAAGTACGCGTCCTGGTTGCCGTTGGCCCCCTGCAGCCGGGCGGAGGAGATGGTGGTCGGCGAGCCCGGGGAGCCGACGGGCTCCTGCAACTGCCAGACGGACAGGTCGAAGTTGCCGCCGGGCGCGACGTTCGGGTCGGCGGCGCCGGCACTGGAGGTACCCAGGACGGTCACCGCGGCGACGAAGCCCGCGACGGTGGCCGTCGCCAGAAGCCTGGAACGGGTCATGTTGACGTCCTTCGCAGATCGTGGGGGAAGGGAAGGCGTTCCGCTCTCAGCCGGTCGGGGCGGCGAACACCCGCGGACGATTGTTCATATGGATGAACGTTGGGTTCACCTGTGAACCGGCGTGTGCCGTGACGCTAAAGGTCTGAACCAGAGCAGTCAAGGGGTCGCGCACAAGCGGGACTTGGGGATCGCACCCCATCCCGGCCCGGCGGAATCGACGGCCCCGCCATCCTGTGTAGCCTGAAGGACGTGTATACGACGCGCGTCTCGCGGCGGGTGAACGCCTCGCGAGCAGAGGTCTACCGGGCGCTGCTGGACGCGACCGCTGTCGCGCGGTGGCGGGTGCCGACCGGTATGCGCAGCGAGGTGCACGAGTTCGACGCCCGCGAGGGTGGCGCCTTCCGGGTCTCGCTCACCTATGACGTACCGAACTCGACCGGCAAGTCGGCGGCGCGCACCGACACGTATCACGGCCGTTTCGTGGAGCTCGTCCCGGACGAGCGGGTGGTCGAGGTGGTCGAGTTCGAGACGGCCGATCCCGGGCTGCGCGGTGAGATGACGATGACGACGGAGCTGACCGAGGCGGACGGCGGCACCGAGGTGGTGATCGTGCACGAGGGGGTGCCGGACGCGGTGCCCGCCGCCGACAACGAGACC
Organism: Streptomyces sp. NPDC005784; assembly: GCF_042871525.1. Lineage (NCBI taxonomy): Bacteria > Bacillati > Actinomycetota > Actinomycetes > Kitasatosporales > Streptomycetaceae > Streptomyces > Streptomyces sp. NPDC005784. Next base: position 3,458 of record NZ_JBIAIQ010000007.1, read on the forward strand.
GGAACGCGCCTGGCGTTGGACAATCTGGCCCGGCTGGTCGAGCCGGGGCAGGACATCAACCCTGGTGGTGCTCAACGGGGTTGACGAGATCTTGGCGAAGGCGTCGAGACAGGCGACGCCCAACGGGCACGTTGCTGTCGGTCACGCTGTCGTTGCCGAGCCGGCCCTCGGCGCCCTTGCCCCAGGCCTTGACCGTGCCGTCGCCGGTCAACGCGAGGACGTGGTCGCAGCCGACGGCAGTCGAGTCGACATCGGGATGCGGGTGCACAGCGGTGGTGGGGTGGGCTTGTGCGGGGGCACGCCGTGTTGGTCCATTGGAATGATTCACCGGCGCCGCAGGGTGAACGACGGGACGGGACGCCCCGCATGGACGGCCGCGGGTCCCTCGCGGTCACTAGCGTGGCTCCTTGTGTCGATGAGCTATGCCTTTGTGAACCTGAAACCCGGAGTGGGCAAGACGACGAGCGCGGTGTGGTTGGCTCACGCACTGCACGAGTCGGGCTTCTCACCGCTGTTGGTGGACAGTGACCCCGCGTCCTCGGCGCTGCGGTGGAGCGAACTGGCGGGGGGTTTCCCCTTCCCCGTATTCTCCCTTCCTGTGGGCGACGTGCACCGGCGCGTGAACGACTTCCTCGGCGACCGGCAGGCCGTGGTCTTCGACGCCCCGCAGATGGAGGACCACGCCCACATCGCGCGCAGCGTCATGCGGTACGCGAGCGAGTGGATCGTGCCGGTCACCCCGTCCCCCATCGAACTGGACCGCATGGCACCCATCGGCGGCGAGATGGGCGACGTTCAGTCCCTGCGGGCCCGGCCGGCCCGCTCCGCCGTACTGCTGAACCGTACGAACCGCCCCGACGCCACGCGCACCGGTCCCGACGCGGACGCCCGCGAAGCGCTCACCGAACGCGGCTTCGACGTGTTGTCCACCCACATTCCCCGACTCGACCTGTACTCCCAGTCGTTCGGCAGCCCCGTCGAGGTCAAGGGATCGGCCTACATGGACCTCGCGGACGAGCTCATCAAGCGTCAGGACACGATGTGAATCAGCGCAAGGACACCTACCGAGCCGCCCTGCAGCGGGAACCGGATGTCGCCGCACCCCGCCACACCAAGGTCGCGCGGCTCCACACGCGATACGTCCGAGTGACGATCGAACTGGACCCCGCGCTGCCGCGCGAACTGACCCGGTGGGTGGGACCGCCGGTGTCCGCGATCCTGCGCGCCGGCGCAACCGTACTGCGCCCGCTGACGGGCACCACGTAAGCGCGATGCCGCGTGCCCAGGGGCGCGGGCACGGGGGCACGATTCGGCGGCCGGGCCGACCCCTGCGCGAGCCGTGCCGCGCCGGAAACTCAGGTGTCCATCGGGTGGCCGCCGTCGCCCTCGACCACGACCCGGTCCACGCCCGGCTCGTCGGCCCGTTCGACCATCGTCAGGTCGATCTCCCCGTCACCGGTGGTGTCGAACTGGTAGAGATCGGCCTTGCCGTCACCTGTGGTGTCGGTCATCCAGACGTCGGTCTTTCCGTCGCCGTTGGTATCGGCGCTGAGGACCACGTGATGCTCGTCCCCCTGGGTCTCGATCATTTCGTCCGTGCCGTCGTCCGTGCCGTTATTCGTCTCCATGACGGCCGGTTGCCCCGGTCGACACGTCCAAAACAATGGCCCGTTCCGGCCTGACGGGAATGTGCGCGCCCCTGCCCAGCGGCCCGACGCCGGCTGGACCGCTCAGGCCAGGAACCGCGTGAGCAGACGGTTGAGTTCGGCCGGTTGTTCCGTGGGAAGGGAGTGGTGGGAGGCGTTCGGAAGGAGGTCGACGCTCGCTCCGGGCATGAGGCGGCGGGCCTCCGTGGCCACCCGCCGTACGTTGTGGGCACGGCTGCGCCCGGCCAGGAGTACCAGGGCCGGAACGGTGCAGGCCCGCAGCTCCCCCGGCCTCGGGCGTCTCATGGCGACGACCTTGGACCGGCGGGCGCCGGCGGTGCTGCCCAGGAACGCCTGCCAGGCGGGATCCTCGGGGGTACCGCCCGTTTCCCATCGATAGAAGGCCTCCATGCGTTCGGCGCTGGGGCTGAGCAGCATCGGCAGTGCGTGCAGGAGATATCCGAGGCTCATGCCGGCGAAGCAGTTCGTGGGGTCCAGCAACGCGAGGCGGCCGATCCGGTGGGGAGCGCGCAACGCGTAGTTCAGGGCGATCCAGGCGCCGTAGGAGTGGCCGCACAGGTGCGCGCCGTCGAGAGACAACTCGTCGAAGAGCGCGTCGAGCCAGGTCACCAGGTCCTCGGCTCCACGCAGGGGCACCCCGTCGTGCACGCTCCGCCCGATGTCGCCCATCAGGTCGGGGGCGTACACCCGATGGCCGGCGGCCAGGGCACCCACGTTGGCGAACCACACCACCGAGGTGGTCCCGCCGCCGGGCAGCAGCACGAGCGGGCTCCCGTTCCTAGGGCCGCTGATGTGCACCCGGGTGCTGCCGTGGGGAGACGGCACATCGACGCTTTCGACCTCCAGGGGAAACTGCCGCAGAACGGTGTCGTACGCCGAGAGGAATATCGCCTCGCCACCCATGATCGCCGCCTTATGATTACTCGACCACCGATAGTCTCGATGAACGAGATAATAACGCCAGGAGGGACAGCGTGGACGATCGGGACCCGGACCTGCAACTGGTCCATCTGCTACGAGCCGTCAGCGTGGAACTGGATCTCTTCGCCGCCGAGTTCGCCGGCCTGCACGGGCTGCATCCCACTGATGTGCGTGCGCTGATCCACCTGTTGGACGCCGGACGGGCGGACACGCCCGCGACGCCCGGGTGGCTCGGTGCGCAGCTGGGGGTGAACTCGGCATCGACCACAGCCCTGATCGACCGGCTGGAACGTCTGGACCTCGTCCGCCGGGAACGGGACACCCGGGACCGCCGACGGGTCCTGCTCACCGTCACGGACCGGGCCGTCACTCTGGGCTGGTCGTTCTTCGGGCCGCTGATCAGCGAGATGGTGGCCTCGATGCGCGCCTTCGACGAGAAGGACCTGGCCACGGTACGGCGTTTCCTGCTGGCCATGCGTGACGTCGCAGCCGCCGGGCGAAGCAACCAGCGCGACGGTTCCGCAGGGCGGTGAAGGCCGCCGAGGTCCCCGCTGGGCCGGTCTCGCTCCCCGGCCGCGCTCCGGAGCAGTGTGTCACCACCCCGGCCACCGGCCGGTGCCTCACCGGTAAGGCAGGATGGGTGTCATGACCGAGATCCGCACCCCCCGCCTCCTGCTCCGCCGCTGGTACGACCACGACCTCGCCCCGATGGCGGACATCAACGCGGACCCCGATGTCATGCGCTGGATCGACGACGGGTCGGTCCGCGATCTGGACGCCACGGCCGAGGCGATCGAACAGTGGGAGGACGAATGGGACGAGGAGGGCTTCGGCCTCTTCGCCGTCGAACTGCTGGCCTCGGGCGAGATGGCGGGCTTCGCGGGACTGTCCGTGCCCGAGTACCTGCCTGAGGTGCTGCCCGCCGTGGCGATCAGCTGGCGGTTCGGCTCACAGTTCTGGGGCCAGGGCTACGCCTCCGAAGCCGCCCACGCCACACTGGAGTTCGCGCTCCAGGACCGCGGCCTCGACCGCGTCATCAGCATCAACCGGATGGGCAACGAGGCCTCGGAGAACGTCGTCCGCAAGCTCGGCATGAAACCGGAGAGCGAGACGACGCACCCGGTGTACGGCTTCGCGCTGAGCATCCACGCGATCGATCTCACCGAGTTCCAGGCGTGAATCTTCTTCCGGGTGCCCTGGGCGCCCTTTAGTCGGGTCTCAGCCGGATCCCGGCGAGCCGGTCGCGCCCTCCGGCTCCGCGGGCCGGCCGGGCACGGTACGGCGAAGGGTTTCGGCCACCGCCGTGTTCGCGACCACGACGACCGCCATGACCACGGCGGCAACGGGGTGCCCCACTCCGTACACGGCCGCGGCGCCACCGCCCAGCACAACCGCCTTGACCACAAGCACGAAGGGCAGCCCGGGCCGCAGTCGAGCCTTCGGTGCGGCGAACAACGACCAGAGCACGATGGCCGGCAGGGGCGTCCCCACGCCGAGCATGATGTGGCGCAACTGGCCGTGACCGGTGGTGAATCCCCACCAGCTCAGAGATGCCAGCGCGACGATCTCCACCACGAACGCCAGGAGTTCGTTGGCCGCGAACCATGGCCGCTCGGCAAACAAGGCTATGTCGTGGTCCGTTGACATGAAGTCCTCTCGGTGTACCGGGACGCCCAGCATGACAGGGCGGCACCACCTGATGTGCCCGTTCAACGAACCCGTGGCCAGCGCCTCTTGGAAGCCCAGTCGACACATTCTCGGACGTTGATTCCGGGAACACAGCTGTGTTCCTGAGCTGTTGAGTGCGTTGGCACGGTCGATGCGTGGCCGTTCCGAGGCACGGCCGTCCAAGGTCTGTCCGAACGACACCTGTCCGAACGAGGAAGAGCGGTGATCACGCGATGAAGGCGGTGCGGTTCCACGAGTACGGCGGGATCGATGTGCTGCGGGTGGAGGAGGTGGAGCGGCCTGCACCCGGCCCCGGGGAGGTGCTGGTCGAGGTCCGCGCTGCCGGGATCCAGCCCGGCGAGTCGATGATCCGTGAGGGCGCGCGGCACGGGCGCTGGCCGGCGACGTTCCCCTCGGGGCAGGGCAGCGATCTGGCCGGTGTCGTGGTGGAGGCCGGTCCGCAGGTGCGCGGCTTCGCGGTGGGGGACGAGGTCCTGGGCTTCACCCACAACAGGGCGAGCCATGCGGAGTTCGTCGTGGTCGAGGACGTGAAGCTGACCTCGCGTCCGGAGGGTCTTGCCTGGGACGTGGCCGGGTCGTTGTACGTGGCCGGTACGACCGCGTACGCCTCCGTGTTCGCGGTGGACCCGGGACCGGCAGACACGGTCGTCGTGTCCGGAGCGGCGGGTGGCGTCGGGTCCCTTGCCGTGCAACTCGCGCGGCGGCGCGGCGCCACAGTGATCGGGCTGGCGAGCGAGCGGAACCACGCCTGGCTGAAGGATCACGGTGTCGTCCCGGTCGACTACGGGGAGGGCGTGGCCGAACGCATCCGGCAGGCTTCCGGCGGGAACGTCGACGCGTTCATCGACACGTTCGGCGACGGATATGTGGAGCTGGCAGTGGAGTTGGGCGTGCGGCCCGAGCGGATCAACACGATCCGCGACTGGCAGGCCGCGGCCAGGGTCGGTGCGCGAACCTACGGAGAAGGCGCAGCGGCGTGCGCGGTGGTGGTCGGCGAGCTGGCCCGGCTCGCCGCGCGCGGGGAGCTGGAAGTGCCGATCGCCCGTGCCTACCCGCTGGAGCGGGTGCGAGACGCTTTCCGCGAACTGGAACGGCGGCAGACCCACGGCAAGATCGTGCTCCGGCCCTGAGGTCCATCTCCGTCTCCGTCTCCGTCTCCGTCTCCGTCTCCGTCTCCACAGTTCAGCGAACTGCCGGACACCCGGGCCGACTTCGAGCCATCCCGGGATCGGGAATCCGGCATCGGGCGTCACGCGTCCGCGGTCACTGCCTTGAGGCCGGTCAACGACTCTCCGATGAACTGGGACAGTTCCCTGTCCCCGGCCCGCTCGACCCAGCGTCGGAACGCGATCTTGAAGATGGCGATCCCCACCTCCGCGGCGAGACTCGCGGAGGCGTCGTCGACACCTCGCCGCCGCAGGGCGTCGGCGAGCGCCGTGGCCAGTGAGGCGAGTTTGATCAGCTCGCGTTCCTGCAGCTCCGTATTGGCCTCGATGACCGACTGCCGCCGCCGAGCGTGCTCCTGGCGTTCCTGCAGCAAAGCCGCGGCAGCCTCAAGTGCTGCCGCCACGGCGTCCATCGGGGTGGCGGTCTCGGGAGCACGTGCGACGGCGTCCACGAGCAGCTCCTGCAGGATGCTCGAACCCGCGAACAGCACCTCGCGCTTGTCCGCGTAGTGCCGGAAGAACGTCCGCTCCGTCAGCCCAGCCCGCTCGGCGATCTCCGCCACCGAGGTGCGCTCGAAGCCGCGCTCGACGTAGAGCTCCAGTGCCGCCCGTTCCAGGCGGCCGCGCGCGTCCGGCTGCCATCGACCCATGCCCGGCATCGTACTCGATGACAGTCCCTGACATCGAGAGCCAGCGTTCGATGACAGTGCCTGACATCGGGTGCTAGGTTTGATGACAGTGACTGACATCGCTCGGTCGCCCCGCGTGCCTTCCCGGTGCGAGGGCGATCACCCAACGCTGGAGGCTTTCTCATGCGCGTTTTCGTCACCGGGGCATCCGGATGGATCGGCTCCGCACTCGTCCCCGAACTCATCGACGCGGGTCACCAGGTTGTCGGGCTCGCCCGCTCGGACGCCTCCGCCGCGGTCCTCACGAAGGCCGGGGCCGACGTGGTACCCGGCTCTCTCGACGACGTCGAGGTCCTGCGCGACACCGCCGAGGCGTCGGACGGCTTGGTCCATCTCGCGTTCAAGCACGACCTCGCCTTCTCCGGAGGTTTCCAGGACGCCGCCGACGCGGACCGCCGTGCCGTGGAGACATTCGGTGACGCGCTCGCGGGTTCCGGCCGGCCGTTCGTACTCGCCTCGGGCCTGCTCGGACTGGTCCCGGGCAGTGTGGCCACCGAAGCGGACGTACGGACACCCGACGAGCTGCCCGCGCACCTGCCGGTCGGCCCGCGGACCCGGATGGGCACCGCCCACCTGACACTCGCCATGGCCGACCGGAACATCCGTTCGTCCGTCGTACGGCTCCCCCCGACCGTCCACGGCGAGGGCGACAACGGATTCATGGCGGCTCTGATCGGCATCGCCCGCGACAAGGGCGTCGCCGGATACATCGGCGACGGCTCGCAGCGCTGGCCGGCCGGCCACCGCGACGACGTCGCTCGCCTCTTCCGGCTCGCCCTGGAGGGCGCACCGGCGGGATCGGTCCTGCACGCGACCGCAGAGGAAGGCGTTCCGATCCGTTCGGTCGCCGAGGTCATCGGCCGCCACCTCGACCTGCCCACCCGCTCCGTCCCCGCCGAGGACGCGGCCGAGCACTTCGCCTGGCTGGCGGGATTCCTCGGCCTCGACAGCCCGGCCTCCAGCGGGCCGACCCGCGAACTGCTGGGGTGGCGACCGACTCGGCCGGGTCTGATCGAGGACCTCGACAAGGGTCACTACTTCCGGACCGGCGGGCAGTAGCCGACCCTCGCAGCCGTCTTCGGACAGCGGGGGTCGCCGGTCGTCCCCCGGGGTCGTACGAAGCGGTCCGCCAGATGCCGTCCGGGCAGAATCAGGGCACATTGACCGATATGGCCCTCGCGCTGCATCACATCGTCATCGACGCGCACGACCTCCCCTCCCTGGCTCGGTTCTGGGCCGAGGTGCTGGGCTGGCGGATCCTCTCCGAGCGGGAGCGCGAGGTCGTGATCGGGCCGGACGAGACGGCGCCGGTGGGCATCTGCTTCATGCCGGTGACGGGACGCAAAGTCGTCAAGAACCGTCTGCACCTCGATCTGACCTCCGCGGCCGAGGACCGGGAGGCGGAGATCGAGCGCGTCCTCGCGCTCGGCGCCCACAGAGCGGACGTGGGGCAGAGCGGCGAGGAGTCGTGGACCGTGCTGACCGATCCGGAGGGGAACGAGTTCTGCGTGGTCCGCCCGAAGGCGACCCTCATCGGCTAGGACCGTTCGGGTGATCACGGGGCGGGTGATCACGGCGGGGGTGATCACCTCTCAGGTGATGACGTCTCAGGTGATGACGTCTCGGGTCGGATGCTCGCACGCCGTGTCCCGCGGTCATGCCGTCGCCCAGTGGCCGGTCTCGCGGTCCACTGTCGCCCGGTCTCGCGGCCACCCGGTCGCCGGTCGCCCGATCGCGCGGTCGCCGGTCCGCGGTCGCCCGATCACGCGGTTGCCCGGCCACGGGCCTCACCGCGTTCGTCCGGACTACGTCTTCACCGATGCCGGTCGCCGGAGCAGGTAGACGCCCGCGACGGAGACCAGGACGGCCATGCAGGCGATGAACACGAGCCCCGCGCCCTCCAGGCCGATCGGGCCCACCAGCACGCCGACTCCGATCACCGGCACCGAGATGCCCGCGTAGGCGACCACGAACAGGGTGGAGATCACCGCCGCGCGCTGGTGCTCGGGAGACGCCTGCGCCACGGTGGCCAACGCGGCGCGGAACGCCAGGCCCTGGCCGCCTCCGCCGACGATCGCGCTCAGCACCACCAGGACCAGAAGGTCCCAGCGCAGCGCCCCCGCCAGCAGCGCGAGACCGCCGAGGAGCGCGGCGCAGCCCAGCGGTAGTGATCGCCACACTCCGACCCGGCCGACGGCGAGCTGCCCGGCGGTCGAGGCGAAGAAGGCGAGTGCGACGACCAGTCCGCTCACGGCGTGGTTGTCGATGTCCAGGGACTTGGCGAGGAACGACGGGCTGACCGACGTGAACACGCCGAACAGCGCGAACCCCACGAACGCGGCGATGGCGGGTGGCCCGAACACCGGCCGCACCTGTGGGGGCAGGCCCGGCCGTTGCGGCCGTACGGTGCTGAGCGGCCGGCGTTCTCGTACTGTCTCGGGGAGTCGCAGCAGGACGGCGGCGGAGCAAGCCACCAGGGCGAGGTGGACGGCGAACGGCAGGTACAGCGGCCAGGGCGCGTATTGCGCGAGCAGCCCGGCGAGCAAGGGACCGCAGCCGAGTCCGCCCATGTTGGCGGCCGTCGCGACGAAGGTGGCGCGGCCGGCGCCGCCCGGCGGTGCCAGTTCCATCACGTACGCCGTGGCGGCTCCGGTGAACAGGCCGGCGGACAGGCCCGACAGCAGCCGCCCCACGTACAGCCAGCCCAACCCGGTTGCGCACAGGAAGCAGACGGCGCTCGCCGCCGCGAATCCGAGGCCCCACAGGAGCACCGGTCGCCTGCCCACCGAGTCCGAGGCGTTGCCCGCGAGCAGCAGCACGCCGATGACTCCGAAGGCGTACACGGCGTACACGACGGTGACCGTCAGCTCGGAGAATCCGAACTTCTCCTGGTAGAGGCCGTAGAGCGGGGTCGGTAGCGTGGTGCCGGCCATGCAGACGGCGAACACCGCCCCGCCGAGCAAACACTGGCGCCACCCTCGGCGATCACCGTCCATGCCGCCGACAGTAACGTCGTGGGCGCTTTGATCCGGCCCGGCGTGCCGCCGGAAGGGACCGTAGGCGCCACGGGGCAGGTGCTCGCGTTCCGAATGCTCGGCTCCTCATGCTCGACTCCTCGTGGGTGAGCGGCGGACCGGGCGCGGTCCGCCCTCCCTTCGCGGGGAGGGCGGACCGTGCCGACGACCCGTCAGCGGGCCGGGGCGAGACGCACACGGAGCAGCGGGGAGGCGTGTGCCGGGCGCCTCGTCGTCAGGAACAGCCCGCCGGTATCGCCTGTGACGCGTCGTGGATCAGCGCGTCGTGGGCTGCCTTGAGCCGGGCCACGTCGGGCTTGACCACCTTGCGGTCGTACGTGATCAGCCCGTTCAACTCTCCCTCCACGTCCGAGATCTGGGTGTAGACGGCGCCGTTGCCGCCCTTGCAGGCGAGTTTGTGCACCTCGGCCAGCCTGGCCAGGTAGTCGTCGGTGTACGTCGAGGGGTCGACATCCACGTAGGACTGCTGGACGGACCACGCGTGTCCGGGTACCGCGAGTCCGAGTCCGCCGTACTCGCCGCTCACCAGAGCCCGTTTGCCGTCGGGAGCCGGTGGCAGCGCGGGGCTCGGGTAGCCGTGCTCGTCGATGATGTCGCCGGTGCCGCCGTCCACGCCGAGGTTGATGCCCGACATGGAGTTGATGAGGCGCGTCGGGTCCCAGGCCTTGGCCTGGTCGGCGATGCGGGCCTCGTCGTACTGGCCCCAGCCCTCGTTGAAGGTCACCCACATGACGACCGACGGGCTGCTGATGTGCTCGTCGATCATCTGCTTCATCTCGCGCTCGTACTCGGCGCGGGACGCCGCGTTCGGATCGACCCCGGCGGTCATGGCGGGCATGTCCTGCCAGACCATCAGGCCGAGCCGGTCGGCCCAGTAGAACCAGCGGTCGGGTTCCACCTTGATGTGCTTGCGGACCGCGTTGAAGCCCATCTGCTTGTGCATCTTCAGGTCGTACGCCAGGGCTTCGTCGGTCGGCGCGGTGTAAAGGCCGTCGGGCCAGAAGCCCTGGTCGAGGGTGGCCATCATGAAGACGGGTTTGCCGTTGAGGACGGTGCGCGGGGTTCCGTTCACCTGCTCCACGGCGATCGACCGCATCCCGAAGTAGCTGCCGACGCGGTCGGCGCCGACGGTCACCTTCAGGTCGTAGAGGAACGGGTCGTCGGGTGACCAGAGGTGCGGGTCGGTGATCTTCAGGACGAGCGGCCGCCCGGTGCGGCCCTTCGCGGTGGCGACCTTGCGGTGTCCGGCGTACGCGGTCGCGGTGACCGGCACTCCGTTCCGGATGCCCTGCGGCTCGACAGTGAGCCGGCTGTTCCTGACGTCGGGCGTCAGTTTGAGCGAGTCGACGTGGGCGGCGGCGACCGGCTCCATCCAGACCGTCTGCCAGATACCCGAGGACGGGGTGTACCAGATGCCGCTGGGGTCGATGCGCTGCTTGCCGACCGGCGGGTTCTCGCCGCTCTGTGCGTCGGTCGGGTCGTAGACGCCGACGATCAGTTCCTGGGTACGGCGGCCGGGTTTCAGCGCTGCGGTGATGTCGGCGCTGAACTTGTCGTAGCCGCCCTGGTGTTCGGCGACCTTGGTGCCGTTGACGTAGACCTCGGCCCGCCAGTCGACGGCGCCGAAGTTGAGCTGGAGGTGCTTGCCGGAGCCGACCTTCCAGTCGGAGGGAACGGTGAAGGTGCGCCGGTACCACATGCGGTCCTCGTGCCGTTCGATGCCGGAGAGCTGGGACTCCACGGGGTAGGGCACGAGGATCTTCTCGGCGAGCTTCTTCCCGACCGGAGGCTGCTCGCCCGCCTTGGCGGCGGCGAACTGCCACGAGCCGTTCAGGTTGCGCCAGTCGGACCGGGTGAGCTGGGGCCTGGGGTACTCGGGGAGGGCGTTGCGGGGGCCGACGTCGTCCGCCCACTTGGTGCGCAGCTCATGGGTGGAGCGGTTGGCGCCGCTGCTCCAGAAGGCGTTGACAACGTTGCCGTTCGTCCCGGAGAGGCCGCCCTTGCCGTCGTAGCGCAGATCGGCGGTGCCTTTGGCCGTGCCGGTCTTGTTGCCGACGACGGGTTCCTTCAGGCCGACGATCAGGGACTTGGGGTCGGCGGGGTCCAACTCCGCTGTGGACAGGGGCCACTTGGCGCCGCCGATGACGGCTTCGACATGGTCGGTGAGGCCGGCCGGGGGCGCGGTGAGCGGCTGGGCGAAGTCGAGGCGCAGGGTACGGCCGTCGCCCTGGACCGTGGTGGCGACGGCGCCGTCGTAGGCGTATCCGTCGGGCAGCCGGAGTGCCGACTGCGGGACGGCCGTCTTGGTGCCGCCGGGCGGAGTCCAGCGCAGATGGAGGTTTGAGCCGCCGAAGTGCTCGAAGTACTCGACCTTGATGTCGTAGGCCTGTCCGGCGGTCAAGTCGATGGGCTGGGAGGTCTGTTCGCGGTCCCAGTCGTCGACCCAGTGGTCGATGGCGAGGTGTCCGTCGACCCACAGCCGGAATCCGTTGTCGCCGATGATCGAGAACGTGTGCGCTCCGGTCTTCTCGGGGACGATCCGGCCGGTCCAGCGGACGTTGACGTCGTCCGACTGTCCGGTGGCGAAGGCGAGTCGCGGCTCCAGGTTGTCGAAGTCGAGGTTGGTGTCCAATCCGGTGGCCTTCAGCTGGTGGAAGTCGAAGGCGCCGGGGGCGGACTGGGTGTAGTACTCGCCCTTCAGGCCGTGGACTTCCACGGGGTCATCGGCGGCGGTGGCGGCCGGGGCGGCGGTGAGTCCCGCGAGGCCGAGCACCGCGACGAGCAGGAGTGCCAGTCGGGTTCTGATGCTTCTGGGGTTTCTGATGCGCACGGATCCTCCTTGGCTGAGGAAGGGTGGCGGCTCGTTGCTTCAGTCTGTACAACGTTGGAAGGAACGGGAGTTGGCATCACAGCACGGGTCCCGGCCTCTGTCCAGGGGCATGACAAACGCCCAGGTGACAGAGGCGCACATCGATGAAGAGGAGATCCCTTGCGGGTCAGCCTGAAGGACGTCGCGGAGCACGCCGGCGTCTCGATCAAGACGGTTTCGAACGTCGTGAACAACTATCCGCACGTCACCCCGGCCATGCGGGCGCGGGTCCAGGAGGCCATCGACGAGCTGGGCTACCGGCCGAACCTCACGGCGCGCCACCTGCGCAAAGGACGCACGGGCATCATCGCCCTCGCCATCCCCGAGCTGGGCAACCCGTACTTCGCGGAGCTGGCGGGGGCCGTCATCGATGCCGCCGCCGAGCACGAGTTCACCGTCCTCCTGGACCACACACGCGGCGACCGCGAGCAGGAAGTGCTGGTGAGCCAGGGTTTCCGGGCCAACGTCATCGACGGCCTGATCCTCAGCCCGCTGGAGCTGGAGGACGAGGATCTGCGCTCCCGTACCGACGACGTACCGCTCGTGCTGCTCGGCGAGCGGGAGTACGAAGTGCCCTACGACCACATCGCGATCGACAACGTGGCGGCCGCGCGCAGCGCGGTACGCCATCTGCTGAGCCGCGGACGCTCACGGATCGCCTACCTGGGCGCCCGCACGGATTCGGCCAACCGGCCGGCACATCTGCGACTGGCGGGCTGGCGCGAGGAGTTGACGGAGGCCGGGGTGCCCGCGCCGGACGAGCTGGTGGTGCCGGTCGGCGGCTGGGACCGGGACGAGGGCGCGCGGGCGATGGCCCATCTGCTGGACTCCGGGGTACGCCCGGACGCCGTCTTCGCCTACAACGACCTGGTCGCGATCGGTGCGATGCGGGTGCTGCACGAGCGTGGTCTGCGGGTTCCGTGGGATGTGGCGGTGGTCGGCTTCGACGACATCGAGGAGGGGCGGTTCGGCGCGGTCACGCTGACGACGATCTCGCCGGACAAGCAGGCCATAGCGCGGATGGCGGTGGCCTCCCTGCTGCGCAGTCTGTCGGGCCGGACCGAGCCCGGCGGACGTGAACTGACCGCGGATTTCAGGCTGGTTGAGCGCGAGAGCACGCTGGGGCGGCGCTGACGAGATTTCGGACAGAAGGCTTTACAGGCTCCTTCCAACGATGTAAAAACCTCCCCGGAACGACGTGTACACCGAGTTGACCGCAAGAGCCGATCATCCCCGGGAGCGCTCTCAGCGCCGGGGCCGCGCCGTTTGGGGACTCCATGAAGCCGATCGCACCACGTCATCGCACCTCCGCCAGGACCCTCCTCGCCACCGGCCTCATCACGAGCCTCGCGCTCGTCTCCGGATGCGCGAAGTCGGAGAACGACACCGCCGGCAAGGACAAGAACTCCACCAGTCAGGGCGACGGGGGCCAGGTCGTCGCCTCGCCGTCGACGGGCTCAGGACCGACCTGCGCCATCGACGCGTACGGCGCGAAGAAGATCGACCTGAAGTCGGCCACCGTCGGTTTCTCCCAGTCCGAGAAGGAGGCCAACCCCTTCCGGATCGCCGAGACCGCGTCGATCAAGGCCGAGGCGGCCAAGCGGGGCGTGAAACTGCTGACGGCCAACGCGCAGTCGCAGTTCTCCAAGCAGATCAGCGACGTCCAGGACCTCATCGCCAAGGGCGCCGATCTCCTCGTGATCGCGCCGCTCAACTCCGACGGCTGGGAACCCGTCCTGCGCTCGGCGTCCGCCAAGCACATCCCGATCATCACCATCGACCGCAAGATCAACGCCACCGCCTGCAAGGACTACGTGAGCTTCATCGGCTCCGACTTCGTGGAGCAGGGCAAGCGGGCCGCGGACCGGATGATCGAGGCGACCGGCGGCAAGGGCGACATCGCCATCCTGCTCGGCGCCGCGGGCAACAACGTGACGACGGAACGCACCAAGGGCTTCGAGGAACGCATCAAGGAGAAGGCGCCCAACCTCAAGATCGTCTTCAAGCAGACCGGTGAGTTCGCCCGGGAGAAGGGCCAGTCGGTCACCGAGAACCTCATCCAGTCCAAGCCCGGCATCACCGGGATCTACGCCGAGAACGACGAGATGGGCCTCGGTGCGGTCAACGCCCTCAAGGGAGCCGGCAAGAAGCCGGGCGCGGTGAAGATCGTGACGATCGACGGCACCCGCAACGCCGTCCAGGGCATCGTCGACGGCTGGATCGACGGCGTCATCGAGTCCAACCCGCGCTTCGGGCCGCTCGCCTTCCAGACCCTGGACACCTTCACCCAGGGCCAGAAGGTGTCCCAGGACATCATCATCCAGGACAGCGCGTACACCAAGGACAACGCCAAGTCCGATCTGGGCAAGGCTTTCTGACATGTTGTCAGTGACCGGCCTGTCGAAGACCTTCCCCGGCGTGAAGGCCCTGTCCTGCGTGGACTTCGCCGCCCGCGCCGGGGAGGTGCACGCACTCATCGGAGAGAACGGCGCGGGCAAGTCGACCCTCATCAAGGTCCTCACCGGCGTCTACCAGCCCGACGAGGGCGAGGTGACGTACGACGGCGCCCCGGTCCGCTTCGCCACCCCGCTCCAGGCGCAGCACGCGGGAATCTCCACCATCTACCAAGAGGTCAACCTCGTCCCGCTGATGAGCGTGGCCCGCAACCTCTTCCTCGGCCGCGAACCCCGGGGCCGGCTCGGCCTGATCGACTTCCGGCGCATGCACCGGCAGGCCGACGAGGCCCTGCGCGAACTCGGTCTGCGCGTCGACGTCCGCCGACCACTGCGCGAACTCGGCGTCGGCGCACAGCAGATGGTGGCCCTCGCCCGCGCCGTCTCCGTCGACGCCCGCGTGGTCGTCATGGACGAGCCGACGTCCTCGCTCGAACCGCGCGAGGTGCGAACCCTGTTCGGGGTGATCCGGATGCTGCGCGAGCGGGGCATCGCGGTGATCTACGTCAGCCACCGGCTCGACGAGCTGTACGAGATCTGTGACGCGGTCACCGTGCTGCGCGACGGCAAGGTGGTGCACACGGGCCGGATCGCCGAACTCGACCGGCTGAGGCTCGTGGCGCTGATGCTGGGGCGGGAGATCGCGGACGTACGGCAGGAGGGCCTGACCAAGTTCGCGGGCAGCCACGGCACCGAGGCCGAACCCGTCCTGGAGGCACGGAAACTGAGTGTGCGTCATCAACTGCACGACGTTTCCGTCTCCGTGCGGCCCGGCGAAGTGGTGGGGCTCGGCGGGCTGCTCGGTTCGGGCCGCACCGAGACCGCCAAGGCCATCGCGGGCGCGCTGCCCACCGACTCCGGGCGGGTCGTGGTGGCGGGCGTCCGCGTGCGTACCGGCTCGACGCCCGCCGCCATCCGCGCGGGCATCAGCCTGCTCCCCGAGGACCGCAAGGCCGAGGGGATCGTGCCGGGCCTCTCGGTCCGCGAGAACATCGCGCTCGCCGCACTGCCCGGCCTCTCGCGCTTCGGCCTGGTCGACGAAGCACGTATCGACCGGATCGTGGAGACCTTCATGAAACGGCTGCGGATCAAGGCGGCGAGCCCCCACCAGAAGGTGGGCGAGCTGTCCGGCGGCAACCAGCAGAAGGTACTGCTGGCCCGCTGGCTGGCCATGCAGCCCAAGGTCCTGCTCCTCGACGAGCCGACCCGGGGCATCGACGTCGGCGCCAAGGCGGAGGTGCAGAAACTGATCGACGAACTGGCCGAGGACGGACTCGGCGTCCTCCTCATCTCCTCGGACCCCGAGGAACTCATCGAGGGCAGCGACCGGGTGATCGTGCTCAAGGACGGCGCGGTCGTCGAGGAGCTGACCGGCGACGCGGTCACCGAGGACCGGCTGATGCGCGCCATCGCCACCGCACCCGCCGCCCCTACCGCCACGGCCACCGGCCCGGGAGGCCAGGATGACTGACCTGACGCTCGGCCGGGTGACAGCCGACCGCGACCGACTGCTGGGCCTGCTCCAGGAGTACGGCGTCTACCTGGGCGTCGTGGCGCTCTTCCTGGTGAACACCGTCCTCACACCACACTTCCTGTCCACCGAGAACTTCCGCACCCAGGCGGTCCAGGTCGCCCCGGTCCTGATCGTGGCGCTCGGCATGGCACTGGCCATCGGCAGTGAGGGCGTCGACCTGGCGGTGGGCTCGGTGATGGCCCTGTCCACCTCGCTCCTGTCCCTCTACCTCGGCTACGGGCCCGGCGTCGCCATCCTGATCGCCCTGGCCGGCGGCGCCGTGATCGGCGTCGCGAACGGATCCCTCATCGCGTTCGTCGGTGTCCAGCCGATCGTCGCGACACTCGCCCTGATGGTCGCCGGGCGCGGGCTCGCACTGGTGCTCCTCCCCCAGCTCAAGGACGTTCACGATCCGGCAATGGCGAAGCTCGGCTCCGGCGATGTCCTGGGCATCCCGTACGTCGTACTGATCGCCGTCGCCCTCGCGCTGCTCGTCGCGTTCGCCGTGCGCCGCACGACCTTCGGCCGCCAGCTCCTCGCCATCGGGGACAGCCGCCCGGCGGCCCGGCTCGCCGGACTGCCGGTACGCCGCGTCCTCATCCTGGTGTACGTCTGCTCGGGCGTCCTCGCCGCCGTCGCGGGAGTGCTGGCCACCGCGCGCCTCACCGCGAGCGACCCGACCTCGCTCGGCAACCTGATGGAACTGTCCGCGATCACCGCGGTCGTGGTCGGCGGCACCCCGCTGAGCGGAGGCCGGGTCCGCATCGGCGGCACGGTCGCCGGCGCCGTCCTCATTCAATTGCTCACCACCACGCTCATCAAGCACGATCTGCCGCCGTCGTGGACCCAGATCGCCCAGGCCGTGGTGATCGTCCTCGCCGTCTACGCGGCACGGGAACGAGGAAAGCGATGACGACCGACGTGGAAGCTCCGGTGCGCGCGAAGAACACGGCCGAGGAAGAACCGTCCGGCGCCGGCCGCTCCGAGCGGCTCAGCGCGCTCGCCCAGCAACACGGGGCACTGGTCACGCTGATCGTCGCGATGATCGCGGCGTCGCTCAGCTTCGACACCTTCCTGACCGGCGACAACCTGGAGAACATGGCGCTCTCCTCGGCGTTCCTCGCCGTGGTCGCGCTCGGCATGACCTTCGTCATCGTCACCGGCGGCATCGATCTGTCGGTGGGCTCGCTCTTCGCGCTCGGCGGTGTGCTGGCGGCCTGGGGTTCCCAGTACGGAACGGTCGTCGCGCTGCTCCTGCCGCTGACCGTCTGCGGGCTGATCGGTCTCGTCAACGGCCTGCTGATCGCCCGTTCGCGGCCGGCTCCGTTCATCGTCACGCTGGCCTCGATGCTGGGCGCCCGGGGCCTCCTGCTCTCCGTCACCGACGAGGGCTCGAAGACGTATCTCGTGGACAAGGACTCGTTCTTCGCGAAGCTCGGACAGGGCGCGCTGCTCGGCGTCGGCGTGCCCGTGTGGATCACCGTGGCGCTGTTCGTTCTGGGCGCGGTCGTCCTCCGGCGCACCCGGTTCGGGCAGTACGTCTACGCGGTCGGCGGGAACGAGGACGCCGCGGCTCTGATGGGCGCCCCCGTGGCTCGTACGAAGATCTCCGTCTACGCGCTCTCGGGACTGTGCGCGGGACTCGCCGGAGCGCTCAACGCGGCGTGGCTGGCGTCGGGCGTGACGATCCTCGGCTCCGGCATGGAACTGGAGGCGATCTCCGCGGTCGTCATCGGCGGCACCCTGCTCACCGGCGGGTTCGGCTTCATCAGCGGCTCACTCGTCGGTGTGCTGCTGCTGAAGGTCATCCAGAACGTCATCAACCAGATCGGCTCGCTGGACTCCGCCTACCAACAGGTCGTCAGCGGCGCCTTCCTGGCCGTCGTCGTCATCGCACAGACCTGGCTGGGGCGCAGACGCCGGGTGTTGTGAGGGGCATGGTCCGGTCCGGACCGGACTGGGCATCCGGATCGCCGAGCGAAGCCGTGGGGGTCCGCCCGGGCCCGGACGCAGAAGACCCGCACCGTGTGGTGCGGGTCTTCTGCGTCGATGCCGTCCTGCGGGTTCGTGGCTTTCACCGGGTCCGATCGGGCCCGGGGCTACAGCCGGTCATCTCCACGTCCTGACCGGATGCCAACCGCGTACACCGTGAACGGGTGTGCTTTCAGGCGCCGTTCAGTGGCCGAGGAGTCCCTGGATCGGGCTGTGGCCCTGACCGTGGCCCTGGCCCTGTCCGTGGCCCTGGCCCTGGCCCTGCCCCTGGCCCTGCCCCTGGCCCTGGCCTTGCCCCTGACCCTGGCCCTGACCTTGTCCGTGGCCCTGACCCTGGCCTTGCCCCTGACCCTGACCCTGGCCGCGGTTGTCGCCGTGCCCACGGTTGTCGCCGTGGTCGCGGTGGTCGTCGCGGCCGTGGTCACGGTCGCGACCGTGGTCACGGTCGTGGTCGCGGCCGTGGTCGCGGTGGTCGTCGCGACCGTGGTCACGGTCGTGGTCGCGGCCGTGGTCACGGTGGTCGTCGCGACCGTGGTCACGGTCGTGGTCGCGGCCGTGGTCCCGGTGGTCGTCGCGGCCGTGGTCACGGTCGTGGTCACGGTCGTGGTCGCGGCCGTGGTCACGGTCGTGGTCGCGGCCGTGACCACGGTGGTCGTCGCGACCGTGGTCACGGTCGTGGTGCCGGCCCCAGGAGACGCTGTCGACGAAGCGGCCGCGGTCGGTCCGCAGCGTGGCGACGTCGGAGTGGTTGTCCCACACCTCGTTGCGGCGGTCCTGGTAGAGGTCACGGCTGGTGTCACGGCCGATGCCCGTGTGGATCCGGACGGTGGCACGGCCGGCCAGGCGGTAGTCGTCGAACGTGTAGCGGTTGCCGTCTTCGTCCGACAGCGTCCAGCCGTTCAGGTTCACCCCGTGGCGGTCGGAATTGGTGATTTCCACCCACTCCGCGTTCAGCGAACGGCTGGAGCGGTCGTCAAAGCCCGGCGCGTCGCTCTGGACCCTGCTGATGGCGACGTGCGTGCGCTCGAAGCGCGGCTCCGCGGCCGAGGCGGACACGGCGGCCGAGCCGACCAGTGCGCCTGCCGCGATGGCCGCGGCCGCCACACGGCGGGCCGTGACAGACGTGGAAACGGACATGAATGCTCCTCAAGGTTCGAGAGCCGGCACACCCCGTACGAGCACCCCACTTGTGGGTAACTGCACGGTGCGACCCTGTGCGAGTCCCGGCCCGGTGGCCGAGGACTCATAAGTTGCTGCACGTCGCCGCCCGCGAGGAGCGACACCCGACCGCTGTTACCAATTACGGACATATCAGTTACAGACGCCTGCATAAGGCCTTTAACTACGGAAAGCTGAAAAGTGATGGACTATCATCACCAACTCCCGTACTACCGAAGCATTTAGTCCATACGCGGGCATCCAGTACATCGCCACGCCTCACCCGCCTGTCACTCGAAAGTGAGTAACACGCCTCCGGTCCGGTGCGGCCGCAACCCGTACGCCACACCGCTTCACCACGACACTCGGGCCGCTTCGACGCCCTCGCCACTACGTCACTCAGGCATCGGCGGCTCTGTTCCCGCGAGTGACGTCGCCGACCGGGCTGACGCGGCAGCCTGGGCGGCTTCGGCCCGGCCGGTGATCCATACGAACAGGCCTGCCGCCGGCCTTTGCACGGCAGGTCGTCGGTGTCGAGCATGACCAGCGCCACCGGAAAGGCCGCGAACGGCACCGCGGCAAGTGCGGTCAACTGGGCTACTTCTCCGCCGAGAGCCCAGGGACCGCGACGCGGAGGTCCAAGAGCTGTTGGGTGTGCCGCGGGACATGGTCGTCGGCGAGGCCGTCGATGAGGGCGGCGAGCGGAACCGGCTGGTCCAGCCCAAGCGCGTTGTTCGACAGGAGGAGCGAGGGCACCAGAACCGATGCCGCTTGCTCACTGAGCAGACCGGCGACGTCGCACAAGACGGCGACCTGGCTGCGGAGATGGGCCGCCAGGTCTGCCCTGCCCGAGTGCTCGGCGATGATCCAGTCCAGATTCCAGGGGTCGAGAGAGACGCGGTTGTCGAAGGTTGGACGCGAGCCCGAGACGACTCCCAGTGCGACCGCGGCGACAGTGGCGTCGACGCTGAGGAGGTGAGCCAGGATCTGATCGGCGTTCCACCCTCCGTCGTCGGCGTCGCCGAGGTCGGGCATGGCCGCGACCTCGAGCAACCTGTCGTAGGCAGCACGAAGCCCTGTCGTGTCCATGGGTGCTTCCTTTCAGTGAGCGCTTCGTGTCAGTCGGGCCGAGCCGATGAGGGGCCTTGTTCCGGTGACTCGGCGACGCTCTTGATGTGCGCGAGCCGCCGGTCCCAGTCGACTGCGAGCGCGGCCATCCACCGTGCGGCCGCGTCCAGCGCCGCGGACCGCACCGCGTACCTCACCTCACGCCCGACCCGGCTGCCGGAGACCAGCCCCGCGGCGTCCAGGACGGCGAGGTGCTTGACCACCGCCTGCCGCGAGACAGGGAGCCGTTCGGCGAGGGTCGTCGCCGTGGCGGTGCCCTGTTCGGCCAGCAGATCGAGCAGTTGACGTCGCGTCGGATCGGCCAGCGCACCGAGGACGCTGTCGATGTCCTCGGCGGCGCGACCAGGTTGCCCCTCCGTCACGGCGAGGGCTGCTCGGCGCGCTTCTTGAGCGCGTCGAGCTCCAGGGGCCAGCCCTGGGTGTGGTCCTTCAGGTTCTGGCTGCGCAGCTCCTCGGACCCGGCCAGCGCCGCGAACCCGCTCTCCACGACACGCAGCCGCGTCCGGTCGCCCTCCTGCGTCAGCGTGAACTCCACGAGCGTGCTGTTCTCCTCGCGCAGTTCCTCTCCGGGGAACGCGCTGGTCCAGCGGTACGCCAGATACGTCGGCGGCCGAACCGTCTCCACGCGCACGGGGAAGTCGCCGTGCTCGGGGTTCTTCGCCACCATCGACTCGCCCTCCGTCGCCACGGTTCCGGGCAGGCTCGCCTTGTCGGCGACCCAGAAGCCGGGTTGGGCCACCAGCGACCAGACCCGTTCCAGGGGCGCTTCGATCAGGGTTTCGCGTTCGATCCGGTCCTCGCTCATGAGGGAACTCCTTCATCGCCACGATCAGATGCAACTCCAGGGTTGCACAATGCCACGCGAGGCGCAACCAGCGAGTTGCATCTCGATCGAGCGACACCTCACCGGCTCCACGCGATCCAACCACCGCTGTGTCCCGCGCCGAGCAGGAGTGAGCGGCGGAAGCACAGGTGCCGTGCTCAGTTCTCCAGACGGACCGGCATCAGCAGGGAGAACGTGTCCTCGTCGTCGGGTCGTCGGATCGCGATGGGCGCGGTGGGGGCGCCGATCTCCAGGACCAGTCGGTCCCTGGCTCCGGCGGCGAGCGCGTTCAGCAGGAACTCGCGGTTGACGGCGACAAGACTCTGGTCGTCGTCACCGTCCACGCCGATGGTCACCGTTCCGTCGGACGTCACCTTGAGCAGGCTGAGGTCGGCGGCCGTTTCGTCCGATCCGCGCACTTCGCCCGGTCGGACGGGACCGGTCTCCACCGCTTCCTGGAAGGTCGCCACATCGACCAGGGCGCGCCGGCCGGCCGGCAAGCGGACGAGGCGGCGGTAGTCGGGGAAGTCGTGGTCGAGGCATTGGCCGGCCGTCTGCCGGTCTCCCGCCTCCAGCGTCACGCGGTCGCCGTCGACGGCGAGTTGGACGGATTCATCCTCGCTGAGCAGGGCCCGCATCGCGTCGGCGAGCGGGGACGGGACAATGATCTGCACGCGAGGATCGGCGTGCCCGTCGGTGTCGGCCTGCGCGACGGCCATCCGGTACCGGTCCGTGGCCACGACGTTGAGTGTCTCGCCCTCGATGTCGAACAGGACACCCCCGAGCATCGGCAGCTCCGGGTCGGTACCGGCGGCGAAACGGACCGCGTCCAGCGCGCCGGCGAGTTCCGGCGCGGAGACGGACAGGCGGACGGCGCCGGTGCGGGGCAAAGTCATGGGTTTCTCCCTGCGTTCGAGTAGTGCTCGGAGCGTGGAGAACTCGTTGCGGGCATCGGACAGTCCCACCTCAAGACGGCGCACATGCGCCTGAAGGAGCTTGCGCACCAGGTCGGTGTCCGCGCCGGCCCATCCGGCGAGCACCATACGGATGTCCGCCAACGGCATGGCGGCCCGGCGCAACCGGGCCAGCAACCGGGCCTCCTCGAGTTGCTCGGGGCCGTACCAGCGGTAGCCGCTCACCGGATCCACCCAGGCAGGGACCAGCACACCACCACGGTCGTAGAACCGCAGGGCGCTCACGCCCAGTCCGCTGTCCCGGGCCATCTCACCAATGCTGCGCATCTCGCTCTCCACACCCGGAACCCTGAGCCCTCGACCAGGTCGAGGGTCAACCCGGGCGCGCTCGTACGGTCGTCGGGCCGTCCTCGATCAGGCCGGGCAATCCGCCAGGGCGCCCGCCGTACCCCAACGGATCATCAGGTAGCCGGATCCGCCCCTCTCCGCCACGGCATAGCGGGAGTACGGCCACAGAACGCCCGCGCTGTCCCGCTGCTTCACCAGAGCCCGGCACGCCTCGCCCGCCGCCATGTCCGCCCAGGTCGCGACCTGCCCCTGGTTCCACGTGACGTAGTCCGACCACACATACATCGCCGAGTTGCCCGGGTCGAAGCCCATCTTGAGCTCCGCGTTGCCGAGCAGGCGATCAGTGCCGAGCGTCGTGCGCATTGCGTTCGTCCGCTCGATGATCTTCCTGGTCGCGCGGTCCGCGACGTTGATCTCATCGCTGTCGGTGCTGGGGATCATGGCCTGGCCGAGGCCCTGTTCGTCCGGCTCCCAGCCCGAGCCGGCAGCGGAAGCCTGCCCGGTGTCGTTGTCGGCGGCCGACGTGCACCGCGCGTTGGTGAGGAAGTCGTCGTCCCAGGTCACCTGCGGGTCGCGGCCCGTCGCCTCCTTCACCATGACGTAGGTGCGGTACGGCAGTTCCGGGTGCAGGCGCAGAACGACGTCCCTCAGCGTCCGGCACATCAACCCGGCGACCTTCGTCTCCGCGTACATCGTTGCCTGCTCGTCGGAGGAGAGCCGGTACGAGAGGTAGACCTCTCCGCGCGACGCGTGGAACCTCACGCCCTCCGGGGCGAAGTCGACGCCGTCACCCAGTTCCTGGACGAGAACACCCTGGTCGTGCAGAACTGCGCGCGAGACGTCGTGCTCACCCTGGCCCCGTGCCGACCGCGCCTCGGCCCAGCTCGCCGCACTTGCCGAACCGCCGCTCGCAGCCTGCTTCCGCTTCGCCTCCGCGCTCGCCTCCGTGCTCGCCTCCACGCCCGCCGTGGACGGCTGCGGAGATCCGGTCGACGAGGAAGCCGGAGCGGAAGCCGTGCTCGAGGTTCCGGCACGGCCGCCGTCCGTCCTGCCGGGCATCAGGGCCACCACTCCGCCGACCAGGCCCCCGATGACCGCTGCCGCGACAACGACCATGCCCGCCCATGGTCTTCGTGGACGCCTCGCGGGCCGCGGCCACACCGGATCGTTCGCGTGGGGTATGTCCCAGACCGCTGTGACCATGTCCTCGGCCCGCGTGAACAACGTGTCGGCGCGCATGACTTGGGTCACCTGGGAGGCCAGAAGTTCGAAGCATTCCTCGGCGGCATCGGCGGCCGAGGGACGGTCCCCGGGTTCCTTGGCCAGTGCTTTCCGCACGATCCCGCGCAGGGGCGCGGGGACACCGTCCAGGTCGGGGTCACCCGACATCACGCGGAACGCGACCACGTCGGGTGCGCCGGTCCCGAAAGGAGTTCTTCCGGTGGCCGCGTAGGCGACGAGCGCTCCCCAGGCGAACATGTCGCCCGCGGGCCCGGTGGCCCCGGTGCGGTACCGCTCGGGGCTGATCCAGCCGGGGGTGCCGGTCATGACTCCGGTACGGGTGACGCTGGTGCCGTCGGCGGCGTGCGCGATTCCGAAGTCCAGGACGCAGGGGCCGGAGGGCGTGAGGATGACGTTCTGCGGCTTCACGTCGCGGTGCACCACGCCGACCGCGTGGACGCCGGCCAGCGCCTGCGCGGTGGCGGCCGCGAAAGCGTACAGATTCGCTCCGGCGAGTCGTCCTTGGGCGAGCACCTGCTGGTTCAGCGTCGGTCCGGCGACGTACTCGGTGGCCAGCCATGGGTGCTCGGCGTTCGCGTCTGCGGTGAGGAGGGGGATCAAGTACGGGCCGGTGACACGGGAGGACAATTCCACTTCGCGCCTGAAACGGGCCCTGAATTCGGGCTCTTGGGCCTGCGCGGGGTGAATCACCTTGACCGCCACGCGCGTTCCGTCGGGCGCCACTCCGGCATGGACGGTACCCATGCCTCCGGCACCGAGACGACCGATGATCCGGTACGGACCTATACGGGAGGGATCGCCGGCATGAGCCGGCTGGACTCTTCCGGAAGATCCGGCTTCGCTCACTGATGGTTCCTTCGTGCGGGACTGTACGTTTGAGCAGGCGGAGACTCGACACGTGGTCGGGGGTTCGGGTTCGGACCCCAGCAGGCTGCCCCAGCAGGCCTTTTGGGCGCGTTCCCGTCCGGATGTTATGCGCTGACCCGCCTCCTGAATAGAGAAACCCCTGACCAGACGGTGTGCTCTCGCCTGCCGGGTGACGACGTGCTTGCGGACCGTGTCGCGGGCTCGGCAAACATGTGGCCGTCCCTCGGCCCGGATCCGTCCAACTTCCGTACCACGCCGCCTTGTTACGGCCACCACCCACGGCAGACCCACGGCAGACCCACGGGCGCCCGGAGGGGAACCATCGGGCGGCCGGAGCGAAGCCATCGTCCGATCCGGGCTCAGCCATCGTCCGGCCGGAGCAGAGCCACCGGTCGGCCGGCGCAGAGCCGCGGTCGGCCGTACGGCGAACCCGGGGCCCCGGGATGCGGCCCGGCGAAGCCGTAGCTCCAGGAGGCGTCCGGCGAGGCGTGGGCCCCACCGTGTCACAGGTGGGCGCCGACCGCCCGCTCCGGCTCGGGATGCCGGCCGAGCGGTGTCGCTGTTCCCCGGGCCGGGACCGGGTCCGCGACAGTCGCGCTGCCCGTGACCCGGTCCCGGTCGACAATGGACGTACGGCGGGGACGGGCCCGGGGAGGCGCCGGGGAAGGACACGTCCATGCCGAAGCGGCCCTCCTCCCCCGGTCGTGTACGGGCCGCGCGGCAGTCCGCGCGTGTCACGATCGCTTCCGCGACGGGCTTCTACGCGGCCCTCTACCCGCTGGACCAGCCGGTCGTCGCGGTCTACGCCCTCTTCGCGCCGATCGCGCTCGGCGTCCTCTCCCCGATCCCCGGCGGCGGCCGCGACCGGGCCCGTACGGTGCTGTGCGTGCTGCCGATCGCCGTCGCGCTGACAGCCCTCGGCACCGCTCTCGCCGTGACGACCGCCTCCGCCGTCGCGGGAATGCTGGTGATCGGCTTCGCCGTCTCCTTCGCCGCCGCGTACGGACCGGCCGCGGCGAGTACGGCCCCGGGGCTGCTGCTCTTCTACGTCCTCGCGTGTTTCCCGCCGTACGCGCCGGACACCCTGCCGCAGCGGCTCGTCGGACTTATCACCGGTGGCGCCCTGCTGGTCCTGTGCGAACTGCTGCTCCTGCCCGCTCCCCCCGTTCAGCCGTACCGTGCGCGGATCGCCGGCGCCCTGGATCTCGCGGCCGCCTCGGCGCTCGCGGCGGCTCAAGGCCACCGTCACGGCCCCGAGCGGGCACGGCGTCTGCGCAAGGAGGGACTGGCACTGCGCTTGTCGCAGACGCCACCGGCCTCCCGCCCGACCGGGGCGGGCCGCACCGACCGCGGACTGGCGCAGGCCGGAGCCGCGACACGGCGTGTACTTGACCAACTGGCCCGGACGGCCGAGCGGCCGAAGTCCGCGACGGCCGCCGATCCGCTCTCCGAGGCGCTGCTGCGCGGTGTCGCGGCCGGATGCGCGGCGACGGCGGAAGCTCTCCGCGGCGCGCGGGCCGTTCCGGGACCCGAGGCCCTCGAGGAGATGGTCGCCGACTTCGTCGCCGTACGCGGACGTCCGTCGGGCACCGGGCGCGACACGGATGCCAAAGCGTCGCAGCGGCTGCTGGAATGCCGTTCCGACCTGCTGACCACGGCGGCCTCGGCCCTGACCGTTCAGGCCGCGGTGGCAGTGGCGATCGGTGGGCGCCGCAACTCGGCGGGACTGCCGCCCGAGCAGTTCTGGTACGCGGAGCCATCCACGACACGGCTCCTGACCCTACGGCTGACCGGCAATCTCACTTTGCGCTCGGTCCTGTTCCAGAACGCCGTACGCACGGCCCTGGGGCTCGGCGCGGCCCGTCTCGTGGCCGGAGTCCTGGACCTCTCGCACGGCTTCTGGGTACTGCTGGCCGTGCTGACGCTGGGGCGCACGACCGCGGGAGCGACCTGGTCCACGGTGCGCTCGGCGGCGGTCGGCACGCTGGTGGGCGCACTGGCCGCCGGGGCGCTGATCTTCGGGGCGGGCGGCACCGTCGACGTGTACGCCGTCGTGCTGGTGCCGGCGATGTTCGTGGCCTTCTCCGTGGGGCCGATCGCGGGACCGGCCTGGGCGCAGGGGTTGTTCACCCTGGTGGTCGCCGCCGCCTTCAGCCAGCTCGCTCCGGCCACCTGGCGGCTGGCGGAGACCCGCCTGATCAATGTCCTGGCGGGCTGCGCGATCGGGCTGATGTGCGGTGTGCTCGCCTGGCCCGCCGGAGCCCGCGCCGAGGTTCGACGCAGTATGGCGGAGTTGCTGCGTGCGGTGGGGCCCCTGGTGCAGGTCACCGTGGTCGCCGCGGTCTGCGCGTCCGGCACGTCCGGTGATCCACGGCCCCGGGGCGGTGCGGCCGAGGAGTCACTGCGGCTGACCCGGCACCGGCTCCGCATCGCGGAGGGCGCCTACGCGCAGTATCGGACGGAGGGTGGCGGTGATCCCGTCGACGGCGGCCCCGACTGGCATCTGGCGCTCAACTGCGCCTCCCACGCGGAGATCGGATCCCATTGGCTGCCCCGGCAGGCGTACGGTCCGGCGCCGCCCGACGCGGTCCGGTGGGCCCGGGAGTCGGTCGGGGAACTGGCCACGGCGATGGACCGGGCGGCCGCGTTCCCGCCCGGTGGCGTACGGGCACGGCCCACGCCTCTTCCGCCAGAGGTCGTCTCCGCGGCCCCGGCCCCCGTGCTGCCCGCGCTGGTCGACATCGACAGCTGGCTGCAGACGCTCGCGGCGGAGCTGACGGCGATCGGCGGGAGGGGTCCGGACGAGCCGCCGCCTCCGGTCCAGGGCGGCGCAACGGACCCGGCAGCCGCACGGGATGCCACGGCCCGTACGGGACGGTGAACCGGGCGGACCGTGATCCGGGAGTGTGGTGACCCGGCCGGGCGGTGACCCGGCGGGACCGTGATCCGGCCGATGCCGTCTCTCAGGGCTCGCGTCCGATGAAGGCGAGCAA
The DNA here is from genome assembly GCF_042871525.1 of Streptomyces sp. NPDC005784. Taxonomy (NCBI): domain Bacteria; kingdom Bacillati; phylum Actinomycetota; class Actinomycetes; order Kitasatosporales; family Streptomycetaceae; genus Streptomyces; species Streptomyces sp. NPDC005784. Next base: position 30,925 of record NZ_JBIAIQ010000007.1, read on the forward strand.
GCGGGTCTGCACGTCAGCGGTCTCGGGGACCTCGACCCGTGGCCCGTACTGTCCGCTCTGGCGCAGCACATCGTCGAGCGGCAGCATCCCGTCGAGCAACTGGGCGCACTTGCCGGGGTCGAGGCGCTCCTCCTGGCCGCTGGCCCGCGCCAGGTCCCAGGTGTGCATGAAGACATCGGCGGTGTAGAAGCGGTCGACCGCCCGGTCGAGGGGGACCTCTCCGATGTGCGGGTTCGACAGCGTCTTGTGCGCCGTGGCCGGATCGTCGAGGAGTGCCTGCACCCCGTCGCTGTGCACCGTCCAGGCCTTCACCGGGTCGTCGTCCACCGACGGCCCCTTCGGCAGTTCGACTCCGGCGCCCGCCTTCACGAAGTCCGGGAACCACTCGACGAGGTGGCGCACCACGTCCCGGGCGACCCAGCCCTCGCACGGCGCGGGGTTGTCCCATGCCCCGGGACGCACTCCGCGCACGCGGTCCGTGAAGACCCCGGCGACGGTGCGGTGCTCTTCGGCTGCGCTCGTCATGATCTCAAGCCTTCCGTCTCGGTCCGTCATCCTGCGTTGCTGCTCCGGCGGCCGCCGAGCAGTTCGTCAAGGCGCTCGTGGCCTTCGCGGACGCCGCGTCGCATGCCGCTTCTGATCATCGCGTCGCGGGCCTCGATGGAGCCCATGAGGGAGGTGGTGGTGACCCGGGTGCGGCCACCGAGGTCCTCGAAGACGGTGGTCTCCAGGCTGACGCCGTCCGGGAAGCCGTCATAGGCGAAGGTCTGCACGATGCGCTCGTCGCGACGCACCTCGTGGAACACGCCGCGGAAGCCGTACTCCGTCCCGTCGTCCTCGCGATGCACGTAGCGGTACGAGCCACCAGTGCGCGCCTCGTACGCGTCGATCCGCATGGTGAGCCGGCGCGGGCCGAGCCACTGGACGACGAGATCAGGATCGGTGTACGCCCTGAACACGCGCTCGGCAGAGGCGTCGAACTCCCGGGTGATGAGGATGGTGGGCAGCGCCGGGTCGGCCACGATCCGCGTCTCGTACCGATCACTCGCGTCCGCGCCGCTCACGATGCCGCCTTCTTCACCGAGGCGCCCTTCACCGGCTGTTCCTCCATCTGTTCGAGGACGGCATCGAGGCGACGGAAACGGTCCTCCGCCTCGCGGCGGTAGCGTTCGATCCATTTCGTCATCAGGTCGAGGACCTCACCCTCCAGATGGCAGGGCCGGCGCTGAGCGTCCCTGCTGCGACTGACCAGACCGGCGTCCTCCAGCACCCTGATGTGCTTGGACACGGCCTGCACGGTCACGTCGTAGGGCTCGGCCAGGTCATTGACCGTGGCATCCCCCGCCGCCAGCCTGGCCACGATGTCGCGCCGGGTCGGGTCGGCCAGGGCGGAGAACACCCGGGACAGCCGGTCGTCGGCCACCTCTCACCTCACGTAATCAACCACTCGGTTGAATAACCGTACGACCGCCCCACGACTTAGTCAACCAACTGGTTGAATAAGGGGCGGCGGGCCGAGGATTCCCGGCTGCCGACCGCACCCGCCACGGGTCACTTCTTCGCGGGTGCCGACCTCACCCGCCCCAGGTCAGTCCTTCGCGGGTGCCGGCTCCACCACCGTGAACAGGGCGGGCCCGAGCGTCAGGGTGCCGTCGGACAGCGGGCGGCAGCGGACTCCCCCGCGGTCGCGCAGCGCCCGTTGCGCGCCGGGGCCGAGCGTGGTGTTCATCCACGCGCAGGGCCTGGCAGCACTGCGTACGGCCAGCAGCACGGGCCCGGTACCGCAGTCCAGCGAGACGGTCGCGCCGACACACGCGTCGATGTCCACACCCCGCAGCAGGACGTTGCGGCGGGTCAGCAGGAGGTCCGCGTCCGCGGCGAGGCCCTGCGGGAAGCGCTCGGCGGCCATGAGCGTGATCGACGCGTTGCGGTGGGCCGGATGATTGAAGTAGCGGTCGCCGACGATTCCGAGTCCGGCGCGCACTTGCGCCGTCGTCACCAGATCAGCATCGGGCAGCGCGGGCGCCCCGTCGCTCGGACGGCCCTCGAAACGGTGTACGGCCGAGACCAGCAACTGAAGGACTTCCACGCGCTGCATCTCATCGAGCCTAGGGGACGCCCGCGCAAACGATCTACGAAGGGTGTGGGCGGAGGACATCGCAGGGGTCGTGTGCCGGACATCCCGCTGACACGGGGACGCCCCGCGTGACAGGGTCACTGGTGATCGAAGGCAACAGCGGCAAAGGGGGCTTCCGTGGACACACGAACGTGGGACACGCTGGTCAGCTCGATGAAAAGCACCTACGCCAACGGAGTGGGCGAGGGTGCAGCGCCCCGGCCGGTCATCATGCCGCTGGTGCGCGGAGAGCTGGTCGGGCTGATCTGGGTCCGCCCGACCAAGCCGGGGGCCGACGCGCTCACCGGCATCGCGGCGCTGTCGAACATCGCCGCGGCGGCCTGCGCGGACGAGATCGTCCTCGCCTGGGAGACATCTGAGGTCGCCACCACCTGTGAGCTGCCCGTCGTCGGCCCCGCCCCCTGCCTGAACATGGTCCAAGCCACCCCGGACGGTCATGTGCTGCACCAGTTCCCCTACACCGAGGCGTTCCCGTCCGCCGGTGCCGAGGACCCCGACCGGTCCACGACCACCCTCGACTGGACGCCGGCTCCCGCGCCTCAGCCGGACGGCGAACTTCCGCCGCCCGTCCGGGCCGCCGTCGACTACGCCTTCACCCCTATGGAGCTGGACCACCCCAACCCTTTCGGCGTCACCGTCGTCCTGATGGAAGAAGACGGCTACACCGTGCGCCTGACCGACAGCTTCGATCATTGAGCGTGCGGGGCCGTCGCACGGAGACATGACCGGGTATCGCCACTCCTGTCTCCCGCTTCTTCCGGTCTGTGTGTCGGTCGTCGTACGAATGGGTCCGTGCGACGGGCCGGTGGAGCTCCCGCCCCCTAGGCTGAGCCGCGCGGCAAGCCCGCGCGCCCTCAGCGGGCGGTCCGTGATCGCAGCACAGGAGGAACCGTGTCCGGTCAGTTCGAGGCGACAACCGAGATCAACCGCCCCATCGAGGAGGTTTTCGCCTTCCTCGCCGCCGGCACGAACGACCCCAAGTTCAGCCCCAGGGTGCAGGCGATCACGAAGACGCCGGAAGGCCCGACGGCAGCGGGCACGGTCTTCACCAGCACGGTCAAGGACGCCGGCATGAAGACGGGCCGGACGTTCCGGATCACCGAGTTCGAGCCGCCCCACCTGATCCGCTGGGCGGAGGTCTCGAAGAACGTCGTCACGGCGACCGAGGGCGGCTACGACCTCGAGTCCACCGGCGACCGCACGACCCGTGTCAGGATCTTCAACGTCCTCGAGGGCCATGGCATCGGCAAGCTGCTGGTGAGCTTCGCGCTGAGTGCGGCCCGCAAGGACGCGGACGCCTTCGGCCGGCGGATCAAGGCGGCGGTGGAGGCCTCCTGAGGGACGCGGTCCCGGCCGGTCGACGCCGGGTGCGGTTCGCGTGGAGCATGGCCAGGCATACATTCCCGGGTGTACGCCTGGCCGGACGGGCCGAGTCGGCGATCCGTGCGCGGCTGACGGATAACGGCTGGTCAGTCGTGCTGAGTGGGGCGGGCGCTGCGGCGCCCTGGAGGGAAGCGGCCACGGCCTCCGTCGCGGTGGTCCCGTCGTTCGCCGGGGGTGGGCGCATCGGACCGCTCCGGTCCCACCGGGGGCTGCGGCGTGCGGCGGCCCCCGTGTCCGGGCAGGGCCGCGCCGTACCCGTGCACGGCGATTCGGTCCGCGTGCTGGATGTTGAGCCGGTGGATCACGTATGCCGCCGCCACGATGAGGACAACGAAGGCGACGGCCGTCAGGAAGTCGTACATGGCGACCGCCTCACATACCGAGAATCAGGCGGCTGGTCCGACTGTCCGGACCGGCCTGTTCCGGAATGGCCGCGGATACCGCCGAAGCTCCGCCCTCGTACTCCCATGCCTCGTCCGAACCGAGCGGCCGGTCTGCCGCGGAGACACCGTGCCCGACCTCCTCCGCCGCCATGAGTTCACTCGCGGTCAAGGGCGGACCGTCGTGGTCGGACGCCGCTGCCATCAGCCGGGCCGCCGACGCCGCACCGGTCTCGGGCGGGATGATCAGGAGATCCCAGCGGCCGGTGCCGTAGGAGAGCAGCAGCAGCTTGTGCGGGTCGATTTCCGGGGTGAACCAGCCAACTCTGACGATGTGGCCGCCCACGGGAATCTTGCGCGGGATGTCCGGCCAGTACCGCGGGTTGACGGCGATCCGGGTGATGCGACCCCACAGAGGGTCCAACGTCTCGGTCAACGCGGGCAGTTCACTCAACAGATCCCGGGAGCGCGGCCACCAGGCACCGTCCAGGAGTCCGCGGGAGCCGCCATCGGTCTTGAGGACGAGACGCGCGTCCGGGGCGGCGACGGGCTCGACGTGTGGCAGGGGTGCGGACAAGGTCGCCGACATGATGTGGACCCGTCTCCGGGGCGCCTCTGCGGCGGCCCGGTTTTCGTGGCTCGCCGAAGACGACCCGTCATGGAAGCCGGTGCACGAAATGCCCTCGGTACTCCGCATGTTACTCCGCCGAGTTGTCGGCCGACGTCCGCCGGGAGTCGGTGCCGGACGGTGGTCACTCGATCCGGCGGACCCCGTTTCGCACAATGCGGGAGTACGGTGGACGAAGCGAGGACGCTTCATATGCCGCTGTCCAAATATGTCGCTGTCCAACCGGTCCAGCTCTCACGATTCCCGTCACAGGGGCAGCCCCTGACCCCGGCCGCGCCACCCGCACCAAGGCCGAGGAGCTTCCCATGGCGCCCATGTCCACCGCACCCACGACCGCCGTTCCGCCGGACGACCCCTCGCCACCCCAGGTCTACGACGGGACGTCCCCGTTCCCCTCGGGCGGCTCAGCAGCCCCGCGCGGCGGCGGGGAGCGGCTGTACGTGACGGTCACGGCGGTGATCGTCGTCCTGCCGTTCGTGGCGCTCGGCCTGGCCGGATGGCTGCTGTGGGGTCGCCTCATCCATCCCGTCGACGTGCTGCTTGCCGTCGTCCTCTACACGGTCACCGGCCTCGGAGTCACCGTCGGCTTTCATCGCGGCCTCACTCACGGCGGATACCGGGCCGTCCGCCCCGTGCGCATCGCGCTCGCGGTGGCCGGGTCGATGAGCTTCCAGGGCGACGTCATCGGCTGGGTCGCCACCCACCGCCGTCATCACGCCTTCACCGACCGGCCCGGTGACCCGCACTCCCCGTACCGCTACGGCACACATCTGCGCGGCCAGTTGCGCGGGTTGTTCCACGCACACGTCGGCTGGCTCTTCCGCAACGAACTCACACCCGCGGAGCGTTACGCCCCCGACCTCCTCGCCGATCGCGACATCCGGGCCGTCGACCGAGCCTTCCCGGCGCTGTGCGTGCTCACCCTCGCCCTGCCCTTCGGGCTGGGCTGGGCGATCGGCGGCACCTGGGTGTACGGCGCAACCGCCCTTCTGTGGGCGGGACTTGTCCGCATCGCGCTGCTCCATCATGTGACCTGGAGCGTCAACTCGCTGTGCCACATGATCGGCGAACGCCCGTTCCACACCAGGCGCCACGACAGGGCCACCAACCTGTGGCCGCTGGCCCTGCTGTCGTTCGGCGAGAGCTGGCACAACCTCCATCACGCCGACCCCACGAGCGCCCGCCACGGCGTGGACCGCGGCCAGATCGACCCGTCGGCCGCCGTCATCCGCATCCTCGAACGCCTCGGCTGGGTGTCCGAGGTGCACTGGCCCACTCCGGAGCGCGTCGCCGCCCGCCGCGTCTGAGGCCAAACGCTCATCCCTGTACGACAGTCGGCAGGAGCCCAGATGACCACCGCAGTGCAGCCTCCGCCTCCCGTCCATTCCCTCCTGCGCCTGCGCCTGGCGCCTCACAGCGGTCTGCCCCGGGCCATCGACGGAGCATGGTGGCCACGCTCGTACGACCTGCTCGCCGAACTTCCCCAGCTCCTCGCCGGGTTGCCGCGCGCGTGGGGCCGCATCAGCAACGTCACCGTCAGCGGGGCCGCATGGCCCGCGCTGCCCGGCCGAACCCTCGTCGCCGGTCAGGTCGTGCGACTGCACAGGAGTCCGACCGCATCCGCTCCGCCCGCCATCATCCTGATCGCTCCCGGCCAGGGGCGCTGGGACCTGCTGGTCGTACCTCCGGATACGACCACGGCGTCCGCCGAGACCCTCATGGCATCCGGCGCGGGCAGTCACGGCTGATCGAGCCGGGACGGACCGCTCTCTCGGCCGTCAGCGCACTGCCGGCCGGGGCGGTGACGACGGCTGCCACCCGCCCAGCGGCAGTCGGGCGGGGCGGTCGGTGTCGGACTCGCACGCCAACGGCGTCACGTCGACCTGTTCCGCCGCCAGGAGGGCGGTCGCTGTCAGCGCCGGACCGGTGCCGCTCGCGGCAGCCATCAGCCGGGCCGCCGCGGGGGCGCTGGTCTCCGGGGGGATCACGAGGAGGTCCCAGCGGCCCGCCTTGTAGGACAACAGCAGGATCTTGTGTTGATCCTGCCCCGCTGTGAACCAATCGACCTTCACCACCTGGCCGTTGACGAAGATCCTGCGCGGAATGATCGGCCAGTGGCCGGGGTCCACGGCGATTCGGGTGATCCGCCCCCACAGCGGATCCAGCACATCCGCCAGCGCGGAGAGTTCGTGCGCCAGATCATGTGAACGGGGCCACCAGGCGCCGTCCAGCTCGACACGCCCGCGTGACGGACTCACGGGCTTCAAAGCGAGGCGCACGGTCGGGGCCTTGAAGAGCGCGACGCGCGGCGGGAGATGGTCGGCGGTGGCGGACATCGCGCGAAGCCTGTCTCCGGACCCGCTGCCTTGGGCAGTTGCCCGGCGTTGTTCCTCACCGGGAACGACACCGGCATCGGGGCCGGTGCGCGAAGTGCTCCCAATGCCCTCACGCTACTCCTGGGACGGGCCGGGCGGACCGTTCCTGGATGCCGGCTCCCCTTCGTCGGAGGGTCTCTCCGAGGCACGGCTGGTCTCCAGCCAGGAGCGTGCCGGTTCCGCCGGCTGACTGGTGTCGACGCTGAGCTGAAGACGCGTGCCCCCGTCGGCGCCGCCGGGGTAGCTACGCTGCTCGGTGGCGGCGAAGCAGCGTCGAAGCACTTCCGCCACGCGACGGGCGACCTCCGGGGAAGCCGCGACTATGCGTACCTCGGCGTGTCCGTCGGGGAACGATTCCGTTGGCTGCATGGCGACCTCGTTGTTCGGGGCATAACCCCCTTGTCCGGGGCAGAGACCTCCGAACCGCACCTTTCACTCTACTCCCGCGGGCCGGGGCGACATCCCGTGGACGTTCCTGGCCGACCCGGAGGGCAACGAGTTCGGTGGCCTCGCCCGGTCCTGACGCGGAGCCTCAACGGCACCCCGACACATGAACCTTGTGTGCTCATGCGCCACGACCCCGGGTGGGCTGGGCTGCCGCGTCTCGGTCGAATCGGGCGGCGAGAGCTTCGCGAGCGGCGGTCCGCCACTCCCGCTCGGTGGTCGCGCGTCACGCCAGAAGCAGCACGCCGGCCTCGTTCACGTCGGCGGTATCTCGGCCGAACTCCGCACCTGTCCCAGGAATGCTGAATACCCGCCCCTGGTCGGCACCCCGCTTCACGGGCACGCTTCACACGCACGCTTCACGCCCCGACTCCGTCGCCATCGTCCGACACGAAAGGACCCTCCGCGTGACCGACACCGACACCGACGCCGACAGCCTCCCGTCGAGCCCCCGCACCATGGACGTGCCCGGCACCGCCGCCCTTCTCGTCGACGACTGCGGGCGCTATCTGCTGCACCTGCGCGACGCGAACAAACCCATCTGGAGTCCTGGCACTTGGGGCCTCATCGGTGGCGGCACCGAGCCCGGCGAGACGTGCGCCCAGTGCATCGCCCGCGAACTGCGCGAGGAGACCGGCCTCACCGTCCCCGGCCTCACGCCCTTCATCACCGTGGAGACGGTCGACGCCGCCGGCACGCTCAAGGACCGGGTCCTCGTCTACCGGGGCACCCTGAACCGGCCCGCCCACGAGATCCCTCTCCACGAAGGCATCCAGCTCCGCTGGACCCACCCCGACGAGACGGCGTACATGACCATGGACCCCGGCACAGCGGTCGTCATCCACGAACACCAACGGCATCCGCACCCCCGCACGGACAGCAGCGGCACACCGCCGACCGTGCGCGTCCGGCAGGAGGGCGAGCACCGGGAGCGCAGCATCGTCGGCGCCCACCTCGTCCTCGTACGAGACGGCGCGGTCCTGCTCGGCAAACGCCACCCTGACAGCCCGTTCGCTCCTTCGACCTGGCACGTACCGGCCGGACACCGCGAGCCGGGAGAGTCCGCGCTGACCTGCATGGTCCGAGCGGCGTCGGAAGAAACCGGCATCACGATCGAGGCGCGCGACCTGTCCCTCGTACACACCCTGGATCAACGCAACCCCTGGAGCCCCTTCCCCCGCTTGCAGTTGTTCTTCGCCGCCTCCCGCTGGAGCGGCGAGCCCCGGGTCCTGGAACCCGAACGGTGTACGGAGTGGCGGTGGTGGCCGCTGGACGCGCTCCCCGGCCGACTGGTCGAGTACACCCGTACCGCGCTGGCCGCCATCGCCTGCGGGAAGTCCTACACGGACTTGGGCTGGACGGAATGAACCTGGCCCGCCCTCGGCCGTCACCGCTTCGGTTCCCCGGCCCGGGACGGTCCGGGCGGCTCGGAGTGCGGTTCGGGCGGAGCGGAGGGGTGATCCGGTGAGCGTCCGGAGGGCTCCGGCTCGGGGCGTGCGCGCAGCTCGGAGATCACGGACCAGGCGACCGACACCATCGGTACGGCCACGACGGCGCCGGTCACACCGGCCAGGATGCTCCCGGCGATGACGGACAGGGCCACGACCACGGGGTGCAGCCGGACCGCCCAGCTCAGGACGAGCGGGTGCAGTACGTGCCCCTCCAACTGGCCGATGACGACGATCAGTGCGAGCACGATGATCGCGACGACCGGCCCCTTGGTGGCGAGTGCGACGACGGTGGCCACGCCGAGCGCGACGGGCGAGCCCACCAGCGGGATGAACGCGGCGAAGAACTCGAGGAGCGTGAGCGGCAGTGCCAAGGGGACGCCCAGAATGTAGAGGGCGATTCCGACGAGAATGGCGTTGGTGGCCGCCACGATGATGATGCCGCGCGTGTACCCGGCGAAGGTCCGCCAGGCCGCCCGCCCACCGCGGTCCCACGGGTCGCGCGCGCCCTCCGGCATCAACTCCTGGAACCAGCGCCAGAATCTGTCCCCGGACCGGATGAAGAACAGCGAGCAGAACAGGGCGAGCACCAGGCCGGTGACGAACTCCACCGCGCGGCCTGCACCACTGAGGGCGCTGCTGATCAGTACGGAACGGTGATCGGAGACGAAGGTGGCCACCTTGCCCTGGAGATTCGACAGGACCGAGTGGCTCACATGAAAGGGGGAGCCCGCCAGCCATCGCTCGATACGCCCCAGCCCCCCGGCGAACTCATGGCCCAGCTGCCCCGACTCGCCCGCCACGACACGACCGACCAGCGCCATCACGCCGAGCACGAGCAGGAGGCTCCCGAGGATGCTCACGATCACCGCCACGGTCCTCGGCATGCGACGCGCCAGCAGATCGGCGAGGGGACGCAGGACCGCCGTCACGACCAGCGCGAGAAACAGGGCCACGGCGACCAGCTGCAGCTTGCCCAGAAGGGCGAAGACCACGTAGGCGACCACTCCGACGACGAGCAGCCGCCACGCGTACGCCGCGGCCACCCGCAGCCCGTGACTCACCGGGACGCCCTTGTGGTCTCCGGTGCCGCGCCGCACATCCGAGCCGGCCGTACGCGCCCGCGCAACTGCCCAGACGCCACGGGAGGAACGATTCCCCACGACGTACCGCATCCGGCGCCCGCCGCGACCCGTGCCGGGCTCGCCCGGCCGCCGGTGAGGACGACGCGATCCGGCGTTCACCTGTGCGCCACCGTCCTCCCGTCGTCGGACCACCCGCCACATGTGCCCGTGAGCGGACCGCCGCGCGACACCATGGGAAACGGGCGACCGGTCCCGAGCGGTCGATCACGCGGGCGTTCTGGCCAGCGTGGTGTCGCGCACCGCGCCCCGCAACCCGGGACACGCGCGGTCCTCGGCTCCGACCGGCAGGCCGACGGCGTCCCACTTCCGGAGCCGGCCGGACGACCGGCCGCTGCCGCTGTACGGGCCGACCGCGACCTGCGGGAATCGTCAGAGAGGCCCTGGCCGATGGCCGCGAACGTGATCGTGATCGTGATCGTGATCGTGATCGGGTGCGTTCCTTCGAAGTCGGTCCTGTTGTGCCACCTGCCAAAGCGATCACGCCCGCGACACGCACGGGTTGAGCCGTACCGTGGCGCTCCGAGGCTCGGCGGAGCTGTCCATCAGTCACACGCGACAGGAGGGTCTCCACCCCCTCCGGAGGGGAGGGACCGGGCCCATGGAGGAGGTGGCCCCGACCGAAAGCACCCTCGGCAGCAGACAATTCCATGAGTGTCGTATGCGGCATTCCATCCTATATTGGGTCTGTGATCAGGCGGCTGGACCTACTCGAAACCGCTGACGACGGCATCACGGAAAGCGAGGTCTTCCGGCTCGCCCTTCAGCACTCCATCGCGGAGCTGGGCTGCGTCGGCGGGGCCGTCTACCTGCGGGGCCCCATGTCGGCTCTGCGTCTGGTGTCCACCACCGGACTGCCGTCGTCGGTCACCCGGGCATGGGAGATCGTCGACCAGGACGGGCCCACGGCGACGGCCCGCGCCGTACGCTCCGGCCGGCACGCATGGGTGCCGGCTCTCCCCTCCGACCTGGTCGAACCCACCGCGCCGCTGCTGTCACGGTCCGGCTGGTTCTCCGTGCCCCTGGTCGACGCCGGCCGCGCCATCGGCGCGATCACGTGCCTCACCGGTGACAACGAGGAACCGACGCACGCGCAGTGGACGTTCCTCACCTCGGTGGCCGAATGGACCATGAACCGTCTGAGGGCGATGCCGGAGCCCGCCCGCCTGGGCACCGACCTCGATTTCACTCCGGTCGGCTCCTGGGAGTGGGACGTGAGTACCGGTGAGCTGCTGTGGGACGAGGTGGCCATGAAGGTCTACCACACCGATCCGGCGGCCTTCGTGCCCGGCGTCGAGAGCTGGATGAAGGTGGTGCACCCCGACGATCTCCCGAGCACCCTGACGGCGGCCGAACGCACCATCCGGACCCACGCGCCGTTCGAGGCCGAGTACCGGGTCCGGCGCGGCGACGGGGGCTACACGTGGACTCGCGCTTCCGGTCATGTCGTCCTCGACGAGCAGGGTCGGGTCGCGCGCATCATCGGCAAGGGCTGGGCGAGCGACGCGTCGCGCTCCACCCGCGATGCCCTCAGCCGTGCCCTGCAGCACATGAGCGACGCCTTCCTGTCCGTGGACGACGACTGGCGCATCACCTTCGCCAACCTGGAGGCGGAACACATTCTCGGTTCGGCCGACGAACAGCTCTTCGGACGTGACCTGTGGGACCTTCCCGCGCTGCGCGGGATGCCCGACCTGGAGGAACGGTGCCGGCACGGCGCCGCGGAGTCCATCGCCACCGGCTTCGACGTCACGATGGCCGACACCGGCCGCTGTTACGACCTGCGGCTCGTCCCGGTGCCCAGCGGTCTCACCCTGTACTTCACCGACGTCACCGATCGGCGCCGCCGGGAGGCGGAGCAGGTGGCGGCCATCCGGACCGCGGCCGAACGGGCGCGCCGCACGGCGGAGCTGACCACTCAGCTCGCCGCGGCGACCACCTCGCAGGACGTGGTGAAGGCCGTCGCCCAACGTGTCCTGCCGCCGTTCGACGCGCAGGGCCTCCTCGTGCTCGTCATCGAGGACCGGAGGCTGGTGCACATCGGGTCCGTCGGTTACCCGAGCTCCTTCCTCCAGCAGATGCACGGCGCCCACGGCATGGAACTGCCCGACGCCGGTCCCGCCGGGCGGGCCGTCCTGACGGGCGAACCCTGTTTCTTCTCGTCGCGGGAGGAATGGTTCTCGGCCTTCCCCGACGGCGGCAGCCGGCCTCCGAGCAACAAGGAGGCCTGGGCCTTCCTCCCGTTGACGGCCTCCGGCCACACCTTCGGCGTGTGTGTCATCGCCTTCGACACCGTGCGGCGCCTCACGTCCGAGGAACGAACGCTCCTCATCACCATCAGCGCGCTCATGGCACACGCCCTGGAGAGAGCACGGCTCTACGACGCCGAGCTCACCCGCTCCGAGGAACTCCAGCAGGCTCTGCTGCCCCTGAGGCTGCCCACCGTGCCCGGGGTCACCGCCGCGGCGAGATTTCTGCCGGCCGGGCAGACCTCCGACGTGGGCGGGGACTGGTACGACCTGATCCCGCTGTCCGCGGGCCAGGTGGCCCTCGTCATCGGTGACGTGATGGGCCACGGTCTGCCCGAGGCCGCGACCATGGGACGCCTGCGCACCGCGGTGCACACGCTGGCCGCCCTGGAACTGCCTCCCGACGAGATCATGGGCCACCTCAACGACATCGTGGGGGGCCTCGGCGAGCACGCGTACGCGACCTGCCTGTACGCGCTGTACGACTCCACCGACGGATCGTGCACCGTGGTGCGGGCGGGGCATCCGCCGCCGCTCGTCGTCCGGCCCGACGGCAGCGCCTACTTCCCCGAGGTCGCCGTCAACCCTCCCCTGGGCGCCGCGTTCCCTCCGTTCGAGACGACGGAACTGAAACTGTCGGCGGACACTCTTCTGGTCCTCTTCACCGACGGGCTCGTGGAGTCGTCGCACCGGGAGATCGACCAGGGCATGGCCCAGCTCGCCGATCTGCTCCCCGACGAGGCCTGTTGTCCCGATCTGGAGGACCTGTGCGACACCGTCACCGCGGGCATGCTGCCGGGTGGGCCGACCGCCGACGACGCCGCCCTGCTGATCGCCCGTCTGCACACCGTGGCCGACCGGCAGATGGCTTCCTGGGCTCTGCCGGAGGGTCCGGAGGCCGCGGGTGAGGCCCGCCGCCATGTACGGGAGCAACTCGCCCAATGGCAGCTGGACGACCTGGTCATGACGACGGAGCTACTGGCCAGTGAGCTCGTCGGGAACGTCATCCGGCATGCCAGGGGCCCCATCGGGCTGCGCCTCCTGTGCAGCGGAACACTCGTCTGCGAGGTGTCCGACGCGAGTCTGACCATGCCCCGCATCCGGCGCTCCTCGGACACCGACGAGGGGGGCCGGGGACTCCAGCTCGTCAACGCCCTCTGCGAACGCTGGGGCAGCCGCTACACCCCGGAGGGCAAGGCCATCTGGACCGAACAGTCCCTCCCCGGTACGGAAGACCCGGCCGACGGGGACCCGCCGGCCGGGTCTGCCGAAAGGCCGTCCTGGGGAGGGACCGGAGACACCTCGGACAGGACCTAGGGGGAAGTGTCGGTGCCGGCCGGTTGGGCGGCCTGCTGATACAGCGTCACCAGCACGCTGTGCATGGGCTGACCCTCTCCGTCCTCCTCGGATTCGTCGACCAGTCGGGCGAGGGTCTCGGCGAGCTGTTGTGCCTTCGCCGGGCTGAGGCGAAGATGACGCAGCGTCAAAACAATTTCCGCGGGTGAGCGTTGAAGTTCCTGAGCGACCGCGGCCAGCATCGCCGCCGTGCCGTCCGCACGGGGTTCGGCGACGACCATGCGGCGGGCCGTGCGCTGGTAGTAGTGCTCGGTTCCGCCGCGAACCCGGCGGGTCTCGGCGATGTGGACCAGCCCGGCTTCCCGCAGCACTTTGAGGTGGTGGGCCACGTTGCCCTTCCTCGCGTCGAGTTGCGCCGCGAGTTGGCTGATGGTAGCGGGCCGGTGGCCGAGGACGAAGAGGAGCCGCTGACGCAGCGGATGGGCGAGCGCCGCGAACTGCTCGGGCGCACCGATCTCCTGGAGCTCCTCGGGTGGCTGCGGACTGTGAGGCTGATCGTGCATTCCGAAAGTGTCTAACTCTCTTGACGCTTTCGCAAGAGCGGTGCTGTACTCCCTGCCATGACGACTCAGACACAGCTAAGGCCCGCCCCTGTCATCGACGAGACGGCCCGGCTCCTGACCGAGCACTACATCTTCCCGGAGACGGCCGAGCAGCTCGCGGGGCTGTTGCGACAGCGTCTCGCCGAGGGGGCGTACGACGTCGACAGCGCCGAAGAGCTCGGCCGGCTGGTCACCGCGGACCTCCAATCCGTCAACGGCGACGGGCACCTGAGACTGAAGTACCACGCCGACCTGGTGCCTCCGGAGCAGGGGGCGGCGGCTTTGGCGGCCCTGCGCCGGGACTTCGACACCTCCTTGGGCGGCATACCCCGGGTTGAGCTGCTCGAGGGCGTGGTGGCCGTGGTGGAGCTGGCGCCGGCACTCTTTCCGTTGGAGTGGGCGGCCGGGCCGCTGGGGGCCGCGCTCGCTCTGGCCTCATCCGCCCGGGCACTGATCGTGGACCTTCGCGGCAACCTGGGCGGTGACCCGGACACGGTGTCCTTCGTCTGCGGTCATCTGCTGGATGAGCGCACCCACCTCAACACCATGCACTGGCGCGACGGCGAACGCCACGAGCAGTACTGGAGTCCCGCGCACGTGCCCGGCGCGCGCTTCGGTGGCACCAAGCCGTTGTACGTGCTGACCAGCGGCCGCACCTTCTCCGCCGCCGAGGAACTCGCGTACGACCTGCAGCAGCTGGGCCGGGCCGTTGTCGTCGGCGAGCGCACCGGCGGCGGGGCGCACCCGCGTGAGGGCTGGACGGTGCACCCACACCTGGAAGCCACCATTCCGGTGGGCCGCGCGATCAACCCCGTCTCCGGCACCAACTGGGAGGGCACCGGCGTGGAGCCGGACATCGCCTGCGCCGCCGCCGACGCGCTGGACCGCGCCCACGCGCTGGCCCTCGCGCGACTGACAGACTGACGCGGCCCGGCTCGGCGGGGGCGGTGCGGGTCGCGGTGCGCGCCGTCGCGCGGCCGAGGCAGGCGCGTGACTGAGCAGGACCGCCAGGCAGGCGCCGGATCAGGCCTTCTTGGGCTGGTCGTAGCGGCCCAGGAAATGCGGGGTGCCGTTCTGTACGCGGTGCAGGAAGAGGCCGTCGATCCAGCGGAACTCGTGGGTCACCGCGTCGAATTGGATGGTCTTGGCCAGCCCCTTGTACGTGGACGCGCGGAGTCTGCGCACCATGGCGCCCCGCTCGACCCCGGCGCTGCCCAGCTCGCGCAGACCTTCGGCGACGAAGTTCAGCGCGTCGTACGCCTCGACGGCGAAGCGCCCGACGGCGCGTACGCCGAAGCGCCTCTTGTACGCCGTCACAAAGCTTGCGGTTGCGGGCAGTTCGGCCGGATCGACCTAGGTCGTGCAGATCACCCAGCCCTCGGCCGCCGGGCCCGCCTCGTTGAGGAACCGCCGTAGACCACGGCCTCCGACTTGGCCGCGAGCACGGCGGCGGCCACGGTGTCGAAGTCCTCGCTGTCCGCGGGCACGACATGGGTGGTCGTGGTGCCGTTGGAGGGCGGGAACGTCGTCAGGTCCCTGACGATCTGCCAACTGGTACGACTGGCCGCCCTGTCGTCGATGAGGGCGGTTCTGCGGCTCTTCTCGGTGTGGGTGAGGTACTGGATGAAGGCCGTGGACAGGGTGTCCTCGTCGGGTCTGAGCTGGAAGAACGCCCGGGTGGTGGTCTCGGAGAACAGATCGCTGCCGGACGAGACGGTCACGATGGGAAGCAAGGCCTTCTCGTAGCGGGCGGCGACGGTCTCCGTCATGGTGGTGCCGGTCGGGCCGATGACGGCGTACACACCGTGGTCCGCGACGAAGCTTCCGGCCACCTCGGCGGCCCGCTCCGCCTCCCCCGCGTCGTCAAGGACCTTGAGGGCCAGGTCGAAGCTACGGCCGTCCCGGGAGCGGGAGTTGAACTGTTCCACGGCCAGCCGCACGCCCCGCTCCTGCGCCCGGCCCACCGCCTTGTCCTTTCCCGACAGGTCCGCGTGCAGCCCGATGACGTACCGGGGCAGTGCCCCGGAGCCCGTCCCGCCGGAGTTGCCGGCCGCGGATCTGGAGGCGGCCCAGGCCGCCACTCCCCCGCCGACCGCGACCACACAGGCCGCCCAGCCCAGCGTCAGCAGGCGGCGCCGTGCGAGGCCGGGCCGCTCGGGCGGCAGCACGCGTGTGCTCGGCCCGGGGTCGGGCAGGGACAGGACCGTGGCGGAGCGTTCCGCGATCAGCCGGGGCAGCGCGGAGGGCAGCCAGTCGTCCTCCCCTTCGCCTTCACCGGCCAGCGCGTCCCGGACCTCCGGCGCGGTCGGCCTGGCGCGCGGGTCCTTGGCGAGGCAGCCGGTCAGCAGCGGGACCAGGGCCCACGGTACGGCGTCCAGGTCCGGCTCCTCGTGGACCGCACGGAAGATGACGGCGGCCGGGGTGCCGATGCCGAACGGGCGGCGCCCGGTCGCCGCGTACGCCAGGACACAGCCCAGGGAGAAGATGTCGCTCGGCGGACCGATCTCACCGCCCTCGGCCCGCGCCTGCTCGGGCGAGAGATAGCCGGGCGAGCCGATCACCACGTCGCTCGCGGTGAGCGCCGTGGCGCCGGTGCCGCGCGCGATGCCGAAGTCGATCAGCCGGGGCCCGTCCAGGGCGAGGAGGACGTTGCCCGGCTTGACGTCCCGGTGCACCAGACCCGCGGCGTGCACCTCGATGAGCGCTTCCGCCAGCCGGGCTCCGAGCGCGCGCACCGTCCGGTCCGGCAGCGGCCCGTGCAGCGCGACGGCCTCGGCCAGGGACGGGCCCGGTACGAAGGCGGTGGCCAGCCAGGGCTCGCGGGCCTGCGGAGCCGCCGCGGTGACCGGTACGACCCATCGCCCGCTGAGCCCGGCCGCCGCCTCGGCCTCACGCCGGAACTGGGCCCGGAAGTCGTGGTCGGACGCGTACTCGGCGCGGATCACCTTCAGCGCGACCAGCGCCCCGCCCGTCGAGCGGGCCAGGTAGACCACGCCCATGCCGCCCGCGCCGAGCCGGCCGAGCAGCCGGTAGCCGCCGACGAAAGGCGGATCCCCCGGCTTGAGCGCCCGCACTCCCGCGTGCCCCTGCCCGTGCCCGCCGGTCACCGCTACACCTGGGAGGGGGCGGCGCCGAGGAAGCGGAACCGCCCGCCCTCGACCTGGTACAGGAAGACGCCCCAGCCGGCGAACGCGCCGTCCGCCGGCTTGAAGGAGAAGTCCTTGGTGATGCCCTTGTAGTGGCTCTTGCGCAACACGCCCAACAACTCCTGGCGTTTCGGCGGCCGTCCGCCCTTCGCGGCCTTCACCATCTCCTGGACGACGAGGTTGACGGAGTCGTACGCCTCGGCGGCGTAGTGGCCGGGCTCGGCTCCGTACCGCTTGCGGAAGGCGGCGGAGAAGGCCGCCGCGGCCGGCACGGCGGAGGGGTCGACGAAGGAAGCGGTCAGCAGCCATCCTTCGGCCGCGTTCCCGGCCTCCTTCAGGAACTCCGGGTCGATCACGGCCTGCGGGGTGAGCCGTGGGCCGTCGAAACCTGCGGCGGCCAGTGCGCGGGCCACCCGGGCCCCGCCCTGTGCGTCACCGGCGTAGATGAAGGAGCCGATCCCCGCACGCAGCATGTCGGCGACGACGGGTTGCACGTCCTTGGTGTCCGCCGGGATCACCCGGGGGTAGGCCGGCCGGCCCAGCCGGCGCAGCATGATGGCGTTGATCGAGGCGGACTCCTGGGCGTACGTCCGTGCGGTGCGGTCCTGGAGCAGGCCGGCGCGCAGCTTTCCCTTCTGCCGCATGAGATAGATGCTGATCGGCAGGGCGACGGCCGCGTCGCTGGGCCGGCAGTGCACGAAGGACCGGTACTGCTGCGCGGTCAGGATCAGCCCCCCGGCCGAGAGGCACAGCAGCGGCAGCAGGGCCTCGTCGTAGGAACCGAGGACGGCGCCCGCCGTCTCGTCGTTGGTCGGGCCGAGTACGGCGAGCACGTCCGTGTCGAGGATCAGCTTCTTCGCAGCGCCCGGCGCCCGCCCGGCGCTGCCGCCGTCGTCAGCGGTCTTCAGTACGAGCTCGAAAGGCTTGTCCTTGCGGGAGTTGTAGTGCTCGATCGCCAGCCGCGCGCCCCGCTCCTGCGCCTCGCCCACGGTCCGCTGCGGCCCGCTCAGGTCCGCCTGCACGCCGACGGCCCAGCGGTGGTCCCGCGGCGCCGGCGACCCCGGGATGTCCTCGTCCCGCAGAGCGGCCCAGGCCGCCACACCGCCACCCGCAAGGAGCACGGCCGCCCCGGAAGCCAGCACGAGCAGGCGCCGACGGCTCGGCGAGGTCCGTTCCCCGTCCCCTGACGCTTCGGCGACTGTCGGCTCGATGTCGGGCAGCGCCAGCATCTCGGACGAACGGTCGGCGATGGCCCGTACGACGTCCTCGGGCAGCCAGTCGAGCTGCCCGCCCTCGGGGACCGCGTCCTCGACCAGCAGTGCCGTGCCGAACTGCTCGGCCGTCGGACGGTCCGCCGGGTCCTTCGCCAGGCACCGGCGCAGCAGTGCCGGCAGGCCGCCGTCGTCCGTGTCCCCCTCGGATTCGATCCCGGCCAGGTCGGGTTCGTCGTGGACCGTTCGGTAGAGCAGGGCGTCCGCCGTGCCGGTGCCGAACGGCGGCCGGCCGCCCGCCGCGTACGCCAGCAGGCAGCCCAGCGAGAAGATGTCGCTCGGCGGGCCCACCGCGGAGCCCCGCGCCTCGGCCTGTTCGGGGGACAGGAACCCGGGTGTGCCGACGACCAGGTCGGTGGAGGTGATCGCGGTCTCGTCGGCCGCGCGGGCGATCCCGAAGTCGATGAGGCGCGGGCCGTCCACCGCGAGCAGGACGTTGGCGGGCTTGACGTCCCGGTGGACCAGCCCGGCGGCATGCACCTCGCGCAGTGCGGCGGCGAGCATCCTGGCCAGGACGCGCACGCTGCGCGCGGGGAGCGGACCGTGGCGGTTGACCGCCTCCTCCAGCGAGGGGCCGGGCACGAACGCGGTGGCCAGCCAGGGCGCCGCCGCGTCCGGGTCCGCGCCGGTGACCGGCACGGCCCAGGGGCTGGTCACCCGGCGGGCCGCCTCGACCTCACGGCGGAACCGGGCACGGAAGCCGACGACGGCCACGGTGACCTGGGCCATGCGGCCCTGCATCCAGTAGTAGTAATAGGGACCGCCGAGTTCGTCGCTGTAGTACTGGCCGCCCTCCGTGATCGTGTCCTCGGCGCTGAAGTTGCCCAACTGGCCGAATGCGGACCCTTGGGAGAGCAGTCCGGTGATCCGCTCGCCCTGGCGGAGCTGCTGGTCGGGGCAGCGCAGGGCTTCTTCGAGAGTCCCGGCCATCTCCCATTCGGCGTCCCGCACGGTCCGGTGCACGGTGACGACCGCGGCGAGGCGGATCGGGCCCTTGCCGTTCTCCGCGGGCAGTTCGCTGTAGCGGGTGAGACTGGCGAGCACCGTCGAGGGCAGTGGTTCGCGCTGCCAGACGCAGTTCGCGTCGAGCACGGGCCAGTAGCCGGGGTCACTCTCGTACGGGTTCCGCTTGACGTATCCGGGGCCCCAGTTGGCGGGCGCCGCCGCGATGGCGCGGGCCAGGCGCAAGCCCTCCGCGCGGGTCTTCGGCGCGCGGCCCGGATCGGGATGAAAGTCCAGTCCTGTGCCGCTGGGTGACGGGGCCGGCGCCGAGTTGGCGCTCGTGCCGCTGCTCGCGGCCGGGGCGGGGGTGGCGCTCGTACGACTGCTCGCTGTCGCGTCCTTGGAAGCGGCGGGTTCCGCGTTTCCGCCGTCCCCCGCCGCCGAGCAGCCGGCCAGCACCAGCCCCATGGCTAAGGCTCCGCATTGCTCCGCAGCACAGCCGCACCGGTCTCCGATACGCCACGAACGTCCCCCATCCGCATGGGTGTTCCCCCCACAGGGAGCGTATCGACTATGCCTCCGGGGCACTACGCATGTGGCGGCCTCCTTCGTCCCGCGTTCTGTCCGGAGGCCGGTGGTTCAACTGCGCGCGAAGTCGAGGAGGTCGGCGTTGAACACCTCGGCGAACTTGGGCACCATGGCGAGACCGTGGGGAGCGCCCGGGTACACCTTGTAGATCGCGTCCTTCACGAGCTTCGAGGACTTGTCGCCGGCAGCCACGATGGGAACGATCTGGTCGTCGTCGCCGTGCACGATGAGTGTGGGTACGTCGATCTTCTTGAGGTCTTCGGTGAGGTCGGTCTCGGAGAACGCCTTGACGCAGTCGTAGGCGCCCTTGATGCCCACGGTCATTCCCCAGAGCCAGAACTCGTCCCGCGTCCCCTGGGTGACGGTCGATCCGTCACGGTTGGCGCCGTAGAACGCGGCGCTGAGGTCCTTGTAGAACTGCGACCGGTCGGTCTCCACGCCCTTGCGGATATCGTCGAAGACGTCGATCGGCAGACCTTCGGGGTTGTCTTCGGTCTTGAGCATGAGCGGCGGGATCGCGCCGACCAGGACCGCCTTGGCCACCCGGCCGGAGCCGTGCCGGCCGATGTATCGGGTGACCTCGCCACCGCCCGTCGAGTGGCCGACCAGGATGACATCCCGGAGGTCGAGCGCGTCGATGACCGCCGCCAGGTCGTCGGCGTACGTGTCGAGGTTGTTGCCGTCCCAGGTCTGGCCGGAGCGTCCGCCACCGCGCCGGTCGTGGGCGACGGCCCTGAAGCCGTTGTCCGCCATCACCTTCATCTGGGCGTCCCAGGCATCCGCGGTCAGCGGCCAGCCGTGGGAGAAGACGACTGGCTGGCCCGATCCCCAGTCCTTGTAGAAGATCTGTGTGCCGTCCTTGGCAGTGGCGAAGGGCATGTGTGAGTCCTCTCGAATCCGATCCGGAATTCCACGCATCACACGATGTCGGTGCCCGCTCCGGGCCGGCCGACGGCCCCGTTGCCGATGCGTACGGCAGCGGATCCCGCGACAGCCCTCAAGGTTTTCCTGCCACGCCACGAACCAGTGGTGGACGCACGAGGGGCAGCGGACGGTCGGCAGCACGAAACGACCGGAGTGAGCACGTCGTCCACATCACCCTAGCCGAGGGACCACCCTTCGTCGCGTCGGGCGGATACCGCCCCGGAGCCCATCGACGGACTGACCCGTCGGGGCGATCTTGCCTCTCGTGTCGCGCACGATTTCGACGTCTTCCGTATCTTTCGGTCGCGTCCCAGCGTTGGCGCGGTGTCCGTTTCGATCATCGAGTCCGGAGCCAGCGTGCCCGCTCCCCACACACCGTCCCCGCCCCCTGACCTGCTGGCCACGCGGGTGCGGGATCCCTACCCCTACTTCACCTGGCTGCGCCGGCATGCGCCCGCTCACGCGGACCGCAGGCCCGGCCGACCCACCGTGTGGCAGATCTCCCGCTACACGGACGTCCGAGCCCTGTTGACCGATGGGCGGCTGAGCAAGGACCCGGGCCGGGTGCCCGGTTATGTTCCGGGGCCGGCCGGGCTGAACCGGCATCTGGTCCACGCCGACCCCCCGGACCACACCCGTCTGCGGACCCTGGTGAACGCGGCGTTCGTGCCCCGCCGTATCGCCCGGCTGGAACCCTTCATCGCGGACACCGCCAACCGTCTGCTGGACCGGATCGAGCACGACACCCACGTCGATGTGATCGCGGCGTTCGCGGCACCTCTCACCTTCCGGATGATCTGCGCGATCCTCGGTGTCCCCGAGGAACTCGACAACGCGGCGACTCGGGACACACTCATGGCCACGATCGCGCCCGCTCCGGGCCGGGATCCGGCCCGGGTGGAGAACGAACTGCATGCCCTCCTCCACCGCCTGATCGCCGGCAAACGAACCGGCGGTGAGAGCAGTGGGGTTGACCTGCTGGGCGCACTCGTACGGGCCGGCGACCACAGCGGGGCGATGAGCGAGGAGGAGCTGCGCTCGACCGCCTACCTCCTGCTGCTGGTCGGCCACGACACCACCATGAACCTCATCGGCAACGGCACGCTCGCGCTGCTCCGGAACCCGGACCAGGCCGCCCGGCTGACCGAAGCGGAAGCCGGCCCGGAACTCGTCGGCACAGCCGTCGAGGAGCTCCTTCGCTACGACTCCCCGGTGCGGGACGCGACGTTCCGGTGCGCCGCCGAACCGATCGGCCTGCACGGTCAGTCGATCGGCGAGGGGGACATCGTCAGTCTCCTGATCGGCTCCGCCAACCGCGACGAGGCCCGTTTCCCGGACGCCGACCGGCTGGATGTGGGCCGAACTCCCAACGACCATCTCGCCTTCGGCTACGGCCCCCACTTCTGCATCGGCGCCGCCCTGGCCCGGCTCGAAGGTGCCGTCGCCTTCCCCCTGCTGTTGCAGCGTCTGGGCCAGGTGCAGTTGGCCAAACCCGACGACGAACTCCCCTGGCGACCGGCCCGGGTGATGCGCGGACTCGCCGCGCTGCCCGTCGTACGGATCTGACCTGACCTTTCCCGCAGGCGCGCGTGCCCGCATGCCCGCGCGCCTGCCCGGCCACCCGGCCCGTCGGCGTGGCTGCCCCCTCCTCACCCAGGCGCCTGCCCGCCTGCCCATCTGCCCATCCGCCCACGGCAAGGAGCACACCGCATGGACAGCCTTGACCCTGTAGTGATGACGGCCGAACCACGCCCCGGCGTCCTGCTCATCACCCTCAACCGGCCCCGTGTCCGTAACGCCGTCGACCAAGTCCTGGCCGACGCCTTGGACTCGGCCCTCACCCGCCTGGAGTCCGACCCGTCCTTGTCCGTCGGCATCCTTACCGGTGCGGGCGGCCACTTCTGTTCAGGAATGGACCTCAAGGCCTTCCCCACCGAAGGCGTTCCGCTTGTCGCCGACCGCGGGCTCGCCGGACTCACCCGCGCCCGCATCCGCAAGCCGCTCATCGCCGCCGTCGAAGGCGCGGCCATCGCCGGGGGCTTCGAACTCGCCCTCGCCTGCGACCTCATCACCGCATCCGACACCGCGTTCTTCGCCTTGCCCGAGGTCGCCCGCGGGCTTATCGCGGCCGAGGGCGGAGCCGTCCGGCTCCCGGGCCGGCTCCCCTACCACGTGGCCACGGAGATGCTGCTGACCGCGACCGCCCTGCCCGCTCCGGACGCGGCCCGGTACGGGCTCGTCAACCGGCTCACCCGTGAAGACGGAGCACTCGACGCGGCCCTCGCCCTGGCCGAACGAGTTCAGGCCCACTCCCGCGACGCCGTCCACATCACGAAGCGGATCGTCCAGGACACCCGCGGCCTCGACGACCACACCGCCTACACCGTCCAGGATCCGCTGAGTGCGCCGGTCTTCACCACCGGCGCCGCCACCGAGGGCGCCCAGGCGTTCACCGAGAAGCGCCCGCCTGCCTGGAGCCGGTAAGAGGTCAGGGCCTTCCTCCGCCGCCAGGCTGCGGGGTCGCTCTCTCTCACCTTGCGGGGCCGCCCTCTCTCACGTTGCGGGGCCGCCTTCTCTGTCACGTGGCGGGGCCGCCCTCACCTCGTCCGCCGCTGTGACCGAAGAGGCCGCCGGCCACCACGCCGCGGGTGGAGAAGGTGACGGGTTCGCCCGGCAGGAAGTCTCCCGGCGGGATACCGGGGTGGTGTCCGTCGCGGGGTGACGGGTGTTCGGATCGCGGACCGAGCGCCAGCCGGGAGACGATGCGGTAGCGGTCGCCGCGGTAGATCGAGTGGACATACTCCACCGGTCGGCCCAGGGCGTCCGAGGTGAGTCGCTCGAACAGCAGGGCTGGGGACAGCTCCGGCACATCGAGCAGGCCCGCCTCGTCGCGGGTCACCACCGTGGGCTCGATCGACTGGACCGCCTCACTGACCTGGATTCCGTGCCGTTCACCGAGATGCTCGTACAGGTCGCCGTCCTCCAGTTCGTCACTGGTCAGGTCCGGCACCAGGTCGGCCGGGACGTGCAGGTACTCGATGGCCATGGGCGAGCCGTCGACCAGCCGGAGCCGTGCCACGTACCGGATTTTGGCCGCCGGCGAGATGCGCAGCCTGCGGCCCACCCGGGCACCGGCGGACAGTGTGCTGAATTCCAGGAGTCTGCTGGTCCATGTGCCCGCGGCCTGGGGCAGGCTGAACGTCTGCCGGTCCGGGACCAGTTCCTGGGTGATCTTCTCGGCGGCCACGAACATGCCTCGCCCGTGCTCACGCACCAGCAGTCCGGCGACCACGAGTTGGTCCACCGCTGCTCGCAAAGTGGGCCGGGACACACCGAGTTGGGCACAGAGAGAGCGCTCTGACGGAATGGCGTCGCCGGGGCGGCGTTCCTCGATGAGCTCGAGGATCGTGTCGCGGACTCTTTCCCGCTTGAGTACCGCGCGGGAGGCGTCGGGATCGATCTCCATGCAGGACTCTCGTTCGTCGTCGGTACCGGCCAACTGGTATGCCCTCTGACCCTAACTTGTCTGCTGGTCAAGGGGGTTGAATCAAAGCGGCTTCGCTGCACAGGTAACCCGAACCGTCCCGATCCAAGCAAGTCCCCTTTGGCGCAAGGGGGTTGACGGACGCAATGGTCTATGCCACTTTCAGGCGACGTCAACTGGTAAGGGCCGAACGGTCAACTGGTCAAGCACGGCACGTCTTCTCGCGTTCCTGAGCACCCCCACCTCCCGCGGTCGGCGGGAGCCCACCGAAAGGAACCCACATGAGAAACCGTCCCCTTAGCCGTCCCCCCACAGGCCGCCGTCGCGTGGCCCTCGCCCTGTCGGCGCTCCTGGGCGGCACCGCCCTGGTCGCCGTTCCGATGTCCGCCCCCGCCGCCGCGGCCGGAGGTCTTGCCGTCCAGTACCGCACCAGCGCGAGCGGCGCCACCGCGGACCAGAGCGAGCCCTGGTTCAAGGTGCGCAACACCGGCTCCACCGCAGTGCAGTTGAGCCAGGTGAGGATCCGCTACTACTTCAAGGCGGACTCGGCGAGCACCACCTATCGCTTCGCCTGCTCCTGGGCGGTGAAGGGATGCGCGAACGTCACCGGCACGTTCGGCACCCTGGCTCATCCCACCGGAACCGCGGACCGCTATCTGGAGATCGGCTTCACCTCCACGGCCGGCGCGCTGGCCCCGGGCGCCGATACCGGCGACATGCAGCTGCGCTTCTACCAGTCCAACTGGCAGTCCGTGAACCAGGCGGACGACTACTCCTTCAACGGCGCGCAGACCTCGTACGCGGACTGGAACAAGGTCACCGCCCAGCTCGCCGGAACCACCGTGTGGGGCACGGCGCCGGAGGGCAACGACCCCACGGATCCGACCGACCCCACCGACCCCACCGACCCGCCCGGCGGAGGCCAGGCGCTGTTCGACGACTTCACCTACTCGTCGTACACCGACCCCGCGATCTCCGCGCACGGCTGGAACGTCCGCTCCAACTCCGGCGGCCCCGGAGTCCCCGGCGCGACCTGGGACCCCTCCAAGGTCACCTTCCCCACCGTGTCCGGCAACTCCGTGATGAACCTGCGGACGTCGACCTCGGGCACCGCGGAATCCACCCGGCAGACCGAAGTCGTCTCCAAGAGCATGAAGTTCAAGAACGGCACCTACGCGGCGCGGGTGAAGTTCGCCGACGCTCCCGAGTCCGGCCCGGACGGCGATCACCTGGTGCAGACGTTCTTCACCATCAACGACCTCACAGCGCCGATGGCCGACGACTACGCCGAGTACGACTTCGAGTACCTGCCCAACGGCGGCTGGGGCGAGACGGGCAACATCCTCTATACGACCTCCTGGGAGACGTACAACCCGGATCCCTGGCAGGCCGTCAACCAGCACACCGAGGCACGCCAGAGCTACGCCGGATGGCACGACCTGGTGCTCACCATCGACAACAGCAGCATCAAGTACTACATCGACGGCCAGCTGTTCGGCACCCACGACGCCCAGTACCTGCCCGAGCGGCCGATGTCGATCAACTTCAACCAGTGGCTGATCGACCTCGCGGGACAGACCTCGACCGCGGCGCGCGCGTACGACGAACAGGTCGACTACGTCCTGCACGTCAAGGACCAGGTCCTCACCCCGGCCCAGGTGGCCTCGAAGGTGGCCGCCTACCGGAGCGCCGGCACCGCGTTCGTGGACGAGGTCCCGACCCCCTGACACGGCCGGTCAGTACGGTTCCCGTCCCGGCGCGTCGGCTGGAACTCCCGCTCGTGGCCGACGGCTGCGCCCGTGCCCCGGGAAAGCCTGTCGGCGAGCGCACGGGCGCTCGCCGACAGGGACGCCCAGGCATCGGGGGTCACGACCGGAACGGTCAGTGGTGCCGGGCTCGTTCGCCCAGGTGCGCCAGCACCGCGCGTGCCATGGCCTCCTGGCCCTTGGCGTTGGGGTGGGCCGGAGCGGCGGGCGAGGTCGGGCGCAGCGGCTCGATCCAGCGATCGGCGGGGGCCTTGCACATGTCGTGCCCGATGGTCGGCCCGTAGGTGTCCACGTACTCGGCGCGGTTCAGGAACGCCACCGTGCGGAGCATCAGATTGAGCCGCTTGCCGGTGTCCCGCAGATAGGGGAAGTCCTTCGCGGCGAACGGAACGGTCGGATAGCAGCCGCTGCCGTCGTCGGGCAGGAGGTCGGGGTAGCCGACGACGACCACGCGGGCATGCGGAGCCCTGGCGTGCACTTCACGCAGCACCCGGGCGACCTTGGGGGCCGTTTGGAGGATGTTCAGGGTGAGTTGGTCGTAGCCCGCGGCGCCGTAGTACTGCTGACAGGGGTTGCCCGCGAGGTCCTTCGAACTGAGCCCGGCGCAGGTGGCGATGATCGGGCCGAAGCCCATGTCGTTGCCGCCGATCTGCAGGGTCACCAGGTCGGTGTCGCGCTTCACCGCGTCCAGCTGGGGTCCGTTGGTCCCCTGTGCCTTCCACATCTCGTCGGTCTTCGCGCCGGAGCAGCTGACGTCCGTGAACGAGGCGACCTTGCGCGCGGCCGCGGTGATCGACGGGTAATTGTGGTCGGAACGCGCGCAGTTCGCGTCGACCTGCTGAGGAATCAGCGGCCCCGACGTGTACGAGTCGCCGAGCGCGACGTAGTCCACGCCATGCGATGCATGTCCTTCGCCCGCCGCGGCGGGAGTCGCCGCCGCGACACCGGCGACGAGCGCGCAGCTGCTCAGCGCGGCCCCCAGCGCCATGGCGCCCCGTCGCCTCGGGACGCCATTGTCCGGACGCGTGTGATGGTTCATCGTGCCCCTCCCCTGAAGCCATGACGGCCTGCTGAACGGGTACCGGCTTTCCCGCGGCGCGCAAGGGATCGCGGCGCCGCGGCAGGCCGGACGGCTCCTGCCCGGCAGACCCAACCTGGTCTGTATACCGGCCGGTAGGCCGCCGGACCAGAGTTTGATCGCCTCCACTTGTCCAACTCTCATCCACCGCCGGTCGGTTCATTCCACGTACAGGCCTCCGGCGCGGGTGGTGCGGACGGCGGGGACGGCGCGCGGGCGGTGTCCCCGAATCGGATGGTGAAGTCGTTCAGGGCCAGGCTGAGCAGAGGCGGGCGGCGGCCCAACCCCCGCAGCGGACCGCTTTCGTGTGCGGTCCAGCGCGCCTTGGCCGTCCGTACGGTGGAGCGCGAGCGGACGGAGCTGGTCTTCAGCCCGCCGTCGAGGGTCTGCGCGACGCGATAGGTGAGCGGCCAGCGGCCCGGTATCCGGCGGCCGGGCTCGAAGGCGGCGGTGGCCAGGGCGTCCTTCCGCGTCACCGCGCCCGCCCGTACACCGGCGGTCCGGTCGATGTCGAAGTCCGCCATCTCCTTGGGGATACCCCACAGTTCCCGGCCGCCCGCCATCGAGGCGGCGCTGTCCACCCAGATGTCGGTGATGCAGACACGGGGGCGGTGGCCGTCCCGTACGAGGACGGCGCGGAGCAGTTCGTTGTAGTGCAGGACGCTGTCGTTCTCGTAGACGACCCAGGCGGCGCCGACCACACCGCGTCCGGCGATGGCGACCGGCCGGGTGCCGTCCGCCACCGGCGGCAGTTCTCGGCTCGGCACCAGCCACAGCGACAGATACATCTGGCCGGCCAGATGCCAGGGTTCCTCGGGGTAGGGCGTCACAGGGGGTCCTTTCCGGTCGGGGGTTCCAACCGCAGCGCCGCCGGTGCGTCCGCGGGCACGGCGGGGTGCCTCGGCGGTACCGGCGGCACTCGGCGATAGGGCAGACCGGGGTCGGGCCGGAGGTCGTCCTCGCCGTGGTTGGGCCACAGGGCCACGGCCCGCTCGGCCAGGGCGGTGATGGTGAGGGAGGGGTTCACACCGAGGTTCGCCGAGATCGTGGAACCGTCGATGACGTGCAGACCCGGATGCCCGTGCAGCCGGTGATAGGGGTCGACGACTCCGGTCTCCGGGTTCTCGCCGACGGTGCATCCGCCGATGAGATGTCCGGTGGTAGGGATGTCGAACAGATCGCCCCAGGTGCCGCAGGCCTGGCCACCGATCCGCTCCGCCGCTCTGCGGGCCGCCCGGTGTCCCGCGGGTATCCAGGTCGGGTTGGGGGTGCCCTCGCCGGGGCGGCTGGTCAGCCGCTTGCGTCCGGTGAGGGTCCGGCGGAGGTACGTCGTCACGGAGTTGTCGAGGGACTGCATGACCAGCAGGACGACGGACTGCTGGGACCAGCGGCGCGGGCTGTGCAGGCTCGGCAGGTCGCGCAGATTGTGTGCCATCGCTACCAGACCGAGGAGCAGCCGGGAGCGGCCGGGGACGGGATCGACGAGCATCGCGCCGAGCAGCCCGAGCAGATTGCTGCCACGGCCGTAGCGGACGGCTTCGACGTGCGTGTTCTCGTCGAGGTGCACGGAGGAGGTGATGGCGACGCCCCGGCTGAAGTCGGTGGTCCTGTCCCTGGCCCGGACGCCGAGGATGGCCTCGGAGTTGGTGCGGGTCAGCCGGCCGAGGCGGGACGACACCCGCGGCAGGGAGCCGCCGGCCCGCAGCCGGTGCAGCAGTCGTTGGGTGCCCAGGGCACCCGCCGCGAAGACGACGTGCCCAGCGGTCAGGGTCCGCTCGCGGCGAAGCGGGCCACCACCGGTGCGTACCGAGGTGACGGCCCAGCCCTCACCGTTCCGGGTGACGTCGGTGACCGTGCGCAGCGGCAGCACCTGGGCGCCCGCGTGTTCGGCCAGGCCCAGGTAGTTCTTCGGCAGTGTGTTCTTCGCGTTGTACCGGCAGCCGGTCATGCAGGCGCCGCAGTGCAGACAGGCGTTGCGCTCGGGCCCCGCCCCGCCGAAGTAGGGGTCGGCGACGCGGGCGCCGGGAGAGGTGCCGGGCGGCCCGAAGTGCACACCGACCGGAACGGTCTTGAAGGTGTCCGCGCAGCCGAGATCATTCGCGGTGTCCTTGAGGAGCCGGTCGGCGTCGGTGAATACGGGGTTGGGGGTGACGCCGAGCATGCGGCGGGCCTGCGCGTAGTAGGGCGCGAGTTCGCTTCGCCAGTCGGTGATCCGGGCCCACGGCGAGCCCTCGTAGAAGGCGTCGGGCGGCTCGTAGAGCGTGTTGGCATAGCCGAGGGAGCCGCCGCCGACGCCCGCGCCCGTGAGGACGAGGACGTCACCCAGCAGGGTCATGCGCAGGATGCCCGTGCAGCCGAGGCGCGGGGCGAAGAGGTAGTCGCGCACATGCCAGGACGTACGCGGGAAGTCGGTGTCGGCGAAGCGGCGGCCGGACTCCAGGATCCCGACGCGATACCCCTTCTCGGTGAGGCGCAGCGCGGTGACGCTGCCGCCGAATCCGGAGCCGATGACGAGTACGTCGTAGTCGGGCGCGTCCATCAGGGCCCCTTCGGCACGAAGTCGGCGAGGACCGGGCCGATCAGGCGCGCGATGTTCGCCCGGCGGACTTCCCGGTGTTCGCCCGCGAGCCGTACCGGTCCTTCGAGGCCGGGTGTGTGGGCCGCGAGCGCGAAGTACGGCAGCAGGACGAGCAGCAGGGACAGCAGGGCGTCGACGTCGGCACCTTTTCGCAGGTCGCCGGTCTCGACCGCACGCTCGACCAGGGGGCGCAGCCCGGCCAGGTAGATGTCCTGCACCGGGGCGCGTACGGCGTTGCGGACGGCCGGGTCGAGTTCCATGTTGGTGGCGGCGGTGACCCCGCGTTCCAGCGGATGGCGGGCGAAGTAGTCGAGCCAGGCCTCCAGGGCGTCGGTGAGGTAGCGGGAGAACTCCGTGGAGCCGTCGTACCCGTCGAGCCAGGGCTCCATCGCGGTATAGACGCGCAGGGAGGTCTGCTCGGCCACGTAGGCGAAGAGGTCGAGTTTGCCTTCGAAGTACTGGAACAGCGAGCCCTTGGCCACGCCGGCCTCGCGGGCGATGACGTTGAGGCTTCCGGTGGAGTAGCCGTGGGTGCCGAACTCGTCCATCGCGGCGACCAGGACCCGTTCGCGGCGCACCGGTGACAGACGGGTCCAGGTGGAAGTGGGCATGAAGACTCCCGTGCATGACCGGGCGGTCATGTGACCGCCCGGTCATCGTCGGTGCGCCGACGTCGCCTGTCAACGAGTCGGGCAGGAAACGCTGTTGATCCCCAGTCCACCTGAACTCGCCTTCCTGTCAGGGTCATTGACAGGGCGCCGGTCGCGCAGCAGCCTGTGACCACCCGGTCATGTGACCGGGTGGTCACAGGGAGGGGCGGACATGGAAAGGGTGTGTGTGATCGGGGCGGGCTCGTCCGGAATCGCCGCCTGCCAGGTGCTCGCGGCGCGCGGGATCGCGTACGACTGCTTCGAGACGGGATCCGAGGTCGGTGGCAACTGGCGCTATCTGAACGACAACGGGATGTCGTCCGCCTACCGATCCCTGCACATCAACACCTCGCGCCAGATCATGGAGTACGCGAGCCTCCCCATGCCGGAGGACTGTCCGGTCTACCCCAGCCACTTCCACATCGCCCGGTACTTCGACAGCTTCGTGGACCACTTCGGGCTGCGGCCGTCGATCACCTTCCGCACCGAAGTGGTGCGCGTGGAACCGGTTCCCGGCGGGCTGTGGAGCGTCACGACCCGCAACCGCGACTCGGGCGGGACGGCGGAACTGACCTACGGGGCCGTCCTGGTCGCCAACGGCCATCACTGGAAACCCCGTTGGCCCCGGCCGTCCCTGCCGGGAGCCGAGGAGTTCACCGGCACGCAGACGCACTCGCACGACTACCGGACGCCGGAAGCCTTCGCCGACCGGCGCGTCCTCGTCCTCGGCATCGGCAACTCGGCCTGCGACATCGCGGTGGAGACCTCGCGGGTGTCCCGGCGCACGGTTCTCGCCATGCGCCGCGGCGCGCACATCCTGCCCAAGTATCTCTTCGGTGTGCCCACCGACCATCTCACCGGTTCCTGGCTGGCCAGGGCCCCGCTGTCCGTGCAGGAGCACGGCCTGCGGCTCCTGTTGCGGCTCAGCCGGGGCCGGCTGAAGGACTACGGTCTGCCGGTGCCCCGGCATCGGGTGCTGGGGGCCCACCCCACCATCTCCGACGACCTGCTGTCGCGCCTCGGCCACGGCGACATCGCCGTGAAACCCGCTCCCGTACAACTGGACGGCGACCGGGTCACGTTCGAGGACGGGAGCACGGAGGAGATCGACGCGATCGTCTACTGCACGGGCTACGACATCGCGTTCCCGTTCCTCAAGGACGAGGTGATCGACCCGTCCGACAACGACATCGACCTCTACCACCGGGTCGTCGCACCGGACCGCCCCGGCCTCTACTTCATCGGGCTGGTCCAGCCCCTCGGCGCGATCATGCCGCTCGCGGAGGCGCAGTCGCACTGGGTCGCAGATCTGCTGGAGGGCCGGTGCGTGCTGCCCGGACCGGAGCGGATGCGCCAGGAGACCGGGACCTACCGCGCGAGACTCGCGCGCCGCTATGTCACCTCGACCCGGCACACCATCCAGGTCGACGCGCAGGCCTATCTCCGGGAACTGCGGGCGGAGCGGCGCAGGGGCGCGGCCCGGGTTCGCAAGCAGGCCGCCGGCCGCTGAGAACCCGCGCGACGAGCAGGCGTGGAGGGGCGTCGCACTCGGCAACGCCCCCGACACGCTTATCTGTCGGCGTTTCCACGCCTGGCTGGTGACGCTTCCAGCCTGCCCCAGTCGCGTTTCTACGCCTGCCTGGTGGCGCTTCCACGCCTGCCTGGTGGCGCTGACGCGTCTGACTGCCGGCGCCGACGCGCTTTCCGACGCACCCGCAACCGCGAGCCGCCCCAAAGGTCCCGGAGCGTTCCAACGTGCCCGCAGTCCCTTCCTGTTCTCCGCCCCTGACCTGACCAGACCTCGCCCGGCGTGACCCAGATCACCCGACCCGGGTGCATAGCGAGGCGCCCGCCAGCGTCTTTCTCCAGGTGTACGAAGGTGGCAAGGGCGGGGACGGTGCGGATGGAACAGACAAGAGCCGAGGGGATCGACGGCTTCGACGCGTTCGTCGCGGCCCGTTGGTCGGCGTTGTTCCACCTCGCCCGCCTCCTCTGCGCGGGTGACCGGCACCGCGCCGAGGATCTGCTCCAGGAGTCCCTGGTCAAGCTCTGGTTCGTCTGGCCGAAGGTCGCGGACGAGGCGCCCGAGGCGTACGTACGGAAGGTGCTGGCCCGCGCGGCCGCCCGCTCCGCACGGCGAAGGTGGTGGGGCGAACGGCCCGTGGAGGCACTGCCGGATCTGGCGCACACCGGGGACGAGTCCGCCGCCGTGGTGGAAAGGTCGCGGCTGGAGGCGGCCCTCGCCCAACTGCCGCCCCGGCAGCGGGCGGCCGTAGTGCTGCGCTACTACCAGGATCTGCCCGAAAGGCAGGTCGCGGAGGTTCTGGGCTGCCCGCTGGGCACCGCCCGTTCCCACGCGTCACGCGGTGTGGCGCGGCTGCGCCAGATCCTGGCGGATGTCATCGAGCCGGTGGGGTGAAGGAAAGCATGGATCACTTCGAGCGGGAGTTGGCGCGGATGATGCGCGACGCCCAGGAACACACCCCCTTCGAGCCCGCACAGCAGAACAGCCTCCGGAACGGTGTCCGGGTGCGCCGCCGGGTCCGCGCGGCACAGAAGGCCGCGAGTTGCGTCCTGGCTGTCGCCGGGGTCAGCGTCGGCCTGTTCCTGCTGCCGCACACCCCGGACCGCGACATGCCACTGGGCCCCGTACCGAGGCCTGCGACCACCCCGACCTCCCCGTACACCACCCCGTCGCCGACCTCGTCCCCGAGTGGGACCTCCGCCGAGTCGGCCACCGCCTCGGCCGAGAACACCGCCGGGATCTCCGGACCGCCCAACACACCTACCACGACAGGGAGTTCGACCTCTGTCTCCTCCGGCCCCGGAGGGACTGCGACGACCAGCGCACCCGCCACCGCACCGGTGACGCCGAGCGAGACCCCGTCATATCTGCCGACGTCGAGCCTCGATCCGTCGTCAGTCGGCGCGACCAACACCCGATAACTCCGGCACGAACCGCGCCGGCCGCTCCCGCGGGCCGGTTCCGCCCCCCGGACAGGCTCCCGCCTCCACCGCCCGGCTGCCGGTGGCCCCTGTCCGCACAGCACCCATATCCGCACTCCACCGGCGCAGTTCGGCCCTGAGCGTCTTCAGCCTGCCTCGCGACGGAGCACAGAACAGGACGAAACATGACGAAGGCATTGCGTTCCGCTCCCCCGGACTTCGAGGGCTTCGCGGACTTCAAGGACCTCGAAAGGGGACTGCCCGTGGAGCGAAAGCCCGGAAAGCGGCTGCCCGCTGACCGCTTGCCTGTTGACCGCCTGCCCGTTGACCACCTGCCCGTCCGCTTGCCCGTCCGCGTTCCGTTGCCGGCGGACCACACGGAACCCGTGCTGGACGTGGTCGTCCCCGTGTTCAACGAGGAAACGGACCTGGAGCCGAGTGTGCGGCGCCTGCACGCCCACCTGCGCGAAACGTTCCCGTACCCGTTCCGCATCACCGTCGCCGACAACGCCAGCACCGACGCCACCCCGCGGATCGCCGCCCGGCTGGCCGCCGACCTGCCCGAGGCCACGTGGATACGACTCGACGAGAAGGGACGCGGCCGGGCCCTGCGCACCGCGTGGTCGGGCTCGAAGGCGCCGGTGCTCGCCTATCTGGACGTCGACCTGTCCACCGAGCTGAACGCGCTCCTGCCGCTGGTCGCCCCACTCATATCCGGGCACTCCGACATCGCCATCGGCTCCCGGCTGGCCCGCGGCTCCCGGGTGACCCGGGGCCCCCGGCGGGAGATCATCTCCCGTTGCTACAACGTCCTGTTGCGGTCCACTCTCGCCGTCGGCTTCTCCGACGCGCAGTGCGGTTTCAAGGCCGTCCGCCGCGATGTCGCCGAGCGACTGCTGCCCCTCGTGGAGGACTCGGGGTGGTTCTTCGACACGGAGCTGCTGGTGATCGCCGAGCGGGCCGGGCTGCGTATCCACGAAGTACCCGTCGACTGGGTGGACGACCCCGACAGCCGGGTCGACCTGGTCTCCACGGCCGTGGCCGACCTGCGCGGCATCGCGAGGATCGGCCGCGCGCTGGCCCGTGGCACGCTGCCGACCGCGCGGCTGGGGCGCGCCTCCGAGGGCGGGCCGCCGGCCTCACCGACGGCCCAACTGCTGCGGTTCGGCGCCGTGGGCGCGGTGAGCACGATCGGGTACGTCCTCCTCTACACGGTCCTGCGCCCGGTGACGGGACCTCAGGCCGCCAACGCCTGGGCGCTGTTGGTCTGCGCCGTCGCCAACACGGCCGCGAACCGACGGCTCACCTTCGGGCTGCGCGGCCGGGGTGGCGCACTGCGCCACCAGGCCAAGGGCCTGGCCGTGTTCGGCCTCGGCCTCGCGCTCACCAGCGGCTCATTGGCCGCGCTGCACCGCTGGACGCACGGACCCGGACGGACCACCGAGATCACCGTCCTCGTCACAGCCAACCTCGCGGCGACCCTGCTGCGTTTCCTGCTCCTGCGCACCTGGGTGTTCACCGCTGCCGCCCAGGGCGACGACACGGGAGCCGAGCCGCGATGAACAACCCCGGCCCCGCGAACACCCCGGCGCGGCAGAGCAACAGGCCCCGCACCTCGGTCCGTTGGCCCATGGCCAAACGGCCGGACGACACGAGTCCGGCCCAGGGCGCGCGCTCGACGTACGACGCCGACTCGAAGTACGACGCCGACTCGACCCACGACACCGGCTCGACCCACGGCATCCGCGCGCACGGCGAGGAGAGCGCGCCGCCTCCCCCGGGAGGTCCCGCCGGCACCTCGGCCCGCGAAGACGCCCGCGAACGCGCCCGTGACGGGTGGGCACGGCTGTGCCGGGCGACGCGACAGCACGCCCCTGTCCTGGCCCTGTACGGCGCGATGAAACTCATCGGCTTCTGCGTCTTCATGTACCTGCTGGACTCCTCCGGGGACTTCCGCAGGAAGAACCCCCGCTTCGGCGGCGGTGCCCACACCTGGGACGTCCTGGCCACCTGGGACGGCTGGTGGTACCAGCAGATCGCCGCGCACGGCTACCACCCCGCGCTGATACCCGTGCCCGGTGCCACCGGCCTGATCACCCTCGAGGGCAACTCCGCGGCGTTCTTCCCGCTGTACCCCGCCCTGATGCGCCTGGTCTCCTCCTGCACCGGACTCGGTCTGCTCGGTGCGGGCCTGGTGGTCTCCGTCGCCGCCTCGTTCGCGGCCGCACTCGCCGTGTACGCCGTGACCGCCCGGATCAGCGGTCGGCGCGCCGGGCTGGCCGCCGCCGGGCTCTGGGCCGTGTGGCCCGGCTCGGG
Organism: Streptomyces sp. NPDC005784; assembly: GCF_042871525.1. Taxonomy (NCBI): domain Bacteria; kingdom Bacillati; phylum Actinomycetota; class Actinomycetes; order Kitasatosporales; family Streptomycetaceae; genus Streptomyces; species Streptomyces sp. NPDC005784. The sequence goes on from NZ_JBIAIQ010000007.1 coordinate 66,698, forward strand.
CATGGAGTGGTCCGGCTACTCGGAATCCCTGTACATCGCCCTCGCCGCGTGGGCCTGCTACGCCGTCATGCGCCGGAACTGGTTCACCGCCGGCCTCCTGACCTGCGCCGCGGGCCTCACCCGGCCGACGGCCACCGCACTGATCGCGGCGCTCACCCTCGCCGTACTGGTGGAACTGCTCCGGCACAGACGCGCGGTACACCGTTGGGGAGACTCCCCCGCCCCTGACGGGACAGGGCGCTGGGACGCGGCCCTGCGCCCGCTCGCGGCGGTCGTGATCGCCCCGATCGGTCTGGCCGGCTATCTCGGCTGGGTGGGCTACCGCTTGGGCGACTACGGCGGGTACTTCAAACTGCAGGACGGTGCCTGGGCCCACACCTTCGACTACGGCCGGCACACCATCAAGGTGTTCGCATCACTCATGGTCGGCCACTACGACTACCTCTACGCCTACCCCTTCGAAGACGTCATCGCCGGCGGCACCGTCCTGCTGGCCCTGCTCGTCCTGCCTCTGCTGTTCCGGCTGCGCCCGCCACTCGTGCTGACCGTCCACACCCTCCTGACGATCGCGCTCGTCCTGGGAAGCCAGCAGATCTTCGGCAACGTCTGCCGCTACCTGCTCCCGGCCTTCCCCCTCCTCATCCCCTGCGCCACCGCCATGCGCCGACTCGGCACTCCGGCCCTGTGCACGGTCCTCACCATCGCGGCACTCGCCTCGGGCTCCTACGCCGGATACGTCCTGTTCGAAGTCGGCATCCCGTGACCAACCGCGCGGGGCGCGCTGCTAGATCTTCGGCTTGAGCGTGCTTCCGGCACGGAGGCTGCCCGTCTCGTCGAGTTGGTTCAGCACGGCGGACAGACCGACGCGCAGCATCTTCCGCCGGACGTGGCCCAGGATCTGGGCCACGAAGAGACCACCGGTTCCCGTGAAGCCCGTGTGGTCGAAGGTGAACCGCGTCCCTGCGGCATGAGGCTGGATCCGGTAGGCGACCTCGGTCGTCTCGCCGCCGCCGTGGTCGGTCCACGAGTAGCGCAGCAGTCGGGGCTCGTCGGCCTCCAGGACGACGCAGTCGACAATGCCGCTCCAACCGGGCTTCGGCTTCGCGACGAACCGGAACTCGGTGCCGACGTCGGTGGCGAACCCTTCCGGTCGCCCGCCGGCGCCGGTCGCGGTCCACAGCGGGATGAGCTCGGGGTCGGTCACTGCGCGCCAGACCTTCGCGGGCGGATGCGGGTAGTCGTTGACTATGTGGATGGCGCTCATGCGAGCTCCCAAGAACGTAGGGATGACAGGGCTGCGTGGATCACCACAGCGGATCACCACAGCAAGTCGCCTCAACGAATCACCAAAGCAGATCATCACAGCAGTTCGTTTCAGCGACTGAAATTTTATAGTAACAGTAATAATTTCGCCACTGGTCTACGCTGCTGCCATGAGCACAGTGGACTGGACGGCCTGGCGTCAGCAGGCCGAGGAGCCCGAGGCCGAGGGACTGCGGGAGCGCAAGAAGCGCCTGACGCGGCAACGCCTGTCCGATACCGCGACCGAGATGTTCATGGAGCACGGCTTCGACGCCGTCCGCGTGGCGGAGATCGCCGAGGTGTGCGGGGTTTCGGAGAAGACGGTCTTCAACTACTTCCCGACCAAGGAATCGCTCGTCCTGGACCTCGGCGAGACCACGATGGCCGCCCTGCGCGTCGCCCTGGCCGATCCGGCCCGCTCCGCGGTCGAGGCGGTGCTTCAGATCCTCTCGGGCGAGCTGCGCGGCATGACGTCCTGGATCGCGGCGCAGGACGACCCCGTCGAGGCCGCCGCGAAGGTCGGACGCTTCGGCGCGCTGACCAGGTCCACGCCCTCACTGCGGGCCTACCACCGCGACATGACCGACCGACTCGTCGCGGTCGCGGCCGAGGTGCTGGCCCAGCGCACCCGTATGAGCCCGGACGCCCCGGAGCCGCAGATCGCGGCGACCGCTCTGCTCGGACTGTGGAGCATCCAGTTCCAGAGCCTGCGCAAACACCTGGACGGGGTCCGCTCACCCGAACAGGTCCATGAGGCGGTGACCGCGGACGTCCGGCGCGCGGCCACACTCATCGACACCGGCCTGGCCGCCTTCGAGACCCTCACCGGGCAGACCCGGCCCGCGACCACGCCGAGCCCTTGAGCGCAGGCATGGCGCCCTCCCGGTCCACGCGCGGGTCACCACACTGATGGCCGCGCGAGTCGGCGCTCTGGTCACCGGCGCAGGTCAACTACCGTTCCGCGGCGGAAGTTGACCTCCGGCTCGGCAGCCCCGGTGCGCGTGGCGCGCGCTGCCGCCGCCTCCCGCCGCGCGCGATGCCTCATCCACTGTTGCGGCGCTCCCGGCCCGCGGCGCTCAGGCGCCGCCGGCCGTTCGCGCGACGACCTGACTACGGCTGGGTCGGCGCCGCCTGCTGCACGACCTCGAAGGACCACAGCGTGGACCCGCTCGCCGCGGGCTTGGGACGCTCGGCGCCCTGCGCGTCACCGCCCTGGTGGGCGGCCTTCATCGGGCCCTCCATCCAGGCCTGGAAGGACTCCTCGTCACGCCAGCGGGTGTAGACGAGGTAGCTGTCGGTGCCTTCGACGGGCCGGAGGAGCTCGAACCACTCGAACCCGTCGGAGCCCTCAACGGCATGGGCGCGGGAGGCGAAGCGCTTCTCCAGCGTCTCCCGCTGCTCGGCAGGTACGGCCAGTACGTTGATCTTGACTACGCTCATGCCCCCATCCTGCCGCACCGCGCTCGGCGGAAGACTCAGGGGCAGCCCGGTGAGCGGCGACGCGGGTGCGCCGGCACCTCGCCCGGTCGAGAACCAGTGCGTGTCCTCGGCGGGAAGGCCGGGGTTTCCGACGACGGCAGCGACCCTCTCTGCCGCCGTCGTCACCGGGCGCGGAAGCAGCAGCGAGGCCGCCGCGCTGTCGGGTCAGCCGGTGGTGAGGAGTTGGAGTGTGTCGATGACACGGTTGGAGAAGCCCCACTCGTTGTCGTACCAGGCGACCACCTTGATATGACGGCCGTCGACGCGGGTGAGGGCCGAGTCGAAGATCGACGAGGCCGGGTTGCCCGTGATGTCGGACGACACCAGTGCGTCCTCGGAGTACTCCAGAACGCCCGCGAGCGGCCCCTCGGCCGCGGCGCGGTAGGCCGCGAGGACCTCGTCGCGTGTCACATCGCGGGCCACCGTGGTGTTGAGTTCGACGATCGAGCCCACCGGAACCGGCACCCGGATCGAATCGCCCGACAGCTTGCCGTCGAGGTTCGGCAGCACCAGGCCGATCGCCTTGGCGGCGCCGGTAGTGGTCGGCACGATGTTGACAGCGGCGGCACGGGCGCGGCGGGCGTCCCGGTGCGGGCCGTCCTGCAGGTTCTGTTCCTGGGTGTAGGCGTGCACCGTCGTCATGAAGCCGTGCTCGATACCGGCGAGTTCGTCGAGCACCGCGGCCAGCGGCGCGAGCGCGTTGGTCGTGCACGACGCGTTCGAGACGATCGTGTGCACGGCCGGGTCGTAGGCGTCGTTGTTGACGCCGAACGCGAGCGTCACATCGGCGCCCTCCGCCGGCGCGCTGACGAGAACCTTCTTCGCACCGGCGTCGAGGTGGGCTCCGGCGGCCTTGGCCGTGGTGAAACGGCCGGTGGCCTCCAGTACGACGTCGACTCCGAGCTCGGCCCAGGGCAGCTGCCCCGGTTCACGCTCGGCCAGTACCTTGATGCGCCTGCCGTCGACGACGAGGGTGTCCCCGTCGACGGTCACCGGACGGCCGAGTCTGCCGGCCGTCGAGTCGTAGGCGAGGAGCCGCGCGAGCGTGGCGGGCTCCGTCAGGTCGTTGACCGCGACGACTTCCAGGTCGGTGTCGCGTTCGAGCAGCGCGCGCAGCACATTGCGTCCGATGCGGCCAAATCCATTGATGGCGATACGAGTCATGAGTGGTGTCCCTTCGGCTCCCCCTCAGATTCACGTGCGGCGTCGGGCCGTGACAGCGGCGGGATCGCCACGGTCCGCAAGGATCGCGCCACAGGATGGGGGGCCGCTCGTCGGCGAGCCGGTCGCCCTGCGTGAGGGTGCGCTATTCGCCCTGGGTGAACGTGCGCCGGTATTCGCTCGGGGTGGTGCCGAGGATCCGCTGGAAGTGCAGCCGCAGATTGGCACCGGTGCCGAGACCCGCGCCCGCGGCGATCTGCTCGACACTCCATTGCGAACGCTCCAGGAGTTCGCGGGCCATGTCGATACGGGCTCGCATGACCCATTGCATCGGCGTGTACCCCGTGTCGTCGGCGAAGCGCCGCGAGAAGGTGCGCGGCGACACCGCGGCGTGCTGGGCGAGGGCCTCGAGGGAGAGGGGTTCACCGAGCCGGTGCAGGGCCCACTCGCGGGTGGCGGCGAATCGTTCGCCAAGCGGTTCGGGCACGCTGCGCGGCACGTACTGCGCCTGGCCGCCGCTGCGGTAGGGGGCCGCGACGAGGCGCCGGGCCGCATGGTTCGACGCGGCCACACCGAGGTCGCCGCGCAGGATGTGCAGGCACAGGTCGATGCCCGAGGCCGCGCCGGCCGACGTGAGCACGCTCCCCTCGTCGACGAAGAGGACGTTCTCGTCGACCTTGATGAGCGGGTGTTTCGCCGCGAGCGCCCGTGTGTAGTGCCAGTGCGTCGTGGCACGCTTGCCGTCGAGCAGCCCCGTGGCGGCGAGGGCGAAGGCGCCCGTCGAGATGGCGGCGAGCCGTGCGCCCCGGTCATGAGCCTCGATCAGCGCGCCGACGACGGCCTTTGGCGGGTCCTCGCGGTCCGGAGACCGGTAGCCGGGGACGAAGACGAGGTCGGCCCACGCGAGTTGTTCGAGGCCGTGGGCGACGTGGTACGACAGGCCGTCGCCGCCGGTCACCAGACCGGGTTCGGCGCCGCACACCCGCACCTCGTACGGCATGCTCGCCCGGGTGGTGAACACCTGCGCGGCAATACCGACATCGAGTGGTTTGGCACCCTCGAGCACGAGGACGGCGACGTGATGCAAAGGGGATGCTGCCACAGTGAAAAGGGTACGTGGGCGTGCGGGTCGTGGCTCTCCGGCGGACCAGCGACGACCGCTTGCGCCCCCCATCTGCGCCGGCCACTCGCACCGCCTGCCCGAACACCGAACACCGGACACCGCGGTCTGACGTAGCGTCCGCTCCCCCAGTACAACTCCTCATAGCTGCAGGTGACGCTCCCTCACCGGAATCGGCGAAGGCCCGCCGCCTCCGGCCGGACGGCCCCGGAACCGGCGGCCGGGCCCGGCAGGGACGGCTAGTTGCCGGGATTGCCCTTTCGAGCGCGGAGCTGCGGCTTTCCGCCGTCTCACCTCGATACCGCTTCGGCAACCCCCTTCACAGGAGCCACACACGCCGTGCGAGGATGCGGCTCCGGTATCGAATACCGGCGTAGAGGGGAACACCATTGAAATCAAGGAAACTGAGCCGTAAGCGGCAACGAGCAACCATAATCGGGGCGGCCGCCGCCTCGGTCGTCGCCGGCGCAGCCCTGCTGCCCAACTGGTCCGCGGGCGCGGCGAGTGTCACCGCCGACCCCAAGGTGGACGCGTCGACCAAGGCCACCTTCCAGCGGCTCGCGGACGCGGTCTTCACCGACCGCACCGACGCCCTGGTGGACAACGACGGAGCGAAGCAGAAGACGTCGCGGTTCTCCGGCGACGTGCGGCTGTCCTCGACCCAGTCGCGTGCCGAGAAGTCCGCGCTGGCGAAGCTGGAGAGCCGCAAGGCCCGTCTGGCGGAGCTCGGCGAGAAGTACCGCTCGGCCAACACGACTGTGTCGCTGGACCGTACGGTGGTGAAGGGCCGTCACGCCACTGTCGACGTCACCGAGACGACGACGCTGGCGTACGACAAGGCCAAGGGCACGGAGCCGAAGACCACCGGCTTCGAGGCGCACCACACGCTGACGTTCAAGGCCGACCACAAGGGCGACTGGCAGCTCACCAACATCCGTGACACGGACGACGGGGTCGCGGTCAACCAGGTCGCGGCCACCACGTACACGGCCACGCCGATGACCGGCGGCAACACCCCGCCGTCGGCGACCCGTTCCGCCATCACGCAGCCCGCGCCGGCCAAGCCGAAGAACTTCTCGGCCACCGGCTTGGACTACAAGGCCATGGCGGCGTACGTGGCGAAGTACTGGAACAACTACAACCCGGCCTACCCGAACTTCAACGGGGAGGGCGCCGGCGGCGACTGCACCAACTTCGTCAGCCAGGCTCTGAAGGCCGGTGGCTGGAAGCACGTTCCGGGTTACACGAACGACTTCCACAAGTGGTTCGGCAACTCCGACATCCAGTCGGACTCGTTCGTCGGCGTCAACGAGTTCTCGTGGTTCGCCCTGTCCTCCAAGCGGGCCACCAGCCTCGCCAACGTCTACCAGGCGGACGTCGGTGACGTGGTGCAGGAGGACTTCAACAAGGACGGGTCCAAGGACCACACCATGATCGTCACGTACCGCAGCCCTCAGGGCGTGCCGTACGTGTCGTACCACTCCAACAACACCTACAACAGGTCGTTGGCGAGCATCATCGCGTCGTACCCCAACGCCGCGTACTACGCCTACCGCACCTGAGCGGTCGCGTTCCGGGGCGGGAGTCGGCACCACCTGCCGGGCTCCCGCCCTTTGCGTTGCGTGCGGCGTTGCGTGCGGCGTTGCGTGCGGCGTCTTGTGCGCCGTTGTGCGCGGCGGATCGGTCAGAGCCAGGTGGTCCCCAGCCGGACGGCCGCCGCGGCGGCCACCAGCAGAACGATGTTGAGGCCGATCATCCGTGTCTCGCCGCGAGAGACGTGGACGGTGATTCCGCCGACCTGGATCAGGACGAGGCCTGTCGCCGCGACGACGGCGAGCCAGGGCGCGATGCCGGTGAGGGGCGGCAGGACGAGGCCTGCCGCGCCGAGGACCTCCAGCGTCCCGATGAGCCGGACGACCGGCATGGGAACGCGGTCGACCCACCCCATCATGGGCTGAAGCCGCTCCTGGCTCTGCAGGATCTTGATGCCTCCGGCATAGAGGTAGAACGCCGCCAGCAGCGCCGCGACGATCCAGTAGGCGACGTCCATAAGGGCCCCTTGCACAATGGTTACCAGGCGTGAGTTGCCTCATGATGAGTCACTGTCGGGGGGCTTACAAAAGGCACATGGGTGTGCGCTACCTACAGGGAGCTGTCATGTCGCGCTACGAGCACACATGCATGATCCGCGGGGACGGCGGGCAGACGATCCGCGCCGTGCTCGACCGGATCTGCGACAAGTGGACACTGCTGATCGTGACGACCCTCGAGCAGGGACGCCTGCGCTTCACCGACCTCCAGCGGCAGATACCCGGCATCTCGCAGCGGATGCTCACGCTGACCCTGCGGAACCTGGAGCGCGACGGCCTGGTGTCCCGGACGGCGTACGCGGAGGTCCCGCCACGCGTCGAGTACGCGCTGACCCCCACCGGGCAGAGCCTGATCCAGCCTGCCCTCGCGCTGGCCGGCTGGGCGATCGAGCACATCGCCGAGATCGAGGCCAGCAGGGCCGCGTACGGGGACCGGGCCGGTTGATCCCTGTGGGCGGAGGAGATGCCGGCGTCAAGCGTCAAGTGTCGGACCGTTCCGACCGCACGGCTCCGGCCACAGACGTCAGTTGACGCCGCCCGGGGAACACGAGCGTCGCGAGTGGGCGCCACGCCTGGTCGGCGCGTTCGAGGAGTCGCCCGGCACGCTCCATAGGATGCGGCTCATGTCTGATGCCGCGCCTCGCCCCGAGCCGTTCACTCCGCAGACCGCCCCGTCGGCACTGGAAGACCTCCGCTCACGACTGCGCATGACACGCTGGCCGGACGCCCCCGAAGACGCCGGGTGGTCACTCGGGACCGACCTCGGCTACCTCCGCGAGCTCGTCGCGTACTGGGCCGACGGCTTCGACTGGCCGACGCAGGAAGCGGCGCTCGCCCGGCTCCCCCACTTCCGCGTCCGGCTCGGCGGTCTCGGGATCCACTTCGTGCACGCCCGAGCGGTCGCACCGGCCGGGCCGGTCCTGCCGCTGGTGCTCAGCCATGGGTGGCCCGACTCGTTCTGGCGGTACACGAAGGTGATTCCGCTGCTGACCGACCCCGGCGCGCACGGGGGCGATCCCGCCGACGCGTTCGATGTGATCGTGCCCGACATTCCCGGCTACGGATACTCCGAACGCCCCACCGGCCCGCCGCTCGACTCCATCGCCGTCGCCGGTCTGTGGGCCGAACTCATGAACGTCCTCGGATACGAGCGCTTCGGTGCGGCCGGCGGTGACCTCGGCAGCCATGTGAGCCGCTACCTCGCGCTCGACCACCCCGAGCGCGTCGTGGCAGTCCACCGCACGGACGGTGGTCTCCCCGTCTTCCCCGGGGACCCCGCCGACCTGACACCCGAGGAACGCGCGTGGATGGAGGGCGCCGCGATCTGGGGCGGTACCGAGGGTGCGTACGCCGCCATGCACCGCACGAAGCCCCAGACCGCCGCCGTGGGGCTCACCGACTCGCCGGCCGGGCTCGCCGCCTGGATCGTCGAGAAACTCCGGGCGTGGAGCGACTGCGACGGCGACATCGAACGGTCCTTCACCAAGGACGAGATCCTCACGAACGTGACGATCTACTGGCTCACGGGGACGATCGGCTCGTCGATGCGCATGTACCGCGCGAACAGCGCGATCCCGCCCGCGCAGCTGGCCCGCCGGGTCGAGGTGCCCTCCGGCTTCTCGATCTTCTCCGGCGACGTGGTCCGCCCGCCGCGGGCGTGGCTCGAGCGCACGACGAACCTCACGCGTTTCACCGAGCCGGCCCGTGGCGGCCACTTCGCCCCCTTCGAGGAGCCCGAGCTCTACGCGGAGGAACTGCGCGCGTTCTTCCGCCCCTACCGGGCGGCGACACCGGGCTGAAGCAACGTCTTCACCTCGGCCGGACCGCGATCTCCACGGCCCGGCCCCCGCACGACACGTCGCCATTCGGACGGCATCCGAAATCCGGTCTCCGGTCTCCGACATCCGGCTGCCGACATCCGGCCCCCGGGCCCCGGCCTACCGCTACGGCGAGCACCCGGCCAACGAGCCGAACACACCCGCCAGTTGCCCGTGGCGGCGTCACACGGACGCGGGAGAACCGGTCGGCGCCTCCAGGCGTTCCGTCGGCCCGCCGAAGGGCAGGACGAGCCTGCGGGTCGCCATGAGCCAAGTGCCGTCAACCCTGCGGAAGGTGTCCTCGTAGTGCCCTACGTTCGCGGGCGGCCGGGACGGAACCAACGTGCCCTCCGTGTAGCCGTCGACGCGGTAGGTGGCGAAGTAGGTCGTCGCCGAGGCGGTGTCCGGTGAGTCGACGGTGACCAGGATGTTCGTGCACATCCTCCGGGACAGGCGGTCCACGGGCCGAGAGCCGAAGTAGGCGCGCAGAGCTTCCCGGCCTTCGATCCGTCGTCCGTCGTACGGCCATTCCCACACACCGTCGGGCGTGAAGAGGTCGCAGACCGTACTCGGCTCACCGAGGTCGAGCCGATGAACCAGCTCCAAGACCAGCCGCTCACAGGCACGTTCGGCAAGCAGACACTCCAGTGGGTCAAGATCACGCGTAGTCATCTCCCCTTCCTACCAACCCGATCACCCCACACGCGACAGGTTTTCAGCACGCCGACAAGGCGTTCCGCAGCCTGCTGCCGGCGGTCGGCGCCGAGACCTTGCGTTACCCCCTCCGGTCCACATGATCATGCGGCAGTCCGCCACGGAGGTGGAGGTCTCCGGCGGCGTCATGCCCGCGGGTGTCACGGTGACGTGCCTGATCGGAGCCGCCAACCGGGACGAGGACCCGTGTTCCTCACCCCTGCCACCGCCTGATCGTCGGCTCCGCCTGCGTGTCCGTGCCTCGCGGGCTTCGTGTCTCCTGCCTACGCTCTACGGAGGGGCGGAGCGGCGAAGGACCGACGAGGACTGCCATGGTGACGGGTTTCCCGTTCGTGGGACGCGAGGACGTACTCGGCGAGCTCCGAGAGGCGGAGGAGCGCGCTGCCACGGGCAGGGGCGGGCTCGTCACCCTGACGGGGGCGGCGGGAGCGGGCAAGACCCGCCTCGCCGAGGAGGCCGCCGCCCGCGCCGAGGGCTTTCGCACGGTGTGGACATGGTGCCCGCCGGACGCCGTCGAGCATGCGCTGAGGCCCTGGTCGCGGCTGCTGCGCGAACTCGTCGTGGACGATGTGCGCTGCGGGCGGCTGGTCGCCGCGTCACCGTCGTTGCGGGCGCTGCTCGCCGGGTCCGCGGCCGGCGCGGACCGGGACCCGGACCCCGAGGCGGCGCGGCTGAGACTGGCGGGGGACGTCACCGAGGTCCTCACGACGGTGGCACGGCAGCGGCCGCTGCTGCTGGTGCTCGACGACGTCCACGCGGCCGACGCCTCCTCGCTGCGGCTGCTGCTGGAGGCCTCGGACGCCGTGCGCGGTGCCCGGGTCCTGCTGCTGGCCACGGCCCGCGATGACGACACCGCCTGGCACGACCGCGCCTGGGCGCGCACTCAGCTGCTGCGCCGCGGCCGCGCGCTGCCGGTGGGACCGCTCCGGGAGAAGGACGTGGCGGCGCTGCTCGACGCCGCCACGGGCAACGCGCCCGCGCCTTCCGCCGTGCATGTCCTGGCCCGGTACACGGGCGGTGACGCGTTCTTCGTGACGGAGCTCCTCCGGGCGGGCGGCGGCCTCGACGGGCCCGCTTCCGGCGTCCCGGCGACGGCCGCCTCCGTCCGGGTGCGCGACGCGGTCCGTGCCCGTACCGCCGAACTGTCGCCCCGCGCCGCGCAGTTGCTGGACATCGCCGCCCTGCTGGGAACGCGGTTCCGGCTCGACGTGCTCGCCGATGCCGCCGCCGTGCCCCTCGACGAGGTGCGCGCGCTGCTCGGGGAGGCGGCGGGAGCGGGACTCCTGGCGGAGGCCGGGGCGAACGAGGGCCGCTTCCGGCACGACCTCCTGCGCGAGGCCCTGTCCGGGAGGCCGGCGCCCGGTGAGCGGGCCGTGCTGCACCATGCGGTCGCGGCCGTTCTGGCCGACTACGCCCGGCGCGGCCGCGACACCGGCCCCGCCGAGGTCGCCCACCACCTCCTGCTCTCCGGCCCGGAACACGCACGCGAGGCCGCCGGGTACTGCCGGGAGGCCGCCGACCGTGCCGCGGCGCTTCTCGCGTTCGAGGAGGCGGCGCGCTGGTACGAAAGAGCCGAGCAGGCGTACGCCACCGGTGGCATCGACGCGACGGAGCAAGCCGGGGACAGCGCCGGTGCGGGCGCCGGTGCGGGCGCCGGTGCGGGCGCCGGAGCCGGGGCAGGTGCCGGGGACAGCGCCGGGGCCGGTGCGGGTGCCGGAGCCGGGGCGGCTGCCGGGGACAGCGCCGGTGCCGGGGCAGGTGCCAGGGCCGGAGCCGGAGCAGGTGCCAGGGCCGGAGCCGGGGCGGGTGCTGGGGACAGCGCCGGTGCCGGAGCCGGGGCGGGAGCCGGGGCCAGGGCTGGTGCCGGAGCCGGGGCAGGAGCCGGGGCCAGGGCTGGTGCCGGAGCCGGTCCCGGTCGCGGTGGGTCTCCCGGGACCGTCGCGGGTGGTGAGGCCGCCGGGACCGTCGCGGGTGGTGAGGCCGCCGATCGGGGGCTCGGTGACGCCGAGGAGCGCGTCGAGGTGCTGCTCGGGCTCGGGGCGGCGCGGCTCGGGTCCGGCGATTGGGCGGCGGCCCGTTCCGCGCTGCTGCGCGCCGCTTCGCTCGCCCGCAGGGCGGGACGGCCCGATCTGCTCGCGCGGGCCGCGCTGGGCCTTGGCACGGGTCCCGTCGGCTTCGAGGTCGATGTGGCCGATCGTGAGCAGGTCGACCTGCTCGGCGAGGCGCGCTCCTGCCTCGCGGGTGATCCGGCGCACGCCGCGCTGCGCGCCGCCGTGACGGCCCGGCTGTCCCTCGCGGCGGCTCTCCTCGAACCGGAGGGACACCGGGTGGCTCTCGCCCAGGAAGCTGTGGCCACGGCCCGTGAGGTCGGCGACCCGGCAACCCTCGGACCGGCGCTCGCGGCCCTGTGCGACGCCCGGCCCGGCCCCGACCACTGCCGCGACCGCCTCGACTGGTCGCAGGAGATCATCTCCGTGGCCCGTTCCCGGCGCGACCTCGCCCTCGAACTCCTCGGCCGACGGCTGCGGTTGGTCGCGCTGATGGAGACCGGCTCGTTCGCCGAGGCCGACACCGAGGCAACGGCGTACGAAGCGGCGGCCCGGCCGCTGCGGCGACCGCTGTACGCGTGGTACGTGCCGCTGTGGCGCGGCACCCGGGCCCTGATGGAGGGGAGATACGACGACTGTGCCGCCGCGCTCGACGAGGTGGAGACCCTGGGCGGCGCGGCGGGCAGCGCCAACGCCGCGCTGCTCGCGGAGACGCAGCGCTGGTGTCTGTACGCGGAGACCGGCGACCGGGACAACCTGCAACAGCTGCGCGACCGGGCGCCGTTGGAGCGGATGCCGGGCGTGTGGCCACGCGTCACGCTGGGCCTGCTCGCCGCGCAGCTCGGCCGTCCGGAGGAGGCTTCTCGGCGCCTGGCAGCGGTGATGCCGTCGCTCGTCCGAGCTCCCCGGGACAGCGAGTGGCTGCCGATGACGGCGCAGGCCGCGGAGACCGTCGGCGCGGTGGGCACCCACCCCTCCGCACCCCTGCTCTACGACGCCCTGGCACCGTACGCGGGCCTGTTCGTGGTGGAGGGCATCGGCGCGGCGATCCGGGGCCCGGTCGACCGTCATCTGGCGCTCCTGGCCCGGTCCATGGGTGACGAGCGCACGGCCCGCCACCACCGTGACCGCGCCCTGCGGGCCGCCATGGAGGCCGGAGCGGTCGCCCTCGCCGAGCGCATCGGGCGGGAGACGGTGGGGACGCCGGGCGTTCCGGAGGGCGGAACCGGGACAGCCGATCCGACACCGACCGCGTCACGCGGCGGCACGGCCCGGGCGCAGGGCGGCACGAGGGACGGCGTGCCACTCCCGGTCTCCGCCGATGCCCGACCCCAGAACTCGGCCCGCCCCACCAACGCCGGACTCCAGAACTCGGCCCGCCCCCCAGCGGCGCGGCCCAACACCCTTGCGCAGCAGCCGGAAGCTGCCCTCCCCGTACCGCTCTTCCGCCGCGAAGGCCCGCTGTGGCACCTCGTCTACGCCGGCCGGGAGGCCCGTCTCCCGGACAGCAAGGGGCTGCGCGACATCGCGGTGCTCCTCGGACGGCCGGGAACCCCGGTCCCGGCGGTCGATCTGGCGACACCCGGTGCCACCGCCGTCGGCGGTGGTACGGCCACAGCGGACATGCACCCTCCCGGTGACCTGGGTGAGGTGATCGACGCCGACGCGCGCGCCGCGTACCGGCGACGGCTGCGGGAGCTGGAGGAGGAGGCCGAGGACGCCGACGCGGGCGGGGACGCCGCGCGGTCGCACCGGATCGCGGAGGAGAAGGACGCGCTCGTCCGCCAGCTGTCCGCCGCGTACGGCATCGGCGGGCACGTCCGCCGCGCCGGTTCCCCCGCGGAACGCGCCCGCACGGCCGTCACGGCACGCGTCCGCGCCGCCGTACGCCGGGTCGCGGCGGTCCACCCGGAACTCGGACGCCATCTGGAGACCGCCGTGCGCACGGGCACCCTCTGCGTCTACGAGCCCGAGAACCCGCCCGCCTGGCGCCTGTGAGTCCGGGAGCCGGGCCGCCGCCACACGATCGACACCGGTGAGCCGTCACCTCACACCGTGCCGTCCGACCTCACGCCTGATGAGTGAAGGCGCCGTACGACCGGGTACGGCCGGCGAACGAAGGGCAGGACGTCATGCCACGCACAGCCAAAGCAGAGGCGGAGCTCAAGGTGGACGAGCCGGTGATCGAGGGCCGGTACGCCGAGGTCGGCCCGTACACCGTCTCGTACGAGACCATGAAGGCGGACATGGATCCGGCGCCGCTCTTCCAGGGGCTGCCCGACGACCGGTGCCAGTGCCCGCACTGGGGCCAGGTGATCTCCGGAAAGATCGTGTTCAGGTACGTCGACCACGACGAGGTCTTCCACGCCGGAGACGCCTATTACGGCGCACCGGGCCACCTGCCCCTCCTCTTCGCCGGTACCGAAGTCGTCGAGTTCAGCCCCACCACCGAACTGGACCGCACCATGTGGGTCATCGGCCGCAATCTCGCGGAGGCACCGTCATGAGCACCCTCGACGCCCGCCGGGCCAAGGAACTCGCCGATCTCTTCTTGGAGTTCCTGCAGACGAACAGCGCCCCGGCCGGACTCTTCACGGACGATGTGTTCGTGGACCTCAGCCTGCCCCAGTGGCGGCTCCAGACGTCCGGCCGGGACAACCTCGTGGCCCTGCGCCGAACCAGCCATCCCTTCCTCGGCACCGTGCCACGCCACCGTGCCGACGTCACCGGGACCGGCATCGTCATCGAGTTCGAGGAGCGCTGGGAGGACGCCGACGGCACCTGGTACTGCCGCGAACTGCTCCGCGCCGACGTACGTGACAACTCGATGAGCGAGGTGTCCGTCTACTGCACCGGCGACTGGTCCCCCGAGGTCCAGGGCTCCCACCGTCGCGAGGTGACGCTGATCCGGCCATGAGCACGACGGGCCGGTGGAGCCGGGTGGAGCGGAGCGCCCGGACGGTTCGGCGCCATCGCGTTCCTCCGGTCCGGCCAAAGAGCACACCGCCATCCCGGTGAGCACGTGGTGCGCCTGCCGCGTCGCACCCCTGGCATCAGGAAGGGTTGGTGAATCCGCGAGCCGGTACGGTCGCGCGGTCACGGCGGCGGGTATCGGGGCGGAGCGGTGGACAGGAAGTCGAGGAGGCACCGCCGGGAGGCGCTCCGCGCCACCATGCGATCCCTTCTGACCTCAGCGATCCTCGTCACCGCCTACTTCCGGCTCCCGCTCGACTCCGCCTTCACCCCGGGCACGGTCCTCGCGCTCGTCGGTGGCATCGTGCTGGTGGCGCTGCTTCTGGCCTGGCAGATCCGCGAGATCACCCGGGCGCCGCGGCCCGAGTTGCGCGCGATGGAGGCTCTGGCAACCACCGCACCGCTCTACCTGCTCCTCTTCGCGACGGTCTACTACCTGATGGAGCACAGCGCGGCAAGCAGCTTCAGCGAGTCGCTGTCGCGCAGCGACTCCCTGTACTTCACCATGACGGTCTTCAGCACCGTCGGCTTCGGAGACATCACTGCGCGCAGCGAAACGGCCCGGCTGCTGGTCACGGGGCAGATGACGGTGAACCTGCTGTTGATCGGTGTGGCCGCCCGGCTGCTCGTTTCGGCGGTCCAGCAAGGAAGACACCAACAGAACCTGTCGGGGCCGGGCGCGGAGAGCAACAGGCCCCCGGAGGAACGGAAACCCTGATCCCCGGGTGTACTGACCCTCGGCGCCCGGCCTCAACACACGTGCCCGGCGCTCGTGTTCAGCACTCGTCGCGGGCAACGTTGGTCATCACTCGTCCTCCGGGCCCGTCTCCAGCGCCTGTGTTCATTCAGCGATCGTATTCAGCGCTCGCCCCTCAAATCCCGCCCTCGGCGGCGGCCTCCGCCGCGATCTCCTCCTCGGCCACGGCGATCGCGATGCCGAACGCCGCGGCGATGTTGCCCGCCGCCGTCATGACACGGGCCGTACCCACGATGGGGGCGATGGCCACCAGGACGTCCTGCACCGCGGCCATGGGCAGATCGGCCTTGATGGCGGGGCCGATGTGCGCGAGGTAGGAGATGGGCGGCGCGTCCGAGGCCGCGAGCGCGGCGATACGGGTGAGGAGGAGCTGGTCCATCGGCAGTCCGCACCGCTCCAGGGAGTCGACGGTCATGGCGGCTATGGTGTCCAGGACAGGGGTTTCGGATGCGGTGGTCATGGCGGCCGGCCTCCTGATGCACTGACGGGGGCGCTGGAAGCGGAAGGAGTCGCTGTCCGCGGGCGCCACTCTGTGCGTCAACCGTAGGTGCATTTCGGGCAGGGCGCGCGCGGAGCCCGGTGGGTCCCGCGGCGCCCGTCCTGACCCCGGCCGGCTCCACTGGCGGGTCGCCACCTGCGGTCGGGGCAGGCTCCGTTCGGCGGCGTCCGACACTTCTCTACTCCCTGCCGGACCGGTGCCGGGCTTCCGCCGTCCGTCCGTGGCCGGCGGACACGTGGGACCGGTTCGGGCAGCGTCCGGAACTCGTCCCAGGTGTCCGCGCGGACCCGGTCAGGCGCCGACGTAGGCCGCGAGGTGTTCGCCGGTGAGGGTGGCGCGGGCGGCGACGAGGTCGGCCGGCGTGCCCTCGAAGACGAGCCGGCCGCCGTCGTGACCGGCGCCGGGGCCGAGGTCGATGATCCAGTCGGCGTGTGCCATGACCGCCTGGTGGTGCTCGACGACGATGACCGACTTGCCCGAGTCGACGATCCGGTCGAGCAGACCGAGCAACTGCTCGACGTCGGCGAGGTGCAGGCCGGTGGTCGGCTCGTCGAGGACGTAGACGCCGCCCTTGTCGCCCAGGTGCGTGGCGAGCTTGAGCCGCTGTCGCTCGCCGCCGGACAGCGTGGTGAGCGGCTGTCCGAGGGTGAGGTAGCCGAGCCCGACATCGGCGAGCCGCCCAAGGATGCGCTGCGCGGCCGGCGTGTGCGCCTCACCGGCGCCGAAGAACTCCTCGGCCTCGTCCACCGACATCGCGAGCACCTCGCTGATGTCACGGCCGCCCAGGTGGTACTCCAGGACCGACGCGTCGAACCGCTTGCCCTCGCAGTCCTCACAGGTCGTGGCGACGCCGGCCATCATCGCCAGGTCCGTGTAGATGACGCCCGCGCCGTTGCAGGTGGGGCACGCGCCCTCGGAGTTGGCGCTGAACAGCGCCGGCTTCACGTCGTTGGCCTTCGCGAAGGACTTGCGGATCGGGTCGAGCAGACCGGTGTACGTCGCCGGGTTGCTCCGCCGCGAACCCCGGATCGGCGCCTGGTCGACCGAGACCACACCTTCACCGGCCGGGATGGACCCGTGCACGAGCGAGCTCTTGCCGGACCCGGCGACGCCGGTGACGACGACCAGCATCCCGAGCGGGATGTCGACGTCGACATCCCGCAGGTTGTTCGCCGACGCGCCGCGGATCTCCAGCGTGCCGGTGGGCTTGCGCAGCGTCTCCTTGACGGAGGCCCGGTCGTCGAAGTGGCGGCCGGTGACGGTGCCGCCGGTCCGCAGTTCCTCGACCGTGCCCTCGAAGCAGACGGAGCCGCCGCCCGTACCGGCGCCGGGGCCGAGGTCGACGACGTGGTCGGCGATCACGATGGTCTCCGGCTTGTGCTCCACGACGAGCACCGTGTTGCCCTTGTCCCGCAGCCGCAGCAACAGGTCGTTCATCCGCTGGATGTCATGGGGGTGCAGGCCCGCCGTGGGCTCGTCGAAGACGTAGGTGACGTCGGTGAGCGAGGAGCCGAGGTGGCGGATCATCTTGACGCGCTGTGCCTCGCCGCCGGACAGCGTGCCCGCAGGCCGGTCCAGGGCGAGGTAGCCGAGGCCGATCTCCACGAACGAGTCGAGGGTCTGCTGGAGTGCGGAGAGCAGCGGTGCCACCGAGGGCTCGTCGAGACCGCGGACCCATTCGGCCAGGTCGCTGATCTGCATCCCGCAGGCGTCGGCGATGCTGATCCGCTTGATCTTCGACGAACGGGCGCCCTCGCTGAGCCGGGTGCCGTCGCACTCGGGGCAGGTGGTGAAGGCGACGGCCCGGTCCACGAACGCCCGGATGTGCGGCTGCATCGCCTCCTTGTCCTTGGAGAGCATCGACTTCTGGATCCGCGGGATCAGACCCTCGTAGGTCATGTTGATGCCCGCGATCTTCATCCTGACCGGCTCGTGGTGAAGGAAGTCGTGCAGTTCCTTCTTCGTGTACTTGCGGATCGGCTTGTCCGGGTCGACGAAGCCCGACTCCTTGTAGAGGCGCATGTTCCAGCCGTCCGAGCCGTAGCCGGGGATGGTGATCGCGCCGTCGTTGAGCGACTTGGTGTCGTCGTAGAGCTGGGTGAGGTCGATGTCGGAGACCGCGCCCCGGCCTTCGCAGAGCACGCACATGCCGCCGGTGCGGTTGAAGGTCGCCTTCACCGCCTTCTTGGCTCCGCGCTCGACGGTGATGGCACCGCTCGCCGTGACCGAGGGGACGTTGAAGGCGTACGCGCTGGGCGGGCCGATGTGCGGCTTGCCGAGCCGGCTGAAGAGGATGCGCAGCATCGCGTTGGCGTCGGTGGCGGTGCCGACCGTGGAGCGGGGGTCGGCACCCATCCGCTGCTGGTCGACGATGATCGCGGTGGTCAGACCTTCGAGGACGTCGACCTCCGGCCGCGCGAGCGTGGGCATGAAGCCCTGCACGAAGCTGCTGTAGGTCTCGTTGATCAGGCGCTGCGACTCGGCGGCGATCGTGTTGAACACCAGCGAGCTCTTGCCCGAGCCGGACACGCCGGTGAACACCGTCAGCCGGCGCTTCGGGATCTCGATGCTGACGTCCTTGAGATTGTTCTCCCGCGCGCCGAGCACGCGGATCAGATCGTGGCTGTCGGCACCATGCGGCGCGGGCGGCTGCGTGTCCGTCCTCGTGGCCTTGCTCATCGTGTCTCCATCTGTCGGGCGGGGCCGCCTTCACGGTCTCCGCCGGCATCGCCTGCCTCGATCCAACCAGCTTCGCGCGGTACGCCGGGTTCTCCTTCGCCGACTCCGTCCGCGCGGTCGTGGCCACCGACCACGGCGTACGTCACCGTCGGTGCCGGCCGATGTGAGGGGACGGTGTCCATGCGCCACGCCAGGTGAGGCCCGGTCGTCGGCGCTTCTCCAATCCTGATCGGTCCGGGCACCCTCGAATGCTGATCGGTCCTGGCACCCCCGAATCCTGCTCGGTCCTGGCACCCCCGTCGGTCCGGGCACCCGTCGTCTGGGGAAGTATCGGGTCCGGGGCGAGAATCGGAGGGTGACCATGCCATCCGAGACGCCGCCCCTGTCAGGTCAGACTCAGTGCGGCAACCGCGCCCGCAGCCCGTTGCGCTCGTTCCTGCGGACGGAGACCGGCAGCGCCGCCGTGCTGCTCGCCGCCACCTTGGTGGCGCTGGCCTGGGCCAACATCGGTCCCGACTCGTACGAGAGCGTGTGGGGCACCGAGCTGTCGATCCGTATCGGGTCGGGCGGAGTGTCGATGGACCTGCGCGAATGGGTGAACAGCGGCCTGATGACGCTGTTCTTCTTCGTCGTCGGCCTGGAGGCGCGCCGCGAGTTCGACCTGGGCGAGCTGCGAGAACGCCGCCGGGTCACCCTGCCGCTGCTGGCGGGTCTCAGCGGCATGATCGTCCCCGTCGTCGTGTACCTGGCCATCACCTCGGGCCATGGCTCCGCGGCGCACGGCTGGGGTGCCGCCATGTCGACCGACACCGCCTTCGCCCTGGGCATGCTGGCCATCTTCGGCTCACGACTGCCCACCAATCTCCGCGTCTTCATGCTCACCGTCGCCGTGGTGGACGACTTCCTGGCGCTGGCCATCATCGTCGTCGCCTACAGCGACGCCATCTCGCTGCCCGCGTTGCTGACGGCACTCGGCCTGTTCGTGGTCGTCCTGCTGCTGCGGCGCACCATCGGCGCA
This sequence comes from Streptomyces sp. NPDC005784, assembly GCF_042871525.1. Lineage (NCBI taxonomy): Bacteria > Bacillati > Actinomycetota > Actinomycetes > Kitasatosporales > Streptomycetaceae > Streptomyces > Streptomyces sp. NPDC005784. The sequence goes on from NZ_JBIAIQ010000007.1 coordinate 86,355, forward strand.
CGGATTCCGTCCCTGTACGGCGTGCTGGGCGTGGCGATCTGGGTGGCGCTCCTGAAGTCGGGCATCGACCCGGTGGTGACAGGTCTCGCGATGGGCATGCTGACGTACGCGTACTCGGCGGAGCGCAGCGATCTGGAACATGCCAGCCGGCTGTTCCGGCGTTTCCGCGAGCAGCCGACCCCGGAGCTGGAGCGCACGGTGCGGCGCGGTCTCGCCTCGACGCTCTCCCCGAACGAGCGGCTCCAGCAGATGTTCCATCCCTGGACCAGCTACGTGATCGTGCCGCTGTTCGCCCTCGCCAACGCCGGAATCACCCTGAGCGCCGGTCAGCTCGCCGACGCCTTCACCTCACCGGTCACCCTCGGCATCCTCTTCGGCTACCTGCTGGGCAAGCCCGTCGGCATCATCGGCGGCACCTGGCTCACCACGCGCGCCGCCCGAGGACGTCTTCACCCGCCCGTGGGCTGGGGCGCCATCACGGCCGGGGGCACACTGGCCGGTGTGGGCTTCACCGTGGCGCTGCTGATCGCGTCGCTGGCCTTCACCGGCGACCGTCTGGCGCAGGCGAAGGTCGGCATTCTGGCCGCGGTCGCGTGCTCGTTCCTCCTGACCTGGGCCGTCACCCTGGTGATCGGTGCGCTCACCGGGCGCTCCCGCGCGCGGGCGCTCCTCGGCACCGGCCAGAGCATCGTGGACCTCAGCGAACCCGTCGATGTGGAGCGCGACCATGTGCGGGGGCCGCTCGACGCGCCCGTGACCCTCGTCGAGTACGGCGACTTCGAGTGTCCCTACTGCGGTCTGGCCGAGTCCGTGGTGCGCGAACTGCTCGCCGACTTCGGCGACGTCCGCTACGTATGGCGCCATCTCCCGCTCAACGACGTGCACCCCAACGCCCAGCTCGCCGCGCAGGCCGCCGAGGCCGCGGCCCGCCAGAACCGCTACTGGGAGATGCACGACCTCCTCATGGGACACCAGGGCGACCTGGGGCCGAAGGACCTGTTCCGGTACGCCGCTCGCCTCGACCTCGACAGTGGCCGCTTCCGCGAGGACCTCCGGGACGGCGCGAGCGCGGCCCGGGTGGCCATGGACGTCGAGTCGGCGGACCTCAGCGGTGTTTCGGGCACTCCGACGTTCTTCGTCAACGGCCGCCGTCACTACGGCGCCTACGACATCGCCTCGTTGACGGCGGCCGTACGCGCCGCGCGCCAGCGGGCCACGCTCACGGGAGCGGGCCAGGAGACCTGAGGCTCCCACGTGAGTCCCGTTGGTGAGTCCGCTCGTCGCGGTTCAGGTCGCGCGGGCGCGCAGGCGGCGCAGCATGCGGGCGTCCTCGAAGCCCACCGCGCGGGCGGCGGCGTCGACGGTGACGCCGTGGCTGATGAGGTGCTCGGCGCGTTCCAGACGCAGGGCCTGCTGATAGCGCAGCGGTGTGAGGCCGTCGGTGGCGCGGGTGAAGAGGCGGGTGAGGGTGCGTTCGCTGACGCCCACGGCCGCGGCCAGCTCCGGCAGGGGCACCGGCCGGTCGAAGCGGGTGTCGAGCAGGTCCTGCGCGCGGTGCACGGTGTCGTCCAGGTGGGACCGGTACCGGAGCATCGCGCTGGCCTGGGGTTCGTGGCCGTTGCGTCGTGCGTAGACCACCATGTCCCGCGCCACCTGCGCGCCCACGGCCGGGCCGTGCCGGGTGGCGATCAGGTGCAGGGCGAGATCGATCCCGCTGGCGATGCCCGCCGAGGTGACCACCCGGTCGTCCTCGGTGTACAGGACATCGCGGACCACGGCGGCCCGGGGGTAGCGGCGGGCGAGATCGTCCTGGACGTCGTGGTGCGTGGTGCAGCGACGGCCGTCGAGGAGTCCGGCCCGGCCGAGCGCGTCGGCTCCCGCGCAGACACTGGCGACGGTTCCGCCCCTGGCGTGGTGTTCCCGGAGGACCCGGAGGCTGGATTCACCGATGAGAGGGCCGTCGGTGAGGGTGAGCGCCTGCCAGCCGGGCACGACGATCAGATCCTCGGGACCGAGCTCGGGCCAGTCGAGCCGGGTCACCAGTGGCAGCCCCTGCGCGGTGGGGATCTGCGGCTGCTCGGCGACGTAGTCGAGGGTGTACGGGTGCCCGAAGTCGGAGGCCGTGGAGAAGACCTGCGCGGGGCCGGCCAGGTCCAGCAGATGGACTCCGGGCACCAGGAAGAAGACGATGTGGCTCACGATCCGGTCATCATGCCCGAGACGCGGCCGAGATCTCCAGCTCGTCCACCGTGGCGATGGTGGCGAAGCGCCCGGCCAGGGCGTACTCGGTGCGCCTGATGACCTCCTCGGCACTGAGGGTGCGGGGGTCCGCGAGCAGTTCGGCCACGCTCTGGTCCGCGGGCGCGTCCCGGTGCGGGATGGGGTTGGTCGCGGTGGCGTCGGAGACGAAGGTGACCTGGTAGCCGAGGTCGCTCGCGAGGCGGGTGGTGGTCTCCACGCACTGCTCGGTGCGGATTCCGCAGACGGTGAGCTCGCGGACACCGCGTTCGGTGAGGAGCTGCTGAAGGTTGGTGGTGGTGAAGGCGTTGTGCGAGGTCTTGTGGATCAGCGGTTCGCCGTCCTGGCGCCGGAGCTCCTCCATGAGCCGGACATGGCCGAGGGCGGGGTCGAACACGTCGCCGCTGCCGGGCTCCGAGTGCAGCACCCACACCACCGTGTCGCCGGCGCTGCGGGCGAGCGTGACCAGCCGGTCCACCTGGTCGGTGATCTTCGGGTTGGAGATGGTCTCCCACAGGGGTCGGGCGCGGAAGGATTCCTGGACATCGATGACGATCAGTGCTCGGGTCATGCCTCTACTCTGACCGGCCCGCACACCGTGGGAACAGACCTCATCGGGTCCGGCTGCGGACCGATCCGGTCACGCCTGGAGCTGGTGTGCCGTAATCAGTACAGCTGGGAGCTGGAAGGGGTCACAGCCCGTTGCCGGTCCGAGGTGGTGTAGGCGAAGTTGAGGACTGTACGGCGCAGGCCGGGGTGGCGGAGCGGGGTGACGCGGTGGGCGGTGGTGTCGCTGCGCAGCAGGTAGCCGTCGCCGGGCCGGTGGTGGGCCCGGCGGGCCGTGGCGGTCTGCAGGGTGTCCAGTTCGACGGTGTGGGGGACGTACTCCAGTAGTCCGCCGTGGGCGGGGTCGGCAGGTGCCTCGATGAACAGCACCAGGGCCAGGGGGTAGTCGTCGGTGTGAGCGCCGTGGGTGTCCCCCTGCTGGTGGAGGCTGTTGATGACGTGCCGTTCGAGCGGCTCCTTCACCGGGACGGCCTCAATGCCTGCGATCCGGCCGAGCAGGCCGAGCAGATGCTCGTCGCGGTACAGCCGCGGGATCAGCTCGGATTCCCGGGCGATGACGTGGCCGCCGAGTGTGGTCATGTGGCGGGGCGAGCGATCCATGCATTCCATGTCGAAGTCTCGCCGTGCGGCAAGTCTTGCCAGCCGTCGCACCTCGCTGTCGAGGACCGGCAGCACCTCGGGTGGCACCAGGGTCGGCAGGGGCAGGTAGCCGTCGGCGGCGAAGCAGTCGCGCAGGACACAGGTGTACTCGGGGAGGCACAACACGGACACGCCTTACCCGGCTCCGTCCGCAACCATGCCGTGCGGGTCACCTCGTCACCCGCACGGCATGGTTGGTTCCGGAAACGCAACTGAAGGACAACCTCGGGCGTCCCGACCAGGGTCACCGGCCGGTCCCGCCGCTCAAGAGCCTCGTGCGGCGCGCGACTACCGGATGTCCACGACCGTGTCGGCGGTGCCGTGCACCAACCAGACGGGTACCTGGGGCAGCGGACCCGCCGTCAGGCGCGTCGGCACCTCGTACAGCAGTCGGCATCACTTCGCACAAGCAGTCGGCCATGGAGCCGACCCGGGGCGGCACGCCACCAACCGACCGACCAGGCACATGAGGGCATGACGACACACACATGGACATGGGGGCAGACATGAACGCACATGAACAAGGACACAAGCGCTTGAGAACATGCGACATGCGCCGGTCCCAGTCGGCGGTCGGTTGGACGCCCCAGGGGTCGAGGGAGTCGTTGCGACGCGGCCGCGCCACGGCCTAGCAGGCCAGCATCTTCTGAATGGCCTGCCGCGTGACGCCGAGTTCCCGCGCGATGTCCGCCTGCGACACCCCCTGGTCGATGAGGCCCTGCATCAACTCACGCCGCTCGACAGCGAACTGCCGGGCCAGGCGTGCGTGGTGGATGGCCTGCGCTCGTACCTCCTTGATGCGACCGAGAGTTGGCTGATGCGCGGAGAGGTCCTTCATGTTCGCCATGTTCCCAGACTGACAACCCCTCGTTGTCGCGTCAACCCCCCGTTGTCGCTCTCGGGAGTGGCGCCCCAGACCCCAGGGAACACATCCAGCCATAGTCGACCATGGTGGTCGCAGACATGAGACGCGTCGCCCCAACTCCGCCGAGTTAATTGATTGTTGGGGTCAAAGCACTATGCAAGGAGGGTCGCGATGCCGATCATTCCTGTCATGAACCTGCAGCCCGATGGGCGGGTCGCAGCCTCATGGAGGTGTGGGATGCACCGAAGACTCGCCACCGGCCTTGCCGCCTCGGCCATGGCTCTGGCAACCATCACGGCGACCGCTACAGCCGCTAGCGCCGCCCCTGCCGACAAGCCCCAAGTCCTGTCCAGTTGGACCCAGACCAGCGCGTCGAGCTACAACACCTGGGTCGCCGCCCGCGCGAACCAGTCCGCCTGGTCAGCGTATGCGTTCGACTGGTCCACCGACTACTGTTCCTCGTCGCCGGACAACCCGTTCGGCTTCCCCTTCGCGACCTCATGCGCCCGCCACGACTTCGGCTACCGCAACTACAAGGCCGCCGGCGCCTTCGATGCCAACAAGTCGCGTCTCGACAGCGCCCTTTACGCGGACCTCGAGCGAGTCTGTGGCAATTACAGCGGCGCGACGAAGGTCTCCTGCGACAGCACCGCCTGGACCTACTACCAGGCGGTCAAGGCCTTCGGCTGACCCTCCGTCCACCCACCTGGAGCGCCAGGCAGTGACATGTGCCCTGCCCGCACCCCGGTGAGATTCGAGCCAACTGCGCTAGAGCCGAACAATGGTGACGGGACATCAGTCACCAGTCATCAGTCCGTCACGTCGGGCACTGCCTGCCCGGTCGACGGACGGAACCCTGCCACCCGCCCCGCGCCCAGCAGCCGTGCCCTCGTTTACATTGTGTCCACAGGACCAAGGGGGAGCACATCATGGTTGCAGGGACACGGGGCGGATGGCGCGGGGCGGTGTACGTGGCCTTGTTGAGCGTGGTGGCGACGGGCTGCTCGACCACCGCCGACGAGAGACCGAAGTCGGGGACAGGCGCGACGTCCACGGACCGGACTTCCGGTGCCACCGGCACCGTGGCCAAGAGCGGTGGCTCACTCGGCCCCGCGGGCTCGGCCTGCGAACTGCCGGTCGGTTTCGACACGGCCGAGAACTGGAAGCCGCAGTCCATCGACGCGGCGGCGCAGGCCCCGATCGGAGCGGACGGCTCCCGGGACGTCACGGATCCGCTGTTTCGGCAGGGACCGGTCACCCTCGCCTGCGAGATCGATGCCAAGCCCGCCGGGAACATCGGCTACCTGCGGGTCTGGACCGGAAAACCGGGCGCCGACGACGCCGGCACCGTACTCAGGGCCTTCGTGGCCGCCGAACACGGCGCGAGCAAGGCGGTCTACCGCACGTTCGACGCGGGTGGCCTGTCCGGCGCCGAGGTGGAGTACGTCTACACCAGTGAGTCCTTCCACGAGTCGAAGAAGGAGTCCGCCTTCGCCGTCACCACCGATGACGGCCCGGTCGTCGTGCACCTCGGCGGACTGGACACCGGGGAGCACACAGAGATGCTTCCCGCGTACCGACTCGCCCAGCGGACCCTGCGCACCACCTGACCTCCGCGAGCGATCAGACCTCCGCGAGCACTCCGGCGACGAGCCGCCACCCGCCCTCACAGGATCGGTCGCTACGCGGGCACGGCCCTTGCGCCGTCCCACAAGCGGCCCATTTGCAATGGCCGCGCCCGCGACAGCTCGGGCACCGGTGAGCGCGCACCGTCCGTGAGGCGGTTTCGACCGGGCGGACTCAGAATGAGTGGGACGGCCTCGTACCCGGCCGTCGAGCCGTCTCGGGGCGGTCGGATCGGGACCGGTGGCCCCACGGTCTCCGCCCCTTGAGGCTCGAATCTTGCGAGCGCGCGGGTGGTTGAGCGATGAACACGGACGAGCCGGCATCCACGGCCGACGAGGGCGGCGCACCGCGGGAAGCGAGTCGCGCTCCCGCTCCGCCCGCGGGCACGGTGCCGACGGCGGACCCAGCGGCTCACAGGGCTGTCCGCCAGGACGAGGCGGTCGCCCTACTGCGCCTGGCCGCGAGGCTGAAGACCGCGTACCCCTCGGTCGACCCGTCCGTCGTGGACGAAGTGGTCGCGACGGCCCGCGGTTCGTTCCGGCAGGCGAAGGTCAGGACGTACGTCCCGATCCTGGTCGAACGCCGGGTCCGGGCGCTGCTCGGCGCCCTGCACGATGAAGAGACCTCCCACGCTCGGACGGCCGTCGGCGACGCGACCGCCGAGCGGCCGGCACCGGCAGGGACGGCGGAGCGGCAGGCCAAAAGCCCGGGACGCCCTTCCCTGTTCAGCCGGTGGATTCCCGCCAGGCTCCGGCCCGCGCCCGCCTCCGACCTGGGCGGTGTCGGTGAACGCTCATGACCGCGCGGTGCTCCCCGTGACAGGAAGAGAGGCGGGTCGTCATGACGGATGCCAGGGCCGAACGCATCGCGAAGCTCATCGAGCCACTGCGGGTCGAGCCGGGCTCGCGGGTGGACCTGGGCGAGGACTTCGACCCCCGGTACAAGGCCGGTCTGAAGAAGAAGCGCGGTGTGGAACTGCTGCGCACGGGCGTGTCCCTGCTGGCCGAGTACCAGGAACGGCTGGCGGCCCAGGACACGTACGGCGTACTGCTCTGTCTTCAGGCGCTCGACGCCGGAGGCAAGGACGGCACGATCCGGCACGTCATGAGCGGGGTGAACCCGCAGGGCGTCAAGGTCAGCAGCTTCAAACAGCCCTCCGCCGAAGAGCTCGACCACGACTACCTGTGGCGGTACGCCACCAGGCTGCCCGCCCGTGGCGACATCGCGATCTTCAACCGTTCGCACTACGAGGAGGTGCTCGTCGTCCGGGTGCACCCGGAGGTCCTCGACCGGCAGCGGCTGCCGGCGGATGTGCGCGGGGCGGGCCTCTGGGACCGCCGCTACCGGGCCATCAACGACTGGGAGCGCTACCTGACCGACAACGGGTTCAAGGTCGTGAAGATCTTCCTGAACCTGTCCAAGGAGGAGCAGCGCACCCGTTTCATGAAACGGCTCGACCTGCCGGAGCGGAACTGGAAGTTCTCCGGCGCCGACGTCCGGGAGCGCCGGCGGTGGGACGAGTACCAGCACGCGTTCTCCGAAATGCTCTCGCACACGAGTACGCCGTGGGCGCCCTGGTACGTCGTCCCGGCGGACCGGAAGTGGTTCGCGCGCATCTCCACCGCGGCGGTGCTGGCTCACACGCTCATGGACATCGACCCCAGTTACCCCGTGGTCGGCAAGGAGGCGCGCAAGGACCTCCGGGCCGCGAGGCGGGAACTGGAGGCCGACGCTCCTGCGGGTGCGCCGGCCGATCCGTACGCGGCCGGTCATCCGGTCCCCGAAGCGGGCGACGGACAGCACGGGAGCGGCCCTAGGGCGAAGGGGCGGCACGCGTCCGGGGCGGCATCGCCGACCGGGAAGGGCAAGCGGAAGTAAGGCCTCAGGGACACGGACGGCGGAGCGAATCCAGATCGGAGAGCTGAGATGGGGATGCAGTCGAGCGGCCCAAGGGCTCCGGAGCGTGCTGCTCCGGAGCTCTGGTACGCGCGTGCTCCGCAGGACGTCGCGTCGGCATTCGGTGTCGATCCCGCGTCCGGACTCACCGCGGCCAGGGTCGCCGAACTGCTCGCCGAGAACGGGCCGAACGTGCTGCCGGAGGAGAAGCCGAAGCCCGCGTGGCGGCGGTTCGTCGATCAGTACCGCAGCTATATGCAGGTCGTCCTCCTGGTGGCAGCGGTCGTCTCGCTGGCGATCGCCGAGTGGAGCACCGCGATCCTGCTCGTCCTGCTGACCCTGCTGAACGCGGTCGTGGGACTGCGGCAGGAGGGGAAGGCCGAGAGCGCGATGAACGCGCTCAAGTCCATGCTGACGGCGACGGCGCGGGTCAGACGTGACGGAACCGAGTCGGAGATCCCGGCGGAGCAGCTGGTCGTGGGCGATGTCGTGCACATCACCGCCGGCGACCAGGTTCCGGCGGACGGGCGGATCGTCGAAGCCCACGCGTTGCAGATCGACGAGTCGGCGCTCACCGGCGAGAGCGTTCCCGCCTCGAAGGACGCCACGACACTTCCGGCCGTCCTCATGGGCCCGGGGGATCAGTCGAACATGGCGTTCATGCACACCCCGGTCACCCACGGCAGCGGTGTCGTGGTCGTCACCGGGACGGGTCAGGGCACCGAGCTCGGAAAGATCTCGGAGATGCTGTCGGCGACCGAGAGGGAGGAGGCGCCGCTCACCAAGGAGCTCGACACGCTGACGCTGTGGATCACGGCCGCCGCGGGCCTGACCATGATCGTGATGTTCGCGCTCGGGTACCGCCGCGACCAGGCGTGGGACGCCCTGTTCGTCAGCGCGGTCTCGCTGGCCATCGCCGCCATTCCCGAGGCCCTGCCCACGGTGACCCAGGCGATCCTGTCCGTCGGCAGTCTCAATCTGGCGAAGCGCAACGCGATCGTGAAGGAGCTGCCGTCCGTCGAGACCCTGGCGTTCACGTCGGCGATCAACTCGGACAAGACCGGCACCCTGACCATGAACCAGATGACGGCCGTGGAGATATTGACCCCCACGGACCGGTACACCGTCACCGGCACGGGCTACGGCCTCGACGGGAGGATCCAGCACGCCGCGGGCTCCTCCGCGGGCGTCGAGGACGCGATCCTTCCGTACCTCGTCGCGAACGACGCCAAGCTGGTGGACGGCGAGGTCGTCGGCGATCCGACGGAGGGCGCGTTCCTGGTGCTGGCCCACAAGGCGGGGCTGGACATCGACGGCACGCACGAGCGGCTGCCGCGTCTCGCCACCCTGCCCTTCGACCCGGGTTACAAGTTGATGGCGACCTTCAACTCCGCCGTCGACGCCGTGGGCCGGCCGGTGGTGCGCTGTTTCGTGAAGGGCGCGGCTCCGGCGGTGACGGCCCGCGCGGCGACCGCGCTGTCGGGCGGCGCGACCGTCCCGTGGGACGCGGAGCTCAGCCGGCGCGCCGACGAGCAGGCCGAACGCATGGGCGGTGAGGGGCGCCGGGTGATGGCGGCGGCCACCCGGGATCTGGACCCGGCCGACTTCGATCCCGGCGGAGATCTGCTCGCCTATGTCACCGGCCTGCGTATGACCAGTCTGGTCGGGATGGTCGACCCGCCCCGCGAGGAGTCCCGCGCCGCCGTGGCCAACGCCCAGGCCGCCCACATCCGGGTCCGCATGGTCACCGGGGACGACGTGACGACCGGGGCCGCCATCGCCCGGCAGCTCGGGATCCCCGGCGAGGCCGTCCTCGGCGCCGATTTCGCCGCGCTGCCGGAGCACGAACAGCTCGCCCGCATCGACGACATCGGCGTGGTGGGCCGGGTCGCGCCGGAGCACAAGGTGCTGCTGGCGGCCACGCTCAAGAAGAAGGGCGATGTCGTCGCGATGACCGGCGACGGCGTCAACGACGCTCCCGCCATCAAGTCCGCCGACATCGGTATCGCCATGGGCAGCGGTACGGACGTGGCGAAGAACGCGGCGCGGATGATCCTGTCCGACGACAACTTCGCGACGATCGTCTACGCCGTGGAACAGGGCCGCAATCTCTACGACAACCTCACCAAGTACATCCGCTTCGTGCTCCTGTTGCTGGTCACCTTCGTCCTGACGTTCCTCGGGGCGACCATCTTCAACATCGCGGCCGGTGAACCGTTCACCCCGCCGCAGGTGTTGTGGATCCACTTCGTGGTCAACGCCTCCTTCGGCTTCGCGCTCGGCTTCGACAAGGAGAGCGCGGGGCTCATGCGGCGCAGGCCGCGTCCCCGGGGCGAGTCGGTGCTGACCCGGCCCGTGATGGTGACGGTCGGCCTGAGCGGGCTGGCGATCACGCTCATCCTGCTGGGGCTGATCAAGCTGGGCGAATCCCGCTTCGACAGCGTCCACATCGGCAGTTCGATGGCGTTCACGGCGTTCGCGCTCTGTCTGATCGTGGCCGCGTTCGAGTGCCGCAGCGAGACGGAGTCGGTGCTGACGACGAGCACGTTCGACAGCAAGCAGATGAACTGGACGGCACTGGCCCAGTTCGTCCTCGCGGTCCTGGTCACCCAGATGGACGGGTTCCGTCGCATCCTCGGCACCACTCGGATCGATCTGCGGCAGTTCGGCTGGGCCCTGCTGTCCGCCGTCGCGCTCCTGGTCCTGTGGGAGGTGGGTAAGCTCCTGGCCCGCAGGGCGCAGCGCACCGATTGAGTACGAGGGCCCATGTCCGCGCCCGCCCCATGCGGTGCGGACCGACCCGAAGGACACCCGTGTCGAAGCACCCCGGCACCCCAGGCGGAGGGTGGCGTCGTGCTGTGCCGGGGGTTCCCGGTCTCGCGGTGCTCAGGGGCTACCGGCGGAGCTGGCTGCGCGGGGACCTGCTGGCCGGGGTCACGGTCGCGGCCTATCTGGTGCCGCAGGTCATGGCGTACGCCAGTGTCGCGGGGCTGCCGCCCGTCGTGGGTCTGTGGGCGATCCTGCCCGCCATCGTGCTGTACGCCATCCTGGGCTCGTCCCGGCTTCTGTCGGTGGGCCCGGAGTCGACGACGGCGCTGATGACCGCGACGGTCGTGGGGCCGCTCGCCGGCGGCGATCCGGCGCGGTACGCGGTCCTGGCCTCCGCGCTCGCCTTCGCGGTGGGTCTGATGTGTCTCGTGGCGTGGGCGGCGCGGCTGGGATTCGTGGCCGATCTGCTCTCCCGGCCCGTGCTGATCGGGTATCTGGCGGGCGTGGCGCTGATCATGATGGTGGATCAGCTCACCAAGCTCACCGGCGTCCCGACGGACGGTTCGGGGTTCTTCCCGAAGCTGGCCTCCTTCTTCGGGAACCTGGACGAGATCGATCCCATGACGGTGATCTTCAGCGCCGTGACGCTGGCCTTCCTGTATCTGGCCACGCGCTTCGGCTGGAAGATCCCGGGGCCACTGCTGGCCGTCGTCCTCGGCACGGCCGTGGTCGCGGTGTTCGACCTCCAGGACCACGGCCTCGCGGTGATCGGGGAGATTCCGGCCGGGCTGCCCCGCCCGGAACTGCCCGATCTCGGCAACCTGCCCGAACTGCTGCTGCCCGCCGTCGGTGTCCTGCTCGTGGGGTACACCGACTTCATCCTGACCGCGCGTGCCTTCACGACCGACGACGGCGGCAAGGCGCTCGACGCGAACCAGGAGCTGCTGGCCCTGGGCGCCGCGAACCTCGGCGCCGGAACACTTCAGGGGTTCCCCGTGAGCAGCAGCGCCAGCCGTACGGCACTCGCGCAGTCCACGGGCGCGCACACCCAGGCGTACGGGCTCACCGCGGGGGTTTCCGTTCTGGCGGTGCTTCTCTTCCTGAGCCCCCTGCTCACCAACACCCCGAAGGCGGTCCTCGGCGCGCTGGTCGTCTACGCGGCGATCCGGATGATCGACCTGGCCGGCTTCCGCCGGCTGGCGTCCTTCCGGGCCCGGGAACTCCTCTTGGCCCTCGGCTGCCTCGTCGGAGTCCTCGCCCTCGACATCCTGTACGGGGTGCTCGTGGCCGTGGGCCTGTCGGTCGCCGAGCTGCTGAGCAGGGTGGCGCGCCCGCACGACGCGGTGCAGGGACTGGTGCCGGGCATGGCGGGCATGCACGACGTCGACGACTTCCCCGAGGCCCGGGTGATCCCCGGTCTGCTGGTCTACCGCTACGACTCCCCGCTGTTCTTCGCCAACGCGGAGGACTTCCGGCGCAGTGCCCTTGGCGCGGTGGACGAACAGGAGATCCCGGTCCGGTGGTTCGTCCTCAACGCGGAGGCCAACGTGGAGGTGGACATCACCGCGCTGGACTCGCTGGACGAGCTGCGGCAGGAACTCGGGCGGCGCGATATCGAGTTCGCGATGGCCCGGGTCAAGCAGGATCTGCGTGACGACCTGGACGCCTACGGGCTGAGCGCGTCCGTCGGCGAGGACCGGATCTTCCCCACGCTGCCCACGGCGGTCGCCGCGTACCGTTCCTGGTGCGCAAGCCACGGCGTCGATCCCGGCGCGTACGGCGTCGATCCCGGCGACCAGGACGGCAGTTCCGGCCGGGCGGACCGGCCCGAGGCCGGCCTCGGCTGAGAGAGGCGCGCCCCGCCCTGAGCCGGCCGCGGAGGTCCGGCGTACTCACGGAATCTCCTGTTCGGCCCAGATGACCTTTCCCTCCGCCGAGTGGCGGGCGCCCCAGCGATGGGTGAGTTGGGCCACCAGAAAGAGACCGCGGCCGCCTTCGTCCATGCTCCGGGCGTGTCTGAGCCGTGGGGCGGTGCTGCTGGCGTCGGAGACCTCGCAGGTCAGCCGGGTGTCGCAGAGCAACCGCAGCCGAATGGGCGGTTCGGCGTAGCGGATCGCGTTGGTGACCAGTTCGCTCACGATGAGTTCCGTCGTCATGGTGAGTTCGCCGAGGCCCCAGGATTCGACGAGGCGGGTGGCACGGGCCCGCATGTCGGAGACGGCGGCCGGGTCCACCGGCACCTCCCACGAGACGACACGGTCCTCTCCCAGGGTGTGGGTGCGCGCCAGGAGCAGGGCGATGTCATCGGGCTGGGGCACGGGCACGAGCTGCCGTACGACGTCCGAGCACAGTGTTTCGAGGTCGGGGTCCGACCGGGCGAGCAGTTCCCCGAGGCGTGCCATGCCGAGTTCCATGTCGTAGTGCCCGCCCTCGACGAGGCCGTCGGTGTAGAGACCGATCAGGCTGTTCTCGGCGAGTTCGAGTTCATGGCTCTCGAACGCCATCCCGCCGAGCCCGAGCGGAGGGCCGGCGGGCAGCTCCGGAAAGGTGACCTGCCCGTCGGGGGCGACGACGACGGGGGGCGGATGTCCGGCCCGGGCCATCGTGCAGCGCCTGGTGACGGGATCGTAGACGGCGTACAGACAGGTCGCTCCGAGAAAGGACGCGGTCGTGCTCCGGTCGGCCTCCTGCTCCGTCGGGGTCCGGTCGGCCTCCCGCTCGTGGGTCCGCTCCTCGCTCAGCCGGAGCACGAGGTCGTCGAGGTGCGCCAGCAGTTCGTCGGGAGGCAACTCCATGTCGGCGAGGGTCTGCACCGCGGTGCGCAGCCGGCCCATGGTGGCCGCGGCGGTGATCCCGTGGCCGACCACGTCGCCGACGACCAGGCCGACGCGGGCACCGGACAGCGGGATGACGTCGAACCAGTCGCCGCCGACCCCGCCGCTCGGGTCCGCCGGCAGATAGGAGGAGGCGATCTCCAGCGCTGTCCCGCCGGTCAGGGCGTGGGGCAGCAGACTGCGCTGAAGGGTGACCGCCGCGGTGTGTTCTCGGGTGTAGCGGCGGGCGTTGTCGACGCACAGCGCCGCGCGTGCCACCACCTCGCGTGCCAGCAGGACGTCGTCGGGCTGGAACGAGACCGGATTGATGGATCGTACGAACGTGGTGAGGCCGAGGGAGGTGTTGCGTGCCCGCATCGGTACGGAGATGAGGGAGTGCAGCCCGTACTGGCGGATGCTTTCCGCTCTCGCGGGCTCTTCGGCGATCCACAGGTCGTCGTTCGGGTCGAGTACCTGGATCAGGACCGGCTCGCCGTTGGTGAGCAGGTGCACGTCGTGGGGCGGCGGGAGGAAGTCCGCCCGGTCCCCGATCCGGGCCACGGCCTCCGGGCAGCCCTCCCGCACCGAGCTCATGCCGGCGCGCCGCATCATCGGCTTTGCGGGTGCCGGTCCCGCGTCCGACAGCCAGGCTCCGTGTCCCTCGGCGCTGAGGACGGATTCCAGGAGGTCGACGACGACGAAGTCCGCGAAGCGCGGAACGGCGAAGTCCGCGAGCTCCTGTGCCGTCCGCATGACGTCGAGCGTTCTGCCGATGGTGGTCCCGGCTTCGTTGACCAGCGACAGGAGCTGCCGGGCGTTCCACCGCTCGGTGACGTCCAGGACCATGTAACACACACCGGTGTACGAGTTGTCGACGCCCAGCAACGGGAAGAACGAGGTGGAATAGGCGTGCCGGCGATGCGGGTCGGCCCAGCTCCATCCCAGGTACTCGTAGTCGATCACCGGCTCACCGGTCGCCAGGACCTTGTGCATCAGTCCCTCGATGGTCTCCGCCTGCAGCCCGGGCAACAGTTCGGTCAGGCGACGCCCGAGCCGCTGCTCACGGGGCACGCCGCCGAGGTGTTCCAGGGTGTCGTTCATCCAGACGTAGCGCAGTTGCAGGTCGAGCACCGCCATGCCGACCGGCGAGCGGGTCAGGAATCCGTCGAGGAAGGCCGGGCCCACCGTCCACTGCCGTCTCCGGTCCCGTGCCGAGATCAGGAAGCACTCGCTCTCGCCCATGCGGAAGGACGCGGACACCCGCAGGTCCACGTCGATGCGGCGGCCGTCGCGGTGCCGTACGGGGATGAGGCCGCTCCAGCCCATTCCGGCGCGGCACCGGTCCGCAACACCCTTCACCCGCAACGGGTCCCTGGGCAGCGCGAGCAGATGCCCGGCCGAGGTGCCGACCGTCTCGGCCGCCGGGTAGCCGAGGAGCGATTCGGCACCCCGGGTCCAGCCCAGCACCACTCCGTCGCCGGACACCACCGCCGCCGCGTCGGTGGACGCGTCGAAGGGATCGCCCGGTCCGTCGGACGCGGGCGCATCGGAACCTTCCTGCGCAGAAACCATGAAGCTCTCATCCTTTACCCACGACCATGTTCCTGCTTGTCCGCCCGATGTGCACGGCCCGGCGGATGATCACCGGACCCGGGCAGCGCCGCACCGCACCCGCTCTCTGGCCCTGAACATGCCAACGCGCCGCTCTGGAGTGGGCAAGGCCGAGGGCAGGGCGCAGCATGGAAGGGCCGGGGTCGGCACACGGGTGCGCGGCGACGGCGACGGAGCCCGGCACACCGCGCCGCGGCCGGTGGAGGAGGGCCAGGGATGACAGCCGATTCCTCGCAGTCCGACAGTGCAGGCTACGAGCCCGACACTTCCCGGCCGAGCGGCCTGCTGGATGTGCTCAGCGTGGCCGCGATGGTCCTCGACGCCGAGGGACGCATCGTCTTCTGGACCCCTCAGGCCGAGGACCTCATCGGCTACTCGGCGGAAGAGGCTCTCGGCAAGTACGCGGCGCGTCTGATCATCCATCCAGAGCACATGCAGTCCGTCACCGAGCTGTTCGCCGACGTGCTCGAGACGGGGCGCAGTTGGGCCGGTGCCTTCCCCATCCGGCACAAGGACGGCAGCACCCGGCTGATGGAGTTCCGCAACATGCGGCTCCTGGACGATCGCGGGGAGGTCTACGCCCTCGGTATCGCGGCCGACCACACCATGCTCCAGCGGGTGGAGACCGATCTCGCCCTGTGCGAACAGCTGATCAATCAGTCTCCGATCGGTCTGGCACTGATGGACCCCGATCTGCGCTATCTCATGGTCAACCCGGCGCTGGAGCGGATCGACGGCATCCCGGCCGAGGACCACGTCGGCCGTCACCTGCGGGAGACGCTGCCCTTTCCCGACGTGGACACCGTCGAGTCCGCACTGCGTCAGGTGCTCACCACGGGCACACCGCTGCTCGACCAGTACCACGTGGGCCGCCCGCCGACCGATCCCGACCACGAACATGCCTGGTCGCTGTCCTTCTACCGGCTGGAGGACGCGGGCGGACGGGTTCTGGGCGCGGCCGCCTCGGTCGTCGACGTCACCGAACGCCATCGCGCCGCCGCCGAGGCGGACCGGGCGCGGCGTCGCCTCGCGCTCATCGCCAGCGCCTCCACCCGTGTCGGCACCACCCTGGAGGTGGAACAGACCGCCCGCGAACTGGCCGAGATCGCCGCCCCCGAACTGGCCGACGTGGTCGCGGTGGACGTCCTCGACTCCGTTCTGGCCTGCCGCCGCAAGCGCAGGCCGGACAGCGGCCCGGAGTTCTTCCGCGCTCTCGCGCTGAAGGCGTCCTACCCCACCGTGGCGCTGCGCGCCGCCGACCCGCCCGGTGACGTGGCCGCTTACGACGGCGACCGACTCGTGACCCTGTGCGTCCACACCGGCAGGCCCGTCCTGGTGCGGCACGTCGGCGAGCACGATCTGCCGCGCATCGCCCGCGACGCCGAGGGCACGGCCCTCCTGGCACAAGCCGGTGTCCACTCGTATCTCGCCGTTCCACTGATCGCGCACGGTGAGGTGCTCGGGGCCCTCGACCTCAAGCGCACCCGCAACCCGCTCCCGTTCGACGACGACGATGTCGTCCTGGCCAGCGAGCTGGCCACCCGGGCCGCCGTGGCGATCGACAACGCCCGGTGGTTCCAGAGCGTGCGCAACACCGCCGTCACTCTCCAGCGCAGTCTGCTGCCGGAGCATCCGCCCCATCTCACCGGTCTGGAGGTCGCGTCCCGCTATCAGCCCGCCCAGGCCACCAGCGAGGTCGGCGGCGACTGGTACGACGTGATTCCGCTGGCCGACGACCGGACCGCCCTGGTCGTCGGCGACGTCATGGGCAACGGCATCGACGCGGCCGCCACCATGGGCCGGCTGCGTACGGCCACCTGCGCCTACGCCGACCTCGACCTCGACCCCGGAGATGTGCTCCACCACCTCGACAAGATCACGTGCGACCTGGAGCATTACATCGTCACGTGTCTCTACGCCGTGTACGACCCCCGCACCGGGCAGTGCCGCATCGCGAACGCCGGGCACATGCCGCCCGCGCTGGCCCGTCCCGGCGCCGCCCCCGAACTGCTGGACCTGCCGTCGGGCGCGCCCCTGGGCGTCGGCGGCATCCCCTTCGAGACCATCACGATCGAGCTCAACCCGGGCGACCTGCTCGTCCTCTACACGGACGGCCTCGTCGAGACCCGGCTGCATCCCATCGACGACCGCCTGAACGTTCTCCTCAGCTTCCTCGACGAACCGGGCCGGGCACTGGAGGAGATCTGCGATCTTCTGCTGTACGGCCTGCGCAACTCCGACGACCACGACGACGTCGCCCTCCTCGTCGCCCGCGCGAAGTAGCCCTACGGCTTCTTCGCGTCCTTGGAGCGTCGGTGGGAGGAGACCTGTTCGCGTGTGGTGCGCCAGCGCGACCGGGTCTGTTCGACCACGCTGTCCCACTGGCGGCGGACCTCGTCGTCGGAGGGGCGGTCGCCGCCGCGGATCCGGGTGAGTTCGTCGCGCATCTCGCGTCCGAGGGCCGCCGACGCGACGATGACGAACATCGCGGCGAAGAGCGCCGAGATCATCGCGAAGACGGCACCGACCGCTCCGTAGCGTGATGCGTAGGAGTTGAAGAGCCGCGGGAGGTAGACGGCCGCGCCCACCGAGTAGAGCGCGGTCAGGACGGCCGCCGTGATACCGAAGGGCAGCAGGTCGCGCCAGGGGATCCGCTTCGCGGACAGGTCCCAGCCGCTCCAGACGAGGAAGGCGGCAGTCACCGGAACCTCGCACACCGAAGCCACCAGCCCGAACTTGCTCCCCCCGAGGACCGCGTGGAGCCACCCGGTGACCGCCGCATAGCCGCCGAGCCCGAGGATCCACCACAGGCCGTTCTTCGTGTTGCGGACGCTGAGCGGGGTCAGTTCCCATGTCTGTTCGAACAGTCGCTGCGTGGCGCGTGCGAAGCTCAGCACGGAGATGACCAGGAACACGCTTCCGAAGACACCCACGCTCGCGCTGGTGCCCTCGGCGGGGGCGAGGAGTGACCTGACCGCCTGGGCGCCCTGTCCGGTGAGGCCGTAGCGCTGGATGATCCGCTCGGCGGCGTCATAGTCCGAGAAGCTGCTCAGCACGGCACCGCAGAGAATCGTGAGCGGGATGATCGCGGTGAGCGCGCTGGATGCCAGAGCCATCGAGCGGTCGAAGCCCACGATCTTCTGGAACCGGTTGATGACCCGCAAGGCAAAGGCGGGACGCAGCCAGAACGTCAGCGTCCTGACGAGGCGCTCGCGATTGATCCCCGCCGTCCTGTCCTCCGTACATTCGGGCCCGGTATGGCGGTGCGAGCGTAACGGACGGCCGTCCGGGCAGGGACGGACGACACGGCCGGACGGCGGCGGCCGGGCGGACGACGCGCGTCAGGTCACCCGGTCGGCCGTCACAGCCGGTCCCGACCGGGACCGGCTCCCTCCCTCACGAGGGCGCCCTGCTCCGCGTCCCCGAGGCACTCACTCGCCGGCCGAAGGGCCTCGCGCTCTCATCCGTTCTCGGACAGGGCGATTTCCGCCCAGATCGTCTTTCCGCGGGCCTCGGGGCGGGTTCCCCAGCGGTGGCTGACCTGCCAGGTGAGGTAGAGGCCCCGGCCGCCCTCGTCGACCTCTTCCGCGTGCCTCAGATGCGGCGCGGTACTGCTGTCGTCGGTCACCTCGCAGACGATGGCGGAGCCGTCGAGGATGAGGCGTAGTCCGATGGGACCGTCCGAGTAACGCACCGCGTTCGTGACGAGTTCGCTGACCACCAGAGTGGCGGTGAAGGCGTGCTGTTGCAGGCCCCAGGCCGCCAGAGCGCGCTCGGTGCGGGCGCGTGCCTCGGCAACGGAGGCGGGGTGGTTGGGCAGCGTCCACGATGCGACCTGATCCGCTCCCAGGGCGCGGGTACGGGCCAGCAGCAGCACGGCGTCGTTCTCCACCTGCTCCGGCGTCAGCCGGTAGAGCACCTCGTCACAGATCTTCTGCAGGGGCCGGTCGGCCGGCAGCAACGCACCGCCGATCCGGACCAGCTGTTCCTGCGGGTCGTCCGAGACAGCCCGCAACATGGCGGTGTTGGACATCAGAAGAATGCTGCCCTCGGGGAGCTCGAACTCGGCCGTGCCGTACTTCACCAGACCACGGCCCAGCGGCGGCCCGGCCGGCACCACGGCGTATTCGACGGTCCCGTCGGGCAGGGCCAGCACCGGAGGCGGATGCCCGGCACTCGCGACCGCGCAACGCCGGGTGATGGGACTGTAGACAAGGTAGAGACACGTGGTGTGCTCGGGCTGATCCTCAGCCTCGGTGTCCGGCTGCCGCGGCCGTTCTCCGCGGAGACGGGTCACCAGGGCGTGCAGCCGCTCCAGGACCTCGTCGGGTGCCAGGTCGAGGACGGCCAGCGCGCTGATCGCGGCCCTCACCTCGCCCATGGTGGCGGCGGCCCTCAGGCCCCTGCCCGCCGTGTCGCCCGTCACCAGGGCCACCCGCGCCCCGGAGAGGGGGATGACGTCGAACCAGTCCCCGCCGGCGCCGAGCGGGCAGTAGCTGTAGGCCGTGTCCACCGCGGCGTGGCCGAGGACCCGGGCCGGTCGCAGACTGAGCTGGAGGACGCGGGCTGCCGATCGCTCCCTCGTGTACAGCCGGGCGTTGTCCAGACACAGAGCCACGCGATCGGCGAGTTCGGCGGCAAGGGCGAGCTCGCCGTCGTCGAAGGCGTGCGCGGTGCCTGCCCGGTAGCAGTGCGCCACCCCGAGCACGGAGCCGCGGGCCGCCAGGGGCAGCACGAGCACCGACTGCGCCCCCGCCTCGATCATGCGGCGCCCCCGCACCGGTTCCCGCCCCAGCCAGTCCGCGTCCGGACTCAAGTGCTCGATCATGCGTGGCTGGAGGTCGGACAGACACTGGGCGAAGGGGGTCGCCGAGGACAGGCCGATCGCCTCGCCGATGGAGGGAAGGTACCGTTCGGCCTCCGGAGCGACGGAACGACGGCCCGTACACCGCAGAGCCCCGTACTCCATGACGGTGCCCGGTGCTGAGACCTCGCCGCGCAGGACCGAGTCCAGTACCTCGACCACCACCGTGTCCGCCAGCGCGGGCACCACCTCATCGGCGAATTCCTGAGCCGTACGGAAGATGTCCAGCGTCGTACCGATGCGCCCGCTCGCCCGCTCCAGCAGGGCCAGCCGCGCCGCCACCCGTTTCCGCTCGGTGATGTCCACGACCGCCGTGGCCAGCCCCAGAACGCCGCCGGTCGCGTCCTCCAGCCGGAAGCACGAGACCGACAGGACGATCTCGGGCTGGTCGGGCCTCAGATGGCCGCGCACCTCCACGTCCAGAGCCGGCACTCCTGTGTCCAGCACCTCCAGCACGGTCGCCTCATAGTTTCCCGTGTAGAAGTCGCCGGCCCACTCCCTCGGGTGGCGGCCCAGGGCCTGATCCAGAGCGAACGCCCGGACGTAGCGGGCCGCCGTGTTGAAGCGCACCAGGTGAAGCTGTGTGTCGAGGACATGCAGGCCCACGGTCGACTCGGAGAAGAGTGCGCCGAGAACGGCCTGGTCCAGCTCCGACCCCGGTCGGCCATGTCCGCCCAGCGATGCATCCATGACACTTCCGTAGACCGTTGACCGCCCATACATTCCGAATTGTCAGAGTTCCACCATATTCGCTCTTCAGTGGCGCGCGACCGGAGCACGGGCGCGTCGACCATCCGCCGCCGGAACGAACGGATGTGCCGCCCCCCCAGCGGGATTCTCCTTCCACCGGCCGGGACCCCGCCCGGATCGGGACACTCTGGGCACCGCCCTCTTGCTCGTCTACGCTGCCCGAAGCACCGTGACGATCAAGGGGGAGATCCGTGACCGGGAACGACGAGGGCGTGGTCGTCTACTGGCGGCCGATGTGCCCCTACTGCATGAAACTGCGCCTGCGGCTGCGCTTCAGCCGGTTGCGGTACACCGAGAAGAACATCTGGGCGGACCCCGAGGCAGCGGCCTTCGTCCGCTCGGTCGCGGACGGGAACGAGACCGTCCCGACCGTGACGGTCGCTGGCACCTCGATGGTGAACCCGTCGAAGGGGCAGGTCATGTCGGCGGTGGCGACGCACGCGCCGCACTTGCTCGCCAGAGGCAGGCCCTGACTCTCTCCCCCGCGCCCGCCGACCGGTTCCGTGCCCTGCCCGCGGGGGGCAGGGCACCTGGACCCTAGAAAGGCGTCAAGGTCAGGCGGATCGCCGTGGGGGCGGTGTCCTGGATGTAGGACGCGAAGTCGGCGACGTCGTCGAAGGCGAAGCCATAGGCCCTGCCGTCCTCGGTGGCCGCGTGAACGGCCTTGGAGTAGTGGTTGGTGAGGTCGGTCCGGTAGAAGTCGGCCGCGGAGGTGGTCGGTTGGGCCGGATTGCTGAGCAGGGTGGAGCGGTTGAAGCCCGCGCCGAGAACCGCGGCCACCGGCCCGGTCGTGCCGTCGTTGGGCGCGGCGAGGTTGCCGTCGCAGAAGAGGACGTCACGGGTGGAGGGCTTGGCGAACGAGACGGAGGCGGGTCCGTCGAAGGTGAACCTGTCCGCACGCACCCGGCCGGTGAACGTGCCCGCGTTGGTGGTGACGGTCAGGTCCTTGCCGGTGTACGTGCTCCACACCTCGTCGATGTACGGGGCGAAGTAGTCCTTGGCGAACAGGCCGGAGTCGAGGCCGTGGCCAGGGGCGATGATGCGGACGTCGTCCACCACCAGGGGCGCGAAGTCCGCGTTCTGCTTCACCGCGGCGAAGGCCGCCGCCCGCCCGCCGTCGCGAACGGTGCCGGTCGTCTGCTCCTTGTCCCCGTTCAGCCGGATACTCACGGGCACGCTGAACATGTCGACCATGGTCGTGTTGCAGAACATGCCCGCCGAGTTGTACGTGAACTCGGCGCAGTCGTGCAGCACCCCGAAGCTGGGGTCCGAGGTCACCCAGCCGGCCGGGTACTGGAGGGCCGCGTTGCCGTTCCCGTCCTTGACCGCCTTGAACTTCAGCTTCGCGCCCAGTGACACATAGATGCGGCCGGACATGTACGGGAGGCTGAGCCGCGTCTCTCCGCTCCCGGCCAGCGTGAGCGCGTAGTCGGTGAATCCGTCCGCGCCGTTGTCCGAGAGGGAGATCGGCGCCAGGGTGCCGTCCTGGGTGACGCGGACCTGCTGGCCGTCCTGGTTGCCGACGACGTACATGTACACCGACGCGTTACCGAACGAACCGCTGTTGTTGACGATCGTCAGCTGGAGCGAGCCCGCGGCCGCCTTCGTGGAGGCGTCCGTCGTTCCGGCCATGGCGTACGGCGCGATCGCCTCGACGGCGGGTGCGGCCACGGCCGCGCCGCCGAGGGCGAACAGCACCTTGCGACGGGTCAGGTTGCGCTGATGACGAGGCGTCATATGACGTGTACTCCTTGGTGCTTGTGCTTGGGGAGGCGGTGGGGGGAGGACGGACGAAGGGTGTCGGGAGGGCCGACCGAGGCGATGGGGGCGGCCGGTCAGCCACGTTGGGCTGGAGGACGGCCGGTCAGCCGGTCAGCCGGTCAGCCGGTCAGCCGGTCAGCCGGTCAGCCGGTCAGCCGGTCAGCCGAGGGTCCACTTCTGGTTGGCCGTTCCGCCGCAGGTCCAGATCTGCAGACGGGTGCCGTCGGCCGACGAGCCGTCCTTGGCGTCGAGGCACTTGTCCGCGCCGGTGTTCGTCAGATCACCGGCGGCGGTGAGGGTCCACTGCTGCGCCTTGGTGCCGTTGCAGCCGTAGAGCTGGACCGGGGCCCCGTTCTCGGTGGAGGCGGCGCTCACGTCGAGGCACTTGCCCAGGGCCCGTACGGTGCCGTCGCTGCCCACGGTCCACTTCTGGGCGTCGGCCCCGTTGCAGCCGTGGAGCTGGATCGGCGTCCCATCGGCACTGGACGCGCCCGCCACGTCGACGCACATGCCACCGATGCCCTTGATGGCGCCGGTCTTGGCGGTCGGCTGGGACGTGTCCGCGGCGGAGACCCGCACGTAGTCGACGGTCATGGTCTGCGGGAAGGACGTGCCGGAATCCGGGCTGCCGGGCCAGTCACCGCCGACCGCGAGGTTCAGGATGGCGAAGAACGGGTGGTCGTAGACCCACTTGTTGCCGTTCAGGTCGGACGGTGTGCGGGTCTCGTAGGTCTGCCCGTCCACGGACCAGGTGATGGCGGTGGGGCTCCAGTCGACGGCGAAGACGTGGAAGTCGTCCGCGAAGGCCCTGCCGCCCGGCAGGGTGTACGCGGCGCCGATGCCGCCGGCACCGGAGTATCCCGGGCCGTGGATGGTCCCGTGCACCGTGCCGGGTTCCTTGCCGACGTTCTCCATGACGTCGATCTCTCCGCTGTTCGGCCAGCCCGCGCTGCCCAGGTTGTCACCCAGCATCCAGAAGGCGGGCCAGACGCCCTGCCCGCGCGGCACCTTGATGCGGGCCTCGAACCGGCCGTACGCCTGGGTGAAGGACCGTGCGGTGTTGAGCCGGGCCGACGTGTACTGGCAGGCGCCGTTCCAGCACTGGAGTCCGCTGTCGCTGTTCTTGCGCGCGGTGATGACCAGGTGGCCGTTCCCGTCGAGGGCGGCGTTGTCGGAACTGTTCGTGTAGTACTGCAGCTCGTGATTGCCGTTGCCCGAACCACCGGTCTCCACGGTCCACTTGGCCGAGTTCGGCGCGCTTCCGGAGGCCCCGTCGAATTCGTCGGACCAGGTCTGCACGGCGGAGGCGGCGTGGGCCCGGTTCGCGGCGGGACCCGTGGTGGCGAGGAGGACGCCACCGGTGACGCCCGTGGCGAGCAGCAACGCCAGCCCTCCGAGGGACCATCGACGTGCGCGATGAGCAGCCATGGCTGAACACACCTTGTCTGTGGGGGGGGTGAACTCGTGCCCCGGCCCGCCCGCTGCGGGAGCGATGAGAGCACATCGATGAGAGCGCTCTCCCGCCGGCGGTGGACGGCACCGGTGGGCCCCGATGCTACGCACGAGTTGTTGAGAGGCCAACTGACCGCCGGAACCATCAAATCGCCCTGACCTGCGGTTACTTGCGGAAGCATGTGGTGCCCACGGTTCCTTAAGACGCGTTTAACCCGTACTTAAGAAGGAGCGTTCCGCTTCTGGAGTGCCATCCGCCCGGTCTGTCGTGGATCCGCCCGATCGGCAGCCGGAGTTCAGTTGCCTTCCGGCCGGCGGTGCTCGCTCCCCGTGCCGGACCAGCGGTACACGAACGTCGGGAAGTCCTCACCGGTCTCTCGTCTCCAGGCCGGTACGACCGTGTCCCGGTGCTCCGCCAGGGCCTGGGCGAAGGCGGCCATGCAGCGGACGTGGACGTCCGACCTGTCGGTGCGTCGGGTGAGAGCCAGCAGGGACCGCAGCGCGAAGACCGCGTCGTCGGTACGGCCGTCGGCCAGGTGGGCGTCGGCCGCCGCCCCGAGTGTGCGGGCGAGGCCGGTATGGGTGCCACCGAGGTCGGCGGCGTGCCGGCCGGTCCCGGGATCCGCCGAGGCGTCCGCCAGGATGCTCTCCGACTCCTCGTAGCAGGCGACAGCCGCCCCGTGGTCGCCGTTGCGGCGGAGGGCACGGCCGAGCAACCGGAGACGGCGGGCTGTCAGGGCGTGGTGGGTGAGCCGGTCGGACTCGGCCAGGCGGCGGGTGAGGGCGACCGCCTCCCGGGCGTCCCCGATGGCGCCGTCGAGGTCTCCGTCGTCCCCCCGGAGACGGCTCAGGTTCGCCAGCATCCGGGCGAGCTTCGGCTCATGGGCGGCGGGGTCGACGTCCGCGGCGCGCCGGTACGCCGCCACGCCACGCTCAATCGCCCGCAGCGCCGCGGAACGGTCACCCGCCGCGTCCTGGCAGTCGGCCAGCCGCTCAAGACAAGCGGCGAGGAGCGGGTCGTAGACGTCGGGCCGCTGAGTGGCGAGGGCGGCGCAGAGGTCGACCGCTTCCCGGCGCGCGTCCAACTCGGCTGTCGAACAGCCCAGTTCACCGAGCTCGTCGGCAAGACAGTCGAGCGCCGTGACGAGTGACGGCTCCCCCGCCCCTCGGTCCCGGCCTGCCAGGTTCCGGGCCTCGGCGACGGCTTCCTCCGCGGTCGTCCGCGCCGCCGACAGGTCTCCGGTGGCCTCCAGGCAACGGGCCAGGTCCGTGAGAAGCCGTACCCGCGAAGACCGTGCGGTGTCGGGCAGGGCCCACAGGAAGATCGGGTCCATGACCTCCCTCGCCTCCGGCCCGACGGACAGTGCTTCCTCGTACCGGCCCAATGCCCGCAATCGGTTGGTCAGTTCGCCCAGTACGAGCACCCGCAGCAGCGCCACGCGACCCAGTTCCCCCATCGACACGTTCCGCAGCAGCCCGGCGCACTCCTCGTAGGCGGCCACGGACTCCTCGCTACGATCCAGGGCGGCCAGCACCAGCGCGTACGTGCGCAACGCCCTCGGAAGACTGCCGAGGGCACGATCCCGGCGTGCGGGAAGGAGCCGACGGTAGGCGGCCACGCACTCCTCCGCCGGACCGAGTGCGGCGTCCGGTCGGGCCAGTTCGAACTGCGCCTGCGCCCGAAGAAGCAGCAGGAACGCCCGCTGCGCCTGCGACCACCGCGCGCCCGGTACAGCCAGTGACGCGTCCAACGCCGTGCAGGACTCTTCGCAGCGGCCGACGAGCTGCAGCGCGTAGCCGTGCTGGACCAGACTGCGGGCCAGGTCGTCCCGGTGTCGCGGCCGGGGGGCCGCCGACTCGACGAGCGCCCGGTGAACGGCCACCGCCTCCTCGGCCCAGGCCAGCCGCCGCTGCGGCGACGGAGGCCGTAACAGCACACGGTAGGGGACGACGCAGCGCATCAGCGCGGCGCCGTGCAACCGCCGCCCCGGGCGAGGGCTCAGGCGGGCCGCCGCCCGCGACAACGGCAGCAGTGTGCGCACCAGCCCCATCAGCGCCTCCCCTCCGGGATCCTCAAACAGAGGACGACCGAGCGCCCGAACTGGTTGCCCGGACAGCGCGGACTCCGGAACACCGGGTGATCACCCTCGCATTGACGAGCGGAGGTCCGGGGGAACGCGAACGGAGGCTGTCGCCCCGTCGGTCGCCGGCGAGTGGGCGACACGACTCGGGGCGACAGCCTCCGTATGCGGGCTACTTCAGACCGTAGGCGCGGATCACCTCCTGGGTGATCCGGTTGCCCGCGTCGTCCCAGCCCTCGGCCTTCAGCGAGACGTAGCCGTGGTGCGGAGCGTCGTAACAGGCCGTCCAGGTACCGGACTTGCCAGTGACCTTGACAGGCTTCCACGTGGTGCCGTCGTCGTACGAAACCGACAGCGTGGCGCCCTGGATCTTCCCGGTACCCACCGCGTCGTCGATGTGGCGAGGCGTCAGGGTGAGCGTCTGACGGCCGCCGCGGGCGTCGTTCGCGAGGTCGGTGGCGACGCCGTAGTCCATCTGCAGCACGGCCATGTGTTCGATCTTCGTCGGGTCGGTGACCGGGTCGGACTTCACCTGCCAGACCGTGTGGGTGCGGGTGGACAGCCGGTAGGTGTCCGCGTCACGCTCGGCGGTGAGGTCGAGGGTGTAGACCGACGGGGTCGTCGGCGCGGGGTAGATCGTGGCGGCCTGCGAGGCGCTGGTCTTGATGAGCCTGCCGTCCTGGTAGACCTTCAGGCTCTTCTTGTCACCGCTCTGCATGACGCCGGCGTGCTGTCCCGCACTGCTGTCGGCCCAGGGCTGGACGTTGAACGCGATCTGGGCCTTCTGCCGCTGCGACCACC
The DNA here is from genome assembly GCF_042871525.1 of Streptomyces sp. NPDC005784. Taxonomy (NCBI): domain Bacteria; kingdom Bacillati; phylum Actinomycetota; class Actinomycetes; order Kitasatosporales; family Streptomycetaceae; genus Streptomyces; species Streptomyces sp. NPDC005784. The sequence continues at coordinate 113,088 of NZ_JBIAIQ010000007.1, forward strand.
AGTAGGTGCCGCCGTTGGCGGGCCGCGTCACCGCCCCGAAGAAGTCACGGACCTGCCGCGATCCCGGCTGGTAGGCGTTCCGCACGCTCTGCGAGGAGAGCGCCATTTCCGGCCCGGTGGCCAGGTTCTCCACCCACCGGGCGCCCGGCTGCGTCGACACGTAGTCGGTGCGCGTGCCGGGGATGTCCAAGCGCTGCAGGTACCCGGAGCCGTACTTGCGGTACGGACGGAAGCCCGACCGGTACTCGCCGCTGGGCGTGGTGGTGGTGCCGTGGAAGCGCATGTCCACGGTGGCCAGATCGGACGAACGGGGCCGGTAGGTCAGCCCGGTGGACGGGATCTGTCCCGGGTGGGCGTCGGAGAGGTCGTACACGTACGGGGAGTTGGGCACGCCCTCGACCTCCAGTCGCCCCCGGCCGCGCTTGGCGTCGGCGATCAGGGCCGCGCCGTCGCGCGCGGTGAGGGAGAACACCGGCACGGCGCTGTAGTGGCTGCCCGTGGTGCCGACGTACTCCAGCAGCTTGCCCGGCTGGTCGTTGACGACGATCAGCAGACCGGCCCCGGCGTCGGCCGCGGCCTGTGCCCGGTCGACGGCGGAGATGACGTCCGAACGGGTCACCAGCACCACCTTGCCCTTGACGCTCAGCTTCGCGTACTCGGCGGCGGTGCCGGTGCCGGCGTAGACGACGTCCAGGCGTCTGTGACCGTCGTACAGCGAGGAGCCGCCCTGGCCCATCGGCCGGAGCTCACGGCCGTCGTGGGTGAGGGTGAGGAACGGGACCGCCTTGCGCCAGCGGGTCTCGTACTCGAAGCTGCCGGTGGTCACCTTGCGGGTGGGCAGCACGAACATGCTGTCGTACTTGGCGGCCAGCAGGTACTGCACCTCCAGGATGCCCAGCCCGTACTGGTTGAGGTCCGAGCCGTCGGCGCGGTACCAGTTCATGGACAGCACCCGGTCCTCGGTCCTGCGCGGGACCTCCGCGGTGACCTCGCGGGTGCGGCTCGCGTCGAGGGCCACGTCACGGTCCTGGTCGAGGACCACCTCGGGGTCGCCCATCAGCGCCATGCCGACCGAGTCCGGGCCGTGGCTGCCGGGCACGTCCAGGTAGGTCACCAGGCTGTAGGTGCCCTCGCGCAGCCGCAGGTCGAGCGTGCCGCTGTCGTCGATGGTCTGGGAGTACGGGTCCTCGCTGGCCCCGAAGCGCTGGATCTCGACCCAGCCCGCCGTGGGCTTGCCGGAACGGTCCTTCAGGGTGACGTGCAGGGTGTGGCGAGCGTCCTCCCGGTACAGACCCACCTGGGTACGGGTGAGCGTCACGCCGGACGAGGCGTCCGCGGCGGTGATCTGGCCGAGGTAGCGGCGGCCGTCGGCGCCCAGGCCCGGCTCGGCGGTGGCGGTGACCGTCGCGGTGCCGTGGGCGGGCACGGTCACGGTGTCGGCGGAGAGGGTGAAGATCCCGTCGGGGGCGGGCTTGCCCTTGTCGGCGGTCGGGTCGGTGTCGTACGGGCCGCCGGCGACGGAGGCGTTCAGCGCGAGGTTCAGCTCCGCGGGGGAGTCGCCGGTGTTGGTGTAGGTGACGGTGCGGTCGACCGAGCTCGCGCCGTCGTGCGGCCAGGCGTCGATGCCGAAATAGGCCGAGCCGGTCGCGGTGACCGTCGCGGCGGTGGCGGCGTCGAGGTCGGCGCGGCCCGATCCCACCTGGTAGGCGGTGTAGGCGGACAGCTCCTTGGACGTGCTCATCAGCGCGTCCTTGAGCTGCTGCGCCTTCCAGTCCGGGTGCTCCTGGGCGAGGATCGCCGCGGCTCCGGCGACGTGCGGCGTCGCCATGGAGGTGCCGCTCATGGACTGGTACCAGCCGGTCGCGGCGCTGCCCCCCGCCTTGGCCGCGAGCACGGCGACGCCGGGGGCCGAGATGTCCGGCTTGAGAGCGTAGTCACCCATGCGCGGGCCCTGGGAGGAGAAGTACGCCCGCTTGTCGGCGGAGTCCACCGCGGCGACGGTCAGCGCCTCGTCGGCGGCGCCGGGGCTGCCGATGGTCGTCTCGTCGCCCGAGTTGCCGGCCGCGATGACGAACAGGGCGCCGCTCTCGTCGGTGAGCCGGTTCACCGCCTGGCTCATCGGGTCGGTGCCGTCGGACGGCGTCGAGGAGCCCAGGCTCATGCTGATCACCTTGGCGCCCTGGTCGACGGCCCACTCCATGCCGGCGATGATCCAGGAGTCCTGGCCGTAGCCCGCGTTGGAGAGCACCTTGCCGATCAGCAGGTCGGCGCCGGGTGCCACGCCCTTCTCCACGCCGTCCGAGGCGGCCCCGCTGCCGCCGACGGTCGAGGAGGTGTGCGTGCCGTGGCCGTGGCCGTCATCGGTGGTCTCGTCGGGGACGAAACTCTGCGACGCGCCGATCCGTCCGGCCAGGTCGGGGTGGTGGGAGTCGGCACCGGTGTCCAGGACGGCGACCTTGACACCCTTGCCGTCATAACCCTTGTCCCAGGCGGCGGGTGCGCCGATCTGGGCGGTGCTGTCCTTCAGGGTGGCCTTGACGCGGCCGTCCAGCCAGATCTTGGACAGCCCGTCACCGAGCCGGGGGGTGGTGGAGGTCGCCCCGGTCAGGGACTTCGCGCCGGCGGAGGTGCCCGTGGCGGACGTCGCGGGCGCGACGGACTTCCACAGCTTCCGGGCCTGCTTCTTGGCGGCACGCACGGACGTCGCATGGATGGCGGGCAGGGAGCGCACCCGGGTGGCGCCGCTGGGCGTGGCAGTCGCGGAGGGCGCCGTCTTGGAGCCGTAACCCAGGATCAGTGGGATGCCGCCACTGTGGGCGTCGTCGTAGCCCTGCTCGATCAGGGAGGTGACGTCGAACAGCCGCCGGTCCAGCCGGTTCGCGGCCAGGTAGGGCAGCGCTTCGTCCGGATAGACGTAGAGGTCGCCGCCGACGGTCTCGGTGCGCACACCACCGAGGGCGCCGGGCGGGCGGGTCACGTCGGCGGTCTGGTTGCCGCTGCCCAGGTCGCTGACGCGTACGACGTCACCGGTGAGGAGGGTGACGGTGTGTTGCCCGCTGCCGGGGGCCGCAACGGGCTGGACCGGGCCAGTCTCTGACGGTGCGTCAGCAACCGCGAGGCCCGGCGGCGAGGCCAGGGTTGTCAGAACTGCGAGGGTACCGACCGCTGCCGCGAGTGCCCTGCGGCTGCTCCGGCGGGGAGGTGTGCGGGAGATCATGGAGCGCTTTCTATCGGCCCCGGACCCGCGGTGGGAACAGCGGGCGGTGGCACGAAAGCGTCACGTCTCACATGCGCCAGATTGACGAACTCCCCACAAAAGTTGGGGAGTTATCACAACAACGCCGTTCGCGGTGACCTCACGGTATGCCACCCCGAAGGCCCGTATGAAGTGATACCGCGAATGTCCGGTACGCGCAGCCCGCGCGTCCCATTCGATACCGGGCTCGGCCCGCACGACCCCGGCGCGCGACCGGCTCGCGGCGCCCTCACCGGCTCGCGGCGCCCGTTGCGGGCGGTCGCCCCCGACTCGCGGGCCCGGATCCTCGCCGAACTCCGGCCCGTCCCCGCCGTCATCGGCCTCCGGCCGGCCGGTCACGAACCGGTGGGAGAGCCGCCCGGTGCCGTGGCTGCGGGAGAGGACGTGTTCACCGCGCCGGTCGAGCCGGGCTGCGGGGTCTGCGCGGAGCTGCTGTCGGGCGAGAACCACGCCACGCCCACCAGGACCGCCAGGAGGAAGACCACCGCGCCGACGGCGGCGCCCACGGCTCTTCGCCGATCAGTGAAGAGCTCAGCCACTCCCGGGCGCGGGCGTCGGCGCGACCGGTGGCCGCCCGCGGTGTCCCTCGCCATCGACGGCAGGGCGTACGTGGTCGCGGGGCCGGCAGCACTGAGGTCCTGCCGGTCCTGCCGGTGGCGCCCCGGCTCCGGCATCGCTGCCGGCAGCGGCTCGGAACGCCCCTGCCAGGCGCCCGTGCCGTACCAGGCGGCCGCCTGAAGTGCGGTGGGCCGGTCGTCGGGCTGCTTGGCGAGAAGGCTGAGCAGGTAGTTCTCGAACGCGGGCGGAACGTCGGCACCGAGCTCCCGGGGCGGAGTGGGGGCGGTGTCGAGGTGGTGATGGAGGACCGCGACAGGACTGCTGGCCTGGAACGGCGGTCGTCCGGTGACGAGTTGGTACAGGACACAGCCGAGGGAGTACATGTCGGACGGCGGCCCGGCGGTCTTGCCCAGAGCCCGCTCGGGAGCCAGGTACAGACTGGTGCCGACGATCTGTCCGGTCGCGGTCAGGCCGCCCGCCGGATCGTCCAGGAAGCGGGCGATCCCGAAGTCGCCGATCTTGACACTCCCCTCGGCGTCCAGCAGCAGGTTCCCGGGCTTGATGTCCCGGTGCACGATGCCTTGCTGATGAGCGGCGGCGAGCCCCGCGGCAGCCTGTGCCGCGATCCGCGCGACGCGATCGGCGGGAAGCGTTCCGGCGCCGGCGAGGACACGGGCGAGGCTGTCGCCCTCGACCAGCTCCATCACCAGGAACAGCCGGTTGTCGTACGACCCGAAGTCCAGGACGCCCACCACATGAGGATGGTTCAGCAGGCCCGCGGTCTGGGCCTCCAGACGGAACCGGGCCGCGGCGGTCGGGTCGGCGTCCTGGGAGAGAAGCAGCTTGACGGCCACGGACCGGCCGATCATCTCGTCGTAGGCCCGCCACACCTCCCCCATCGCGCCCCGCCCGAGAGTGGTCTGCAGCCGATACCGCCCCGCTATCAGCACTTGTGCTTCATCCTCACGCCGTTGGGATTTCGTCGATCGCCACGGGGCATTGCCCTACCGAGCAGGAGTGATCATCGGGGCGCCGCAGCAGGTTGAGCCTACTGCCAACACGACAGTGATCAGACGCTGTTCACCCTCGGCCTCAAGATCACAGAGAACCGGTCGGAGAACCACAGGGCGTTGACTGAATGTGACACCAAAAGTCGATCCAGGGTTCACCGACGAGGACATACGGAAGCGGACCGAGCACCGATTTCCGGCACTCCGTCCCATTCACGTCCACCTCCACCTCCACCTCCACCTCCACCCAAGAAGAGCCTGCGTACTCCCGACCACGAGCCGAGAGAACCTTCACACCCCTGGAAACAGACCGATCGAGCGGCCGGCGCCTTGGTATGGACCTAATTACGACCACCCACTACCCTCGTTCACGCAACTCTGAGAGCGCTCTCTCCTGCCCTTCGCCTCACTCACCGATCACCGGATCGACGAAAGGCAACTCCCTTGAGACGCACCACAGTTCTGCGTACCGCCTTGTCCGCCGGCCTGCTCGTCAGCGCCGCGACGCTCGGACTCACCCAGGCCGCGGCCGACGAAGCCCCCCTCAACGCCACAGCGTCCCGGGCACCCGCCTCCTCCGCACTGATCTCGGCCATGCGGCACGACCTCGGACTCACCGAGCAGCAGGCGACCGCCAGGCTCGCCGACGAGACAGCGGCACGCGGCGTCGAGCGCACCGCCCGACGCGCGGCCGGCACCTCGTACGGAGGCTCCTGGTTCGACGCCAGGAGCGGCCGGCTCGTCGTGGCCCTCACCAAGGCCGCCGCACGCGAAGCCGTGGAGGCGACCGGCGCCCGGGTCACCCTCGTCAAGCACAGTCAGCGACAGCTCGACGCCACCATGGCACGCATCGACGCGCTCGGCGCACCGGCCGGGGTGGGCAGTTGGCACGTCGACCCCAAGGCCGGCTCGGTCGTCATCAACGTGGTCTCCACACACAAGAATGACAACGATGTCCAGAAGTTCCTCGCCCGGGCCCGCACATCCGGTCCCGTCACCGTGCGGCAGACCGACAAGGCACCGACGACGTTCGCGGCCGGCACGGTGGGCGGAGACCCGTACTACACGGGCAACGTCCGCTGCTCCATAGGCTTCTCGGTGTACGGCGGTTTCGTCACCGCGGGGCACTGCGCACAGCCGGGTGCCGGCGTCAGCGGCTGGGACCACAGCTACATCGGCAACTTCCAGGGCTCCTCGTTCCCGGACAACGACTACGCCTGGGTCAACGTGGGCAGCGGCTGGTGGACCGTTCCCGTCGTCCTCGGCTGGGGCACCGTCTCCGACCAGCTCGTCCGAGGCTCGGGCGAGGCCCCCATCGGAGCGTCGATCTGCCGCTCCGGATCGACCTCGCACTGGCACTGCGGCAACGTCCTCGCGAAGAACGAGACCGTCAACTACAGCCAGGGCGCGGTGCACCAGATGACCAAAACCAGTGTCTGCGCCGAACCCGGCGACTCGGGCGGCTCGTTCATCAGTGGTGACCAGGCACAGGGCGTCACCTCGGGCGGCTGGGGCAACTGCACCAGTGGAGGCGAGACCTGGTACCAGCCCGTGAACGAGATCCTGAACCGCTACGGGCTCACACTGCACACCGCGTGACCCGACCGCGCCGACCCGCCCGCCAAGCGGGTCGGCGCACCGGCGAGTCGGCTACCGGCCGAGCAGGACGAGGGCCCGCCACCGGCCGATGGCGGGCCCTCACACGGAATTCCGGCGCTCCGCGGTGGGGCGGGTGTCCGCCGGGCCGCCCTGTAGACAGGGGCGCGCCCACGTCGCCCCGACGGCGGCAGCCGTGCACGATGGGAACGTATCCATCGCAGACTCGGAAGGGCTCCCCCGATGATCAGCATCCCGGCCCACACGGCCCATGACGGTACGAAGATCCCGGCCGTCGGCCTGGGCACCTGGCCGATGGACGACACGCAGGCCGAGGAGGCCGTCAGCCAAGCGCTCGGCATGGGCTACCGGCTCGTCGACACGGCGACCAACTACCGCAACGAGACCGGCACCGGACGAGGCGTCGCCCGCTCCGGAGTGCCGCGCGAAGAGATCGTCGTCACCACCAAACTGCCGGGCAGGCACCACGGTTACGACGAGACCCTCGCCTCCTTGGAGGAGTCCCGCAGCCGCCTCGGACTCTCCTACGTCGATCTCTACCTCATTCACTGGCCGCTGCCGCGCGTGGACAAGTACGTGGACTCCTGGAAGGCGATGATCGAGCTCCGCGACAGGGGCCTGGTGCGTTCGATCGGCGTCTCGAACTTCACGGCCGAACACCTCACCCGGCTGGAGGCGGAGACCGGGGTGCTGCCTTCGGTGAACCAGATCGAGCTCCATCCCTACTTTCCCCAGGGCGAGTTGCGCGCCTTCCACGCCGACAAGGGAATCGTCACGGAGAGCTGGAGCCCCCTGGGCCGTGGCAGCAGTCTCCTGGACGATCCGGAGCTCGGAAAGATCGCCGAGGCGCACGACGTGAGGCCCGGCCAGGTCGTGCTGCGCTGGCACACACAACTCGGAGCGGTTCCCATCCCCAAGTCCGCGGATCCTGTGCGGCAGCGGGAGAACCTCGACATCTTCGGCTTCGAGCTGACCCCCGCCGAGATGACGGCCGTCTCCGACGGTCCGCGGCGGCGCCTGGGCGGTGACCCGACGACGCACGAGGAGTTCTGAGCACTCAAGGGACTCGCGTCAGTCGTCCGCGCCGGGGCACCGACGCGGAGGGGTTCTTCCGTTCGCCCACGAGCCCGGACGCGACATCCCTCCCACGGCGTCACTTCAAGTTCCGGCCCCCGGCGGCACCGTCGCCGTTCACCGCCCATGGGCACCCAACCGGCATGCAACGCCCACGCCTTCCCGCCGTCGCCCCGCGCCGTACGGCACCCGCACGCACTCCCCGCTCACCCGACACCGTGTCCGCCGTACACCTGGAGCTGGTCACTCTCCTGGAGGACCGCGCCGTCATCACCTGGTTCACCGGAACATCCGCCACCGACAACGGGCAGGGCCGGATGCTCCCGGCCGTGACCGAGGGCGAAGTCGTCTACGGGACCCATCCCGCCCGGCTGAACCGCACCGCCTCCGAAGGCCGCCGCACCGCTCACCACACCGTGGAGCTGACGGATCTGGAACCCGGCCAGACCTACTACTACCGGGCACATTCCCGCGGCTCGGCGGCCACGCCCACGCCGCTGCATCTGGTGCGCGGCAACGCGGCGGGAACCTCCCCGCACGGGCTCGGCTCGCGCGGCGGCCCGTACTCCTTCACCACACCGGAGCCGCCGCCGGGCCGCCATGTGATGTCGATCGCGCTCTGCAACGACCTGCACCTCGGGGAGACCACCGCCGGTCTGATGGCGGGGGTTCCGCTGCTGCGCGGCATCTCACAGGAGCACGGGCTCGCCCCGTATCCGGAGATCATGGCCCGGGCCCTGGTCGACGAGGCACGTCGACGCGGCGCCGACCGTCTGCTGGCCGCGGGTGACATATCAGCCGGGGGCGCGCCGCGGGATCTGCTGGAGGCCAGACGGATCCTCGACGGCTTCGGCGAGCACGGGCAGGACTACTTCGTCGTACGGGGAAACCACGACCGGCCCCGGGACCGCAGCCCCGGAGAGCCGGGGGACAGCTTCCAGGACGGCTTCTTCGGGGGCGACGGTCCCGCGTACTTCACCCGTGATCTCGGCGGGCTGCGGATCGTCGGCCTCGACACCTATGACAAGCGCGGCAACGGCGGCGACGCCGGAGGGCTCTCGCCGGAACAACTGCACTGGTTTCGCACGCAGTTGAAGGCGGACGGGGAGCGGCCCACCGTGGTCTTCGGGCACCATCCGCTGACGGTCCGCCACTCGGCCTTCCCCGTGACGAGCGGACAGCGCCTCAACCGTCGCCAGGCCCGGAGCATCATCGACGCCTACGCCATGGCACCCGGCGTCTTCCTGCACCACTCGGGACACACGCACCGCAACAAACGCACCGTCCTTCCGCGGGCCGGGCACGTCACCCTGCAGGAGGTCGGCGCGGCGAAGGACTACCCGGGTGGCTTCGTTCTGCTGCGCGTCCACACCGGCGGGTACGCGCTGAACTACTACAAGAGCAACAGCGAACCGGCCAGGGAATGGAGTGAACGGGGCAGGCGGGTCGCGGCCGGCCTGTGGCCGCAGTACGCCTTCGGCCGGTCGGTCCGCGACCGCAACAGCGTCACGGCACGCGACCTGTCCGGCATCACCCCGTGCCGGCCGGCGAGCGCCGCCGTCCGCGGCGCCTTGTAGATCCGCCCGGTGAGACGTCGACAGCGCGGGAACGGGTCGGTCGTACGCTGCGCGGGCGTGCACGTCGTACACCGCGTCCTGCCGGACGCGGTGGCACGGTCCGCTCATTGCATGACTTCGGATACCCATCGTGCTCCGCCGGGGTGCCGCGGGACGCCCGGCGGGTCATCGTGGAGGGGCCTTGCGAGTGATGGGGGAACTGTCATGCCGATGCTGCTGATCAAGGGGTCGTACAGAATCGTCGGGGCCAGTCCCGACGGCGACTCGGTTCGCTTCGTTCCGGACGATCCCGGGGAGTGGGACCTGCTGCGCGGACGGAAGGTGCGCCGCAACCGGGCCGGCGGGGCGCAGCTCCGGCTGGACGGGATCGACACCCTGGAGACCCACTATCGGCCTCCGCACGGGCCCGAGCTCCATCAGCCCGCGCCGTACGCCGGTCAGGCCGCGGACGCCCTGCTCGGCTGGCTGGGATTCGTCGAGGTGGAGCGCGGTGCGAACGGAATCGTCAGGCACAGTGCGCCCGAATCCGTACCCGGCTACATCTTGACCCGCAGCGCGGACGTCCACGGGCGCTGTGTGGCTCTCGCGGGCCGCGGGACGGACGCCCCGGGTGCCGACGGCGGGCTCGTCACCGTCACCACCGAGCATGTGCGGCAGACCGCCAACCACCATCAGCTCGCCGAAGGCCTGGCCTACCCCACGTTCTACCGCAACCTCTTCGTCGACCTCCGTGAGGAGCTGTCCGGGGTGGTGCGAGAGGCCCGTCAGGGCGGGCGGGGGCTGTGGCCGGCCGACCTGACCCAGAGCGGAGCGAAGGTGGAGGGCCCGCCCACGCTGACCGACTCCGCGGAGCTGCTGCCCAAGCTCTTCCGCCGGCTGGCGGACTACCTCCAGCTCTACGACGGCGACCCGTCCCTGGACGGCTTCCGCCCCTACCTGGAGCAGCGTGCGGACCGGCTGTTCGTCCTATCCACCGGACAGTGGACCGGCTTCGACACGATCGTGGAGGTCACGAACGGCAACACCGTGCGGCTCAACCGTCCTCCGGAGGACCTCGTCTTCGACGAGAAGTAGGCGTTCGTACGTCGACGCCGTGGACGCCGGTCCCGCGCGCCGGCCGGGGAGCCCGGATCCGATGGGTCCGGGGCCGGTCGGCGCGCGGGTCGGCACTCGTCAGCGGTGGACTACGCGGGGTCGTACACCGTGCCGGTGAACTCCGGCCCGTCGTGCGACGTGCCGCTCCCGTCGTAGACGGTCAGGCGCAGCCGCACCGTCTCCTCGGGCTCGGTCACGGTGTCCGCGGCGGTGGGGATGGTGATGTCGGTGCTCGTCCGGCCGGGCGGGACATCGGCGAAGAGGAGGAGTCCGCTCACCTGGGACAGGGGCCGGGACGGCAGCGGTTCCTTGCCGGAGTTCTCCCGCAGCCACTGGGGATCGACGTCGGTGGTCGACAGTTCGGCGCCGCCGGTGACCGGCAGAACGGCGATATCGGCCTGGATGTCCGTGTCGGCGGCCGTGGAGAGGGAAATCCGCCAGGTCAGGCTCCGGCCCTCGGCGGCGCGAGCGGAGGCCGGGGTCACCGTGAGGGTGGGCGCCGGATCGTCGTTCACGGCGGTGACACCGCCCCGGTGGGCGCCGATCACGGCGCCGTGGACCGCCTTCACGAGGACGTCGTGCGACACGTCGTAGCCGAAGCGTGTGTTGCCCCGGACCTCCACCTTCACATCAGGGCTCTGGCCGCCGGGTCGTACGGCCACCTCGCGCGAGGTGGTCCGGCCCGTTTCCGGATCGGCGACGAACAGGCGGACCGTGCCTCTCCCGTGCCCGGAGACCTTCACCGGCACGTGGTAGGTCCGGACGCCCGAGTCGCCCTCCTTGACGGTCAGCCGGCCGATGTCGACGCGCGCCAGGCCCGCGGCCCGGACGGCGGGGGTGCCGGCGCGCCATCCCCACGAGTCGATGAGCCACGCCTGCCCGGAGTGGGTGCGCGGGACGATCTCCAGGACCGTCACCCGGTGCAGGTCGACTCCCGCCCGGATGGCGGCTGTCAGGGGCAGCCGTACCTCCTGGCCCCAGTGGGAGGCGGTGCGGTCGGTTCCGGGCAGGCCTTCGAGGTGGACGCGCCCCAGGGTCGCCCGGTGGCCGGAGGTGTCGGTCAGGGCGACGTCGAGCCGTGTGTCCCTGGTGTTCGGCGGAACGATCAGGCGCATGGCCAGAGCCTGGGAGCCGGCGATCGAGACCGGCCTCGCGGAGCGGACCCGGACCGTGGAACCGGCTGCCGTCCACCGCAGTGCCACGGCGCGTCGGCCCGGCTCCTTCGAGGCCTCCCAGTGGGCGAAGTGCGGCGAGACGCCGTGCGAGCCGAGGCAGGCCGCGGACTCGTTGTCGTCCACCTCCTGGCACAGCCGGCCGCCGTCGACGGAGACCGGTCCGTCCGGCAGGAACGCCGGAGTGCGGTGTGCGCCGACCGCGTGGGTGAGAACCCGCGCGGGGTCGGCGGAGGGCGCGCGGCGGCCCGAACCGTCGAGCAGCGGCCGTACGCGGTCGTCACCGGCGACGAACAGCCGCGCGGCGGCGGCGATGTAGGTGGCGCCTGCGGTCTGCTGCTGACGGGCCGTCAATCTCGTCGCGGTGCCCGGCGAGCACACCCGGTCCGGCTGGTCCCCGCTCCAGAAGTCGTCCTCAGCGGGTGCCTGGGCCTGGCCCGGTGTCCACTCGCTGTTGAAGAAGTTGTGGTCGGCGCCGACCATGTAGACGGCGCTGTGCAGGGCGGCACCCCCGCTGACACCGCGTGTCGCGTCCACGTACATCTCGCCCTGCAGGTCGGACACATCGCCGTCGCAGCCGGGCAGGATCGTCGCCGACGGTACGTCGGGGGTCGGGTTCTGTCCGAAGATGGTGGGGCCGATCAGTACGGTGCCGCGGATGTGCCAGCGCACCGGCCCGCGGTAGCCGTCCTGGTCGGCCGGAGCGGGGTACAGGCTGTCCATGGCGGCCCGGTTCACGCCCTCGCCGCCGCGCGAGTGGCCGACCAGCAGGACACGCGACAGGTCGGCGGCGGACGCCCGTCGTACGATCGCGGGCGCGGAGGTCGGGCGCGCCGCCCAGTCGGCCCAGTGGGCCAAGTGCTGCCGCACCAGGGACGATCGGGCCTGCGCGCCGCCGTCCTCCGCGGCACTGTCCTGTGCGTTGATGCCGTTGGCGGCGATGGACACGGTCACATATCCCTGCGAGGCCAGCAGCTTCTGGTCGGCGAGGTAGCCCCGGTAGCTCGGGATCGGTTTCGCGCCCGCGGGGCAGGGCCAGTCACCGCCGGTGTCGTCGCCGTGGCCGGTGTAGCAGGTGGCGTGGCGGCCGTGCAGGAACAGCGCCAGCGGACGGTGTCCCGGGGCGTTCGTGGGCGCGACCACCACCGCGCGCATCTCCACGGGCCGGGCGAAGCCGGGCAGACGGATCGAGGCGAGCGCGTAGTCGCCGGTGACTGTCCGATAGGTGCCCGGCTGACCGGGGTCGACCTCGCCTGCGGGAAGCCGGGTCGAGGGCTGGGCCGCGAGTCCGGGTCGTTGCCCGGCGGGCCGGTTCTGCCCGGCGCCCGCCGCGTCCAGGCGCCGTTCGCCCGTCCGTGCCTGGAGGTCCGACGGCTTCCCGAGCTGGGCCGCGCCGAGCGCGAGCCGGAAGGTGCGGCCGTTCGACGCGCCGACGGGCCGGCCGAGGAACCGGTCCCCGGCATAGAACGTGACGCCCGAATCACTGATCGGCACCGGAGTGTCCGAGCGCCAGACCAGCTGTCGCGCGGCTCCCTCGCCTGCGACGCTCCACCCGGCGGGAAGTCCGCCGTCGGCGGCCGCGGCCGGTGCGCGTCCCTCGGACTGTGCGGAGCCGTTCGTGTTCTGCTGTGCGTGGGTCGATCCTGGCGATCCTGCGACCGCTGCGAGAAACACCGCAGCGACAACCCCTATTCGCCGGACACGGAACAAGTTCTTCTCCTCTGGTCGGCATTCGCCCCCGTCGCCCCGTTGGTCCCGAAGCGCTCCCCCGTCCCACGAGGACGGCGGGCGAAGCCGAGGGGTTGCCTCGTGCCGCAGGAGTTTCGCTGCCTCAACTCCCCCGCAGAGAAGCGGAGTCGGGCAGTCCGGTGAGGCGAGGAGGTGCACCGGCGGGAAAGCCGGTGCCCGGCGGCCGACCTTGGTCACGCGTCCGAGCCGCCGTGCCCGGACGCGTGACGCGAGGCCGTTCTCAGTCGTCCTCCGGACAGAGGAAGTTGCCCGAAGGCCCCCAGCGCGTCACCGGGGCCGCCTTCGCGGCGACGGCTCCGCACGTCAGGTCGGTGATCCTGGTGCCGTCCTCGGTGATCTCCCGGATGTCGACTTCCTTGTTCACCGGATATTTGTGTCCCTTGCCGAAGGTCATGATCCCCGACTCGCCGACGAAGTCGGTGACTCCGGTCGACTGGAGAAACGTGACGACGGCGCTGGGGGTGAACTGCGGGTCGGTGACGGAGATTTCGTTCATCACCTGGAAGAAGACCTTCACCGCGTCGTAGCCGGCGGCGGCGTCACTGTCGGAGGAAACCTCGTAGGAATTCCGGAAGTTCGTGACGAAGGGCCCCTTGGCGTCGGGCAGGCTGAACTGGTTGTAGAAGAGGCTGAGCGAGCCGTACTCCCGCGCCATCAGTTCCGGGTGCAGCACGAGATTGGGAGCGGCGCTCTCGGCCAGCACGGCGACGCGGCCCTGGTGCGTACGGCACTGCTTGTCGCTCTGCAGGTAGTAGAACAGGTCGTACATGACGCTGGACCGGCCCGCGTAGAGGACGAAACCGTCGGTCCTGCGGATCAGCGCGCAGATGCCGGCCGCCACGGAGGGTGTCTGACTGTCGTTGCCCGATTCGCCGTACGGCACCGGGTAGACCGGCCCGGCCGAACCGTAGGCGTCGGTGAAGCGCTTCTTCAGATCCGCGCTGAAGTACGTGTCGTGCGGGTCGAAGACCAGGACGGCGGCGGGCGCGGTGTGCCCCGGAGCGATCTTGGTCAGGGCCGCCAGCCGGGGTGAGCGCCGGGCGAAGGAGGCCATGATGCGGGCGACCCGCGCGTCCGGCGCCGAGAGCTGGAAGTACGACACCGGGGAGTCGCCCTCGACCATGGGCTGGCCCGAGACTCCGGTGCCGAGGACCGTGACGCCCTGGGCGTCGAGTTCGATGGCGGCCTGGAGGGACTCCGGACGGCTCTGGGTGAGGCCGATGACGCCGGCGATGTGGTCCCGGTGGATACGGTCGACGATCATACGGGCCACATCCACACCAGTGTGGTTCTTCGTGTTGAGTCCGCCGTGCGATCCGAATGTGAAGTATTCGCCCGCGTTCGCGACGAGCAGCCGGATCGGCATCTGTGACTTGAGGTTGAGGTCGTTCACCTCCTTCTGGGCGAGCAGCGCGCCGCGCAGCATCTGGAAGCCCGTGGGCACGGTTCGGCGGGACGTGGAGCCGACGCTCAGCGGAGCGAAGAAGACCAGGGTGCGATAGGGCCGGGTCCGGTCGACGTCCGCGTTCTGGCGGCCCAACCGGGCTTCGAGTGCTCGCAGTTCGGACGCGTAGAGGCCATGGGCGAGTTCGCACGTGTCGCTGCCGTCGGTGATCCCGACGCGTTCGCCCGTACCGACCCGCGGACACCAGGTGTCGGCGGCGCGGGGTACAGCGCGGGTTTCGGCGCGGGAGTGTGTCTCGCCGGCCCTCACCGCCTGGAACAGTCCGGTGGCGACCACCGCCAGCACGGCCACGGCGGCCACTGCGGGACGCAGCCAGTCACTCGCGCGCCGCTCGCGGGAGCGCACGGTCCGTTGCACGACCGGCCGTTCGGCGCTCGTCCCGTTGTCGGGCACACGTGACAGCGGCACCGCGCGCACCGCTTCGACCGGCTGCCCGGAGGCGCCCGCCGCGAGCAGCGAGGTCACCGCCTGAGCGGTCGTGCCGTGAGTGCTGTGCCGGCTGCCCTGGCTCGGGATGCCGGGCCGGGGCAGGCCGACGGCGTACGGCGGGAGGTCCGCCGTGGCGGCGCCGAGGACGAGCAGCGGGCAGGTCCCGACGTCCTCGGACACGGCGGAGAAGGAGTTCAGGAGTTTGCGGCTCGGGGAATCGTCGCCGCCGACCGTCGGGAGCAGCAGGACGAACGGCCATCGCCGCCGCGGCCTGCGCACGCTCCACACCGGCGGGCGGGCCGCCCGCGCCAGGTCATGGATGAGCGCGGTCAGCAGGACCTGGCGGACCACGGCCTCGTCACGGGCCGACACGGCGGACGCCGCGGACCTGGCCGAAGCCGCCGGTGCACCGGCGTCGGCCGGGGCTCCCTGATCGGCCCTGCCCTGGGCCCGGGAACGCAGATGGGCGTCGCGCAGGGACATCGCGGCGTTCAGGAAGCTGCGCCCCGGCTCGTCCAGCATCCCGCCGACCCACCGGAAGCGGGCACCGCGGTCGATCCGTACGCCGTACGACCACCGCCACAGCCAGGCCAGCGGTGTGGTCACCAGCTTCGTGATCGCCGACCAGTGCCTGGCGCCGAGTTCGTCGCCGAGGGCGCCGACCTCGGAGGCGAACCCGAACTTCCAGGCGTACTTGTCGTAGATCCGGTCGCGCAGTGCCCGCCGTTCGTCCGTCACGTCCCCCGCGGCGATGGCGGCGCGCAGCACCGACAGACACGCGTCGAACTCGGTCAGCCGCAGGGTGCCGGAGCCGTCCGGCATGGTGACGCGCAGCTGCCTGGCCACCCTGTCCAGCAGCCGTACGTGGGGGCCGTCCTGCCCCTCGGCGTCCTCCCCGGGGTGGTCGCACGCGAGCAGTTCCTCGTCGACCAGGGCGTGCGGCGCGAGGCTGGCCAGGTGGCCGGTCTCACCTGTGCTGAGGCGTACGAGACGGTGGTGGTAGACGTGCACCAACGCCGAGAGCGCCGGATCCGGCTCGCCCCGCGCGGTGTCGGCCGCCGCGAGCCCGGCCGCGGTGGTTCCCTCCGCGGTCGTGTCGGCCGCCGGCTCACGGGTGAGCAACAGGGCGGGCAGCCGGTGCCGTGCGCTCTGCCGCCTGGGCGGGATGCCGGCTCGGCGGTCGACGACATAGCGGTCGATCACTCGGACGATGTCGTCGAAACCGCTGGGGAGGACGAGATCATGTTCGTTCGTCCGATGGGGTTGCGGCACGCGGGGCCTCCCGGATGCTGAGAAACAGGAGGCGAGCCTAGGAATATCCGGGCCAAATCACGGCGCTTTGCCTCTAATAGGCGCGCATTGAGCGAATACGGCCGCTTGCCTTTCGGATCGGACACGCGCGGGCGGACGGGCTCGGCGCGGTGTGCGGAGCCTCCCGTGACCGTGCCACTTCCACGGTCGTACGCGCGCGGCCGGTCACTTCCACCCGTAGGCGTAGGCGGCCACCCAGGTGATGTCGAGTTCGGCGCTGCTGCCCGGTGCCGCGCCGGGGCCTTCGAGTGCGCTCTCGTTCTGCAGGACCCAGGAAAGGGGAATGGAGGGAACCCGGCGGGTGTCCTCACCGGTCTGACGGCCGTCGACGAAGAAACGCACCCGTCCGGGGGTCCATTCCGTGGAGACGGTGTGCCACCGGGTCCAGTCGTCATTGCTCGGGAAGTAGCCCTGTTCGCCCCCTCCGCACGGATGGTGGAACGCGGTGATGGTGCCGGTCCACTCTCCTTCGGGGTGGTCCATTTCGCAGCCGCCGCCGTAGTGCAGCCATGCGGATTTGTATCCGGGGGCCGGCTTCGTCACTTTGATACGAGCGCTGTACTTGCCGTACACCATCTGCATCACGGCACGCGGTACGAGCGCCGCAGCGTGCACGGGGCCTCCGTCCTCGGGGCGCCACATCCGGATGTGCATCATCCCGTCGCCGTTCTCGCCGGGACCCACACTCACCGTGTCCTCGGGGTGGTACTCGCCCACGACGTCCCGGCCCCGGTCGTTCGCCGTGTCGCGCCAACCGGTGGGATACGCCCACCAGTTGTCGCGGTACTTGCCGCGCAGCCCACCGCAGTACGCGCCGGACGTGTCGACGGCGTGGTCGCAGTCGCTGAACGAACCCAACGGCACCCGGTCGCCGTTGAAGTCCTCCGCGAGGACCTGCCAGAACGGCCCGCAGTCACCGCGGGGCAGGACGGTACTCGCGTTGTGGCAGGCGTCCGCCGGGCGCGGTGCTCCGTCGGCACGGGGTACCCAGAACAGGGCGCCGGCCAGGAGGGCGAGAGCGAGAGGCATCAGCAGAGCACGCCCGTGTCGGCCGGGCGCCGCGTGTGAACCCATCGGGGGGCCTCCCTCGCTCCTCGGCGTGCGGGCGCCGCCGCTCTCCCCCGCACGGGGTCCGCGAGGACCGCTCCGGACACCGTCCGCGGCGGCGGGCACCACGCGAAGGAGCATCCTCGCGTCACGACAGGGGCAGCACCACCCCGTGGACACCGCACGATGCGGATGGTCCGGCTCCGACGCGCCGGACTCGCGGGCCCCGGCGTCTGCTGCACCGCGGTCGCGGGTCCGGTGCTCTTCGGTGTGCTGCGGGCCCCGGCGCGGTGGATCCGCTCCGGGGCCCGCGGCACGTGTCTCAGGGCTGCAAGGGCATCGTCCAGCAGTTGGAGGTGGCCCGTCGGCCCGAGAGGCGGTCGGTCAGCCAGGAGATGGCATCGCCCTGGTCGGTGATGAGGGGCGCGACATGGTTGGTGAGCAGTCCGTCGCCGAGGTTCGGCAGGTTGATGGCGTCGTAGGTGATGTTCGCGCCCTTGCGGCACCAGTCGACGGCGAGTTGACGGGCCTGGGCGTGCGGGACGATGTCGTCCTGGATGCCCGTGGCCAGGCGTACGGGACTGGTCGGCTCCAGGTTGCCGATGCGCTGATTGTCGAGCGTGGCCCGGAGCGCCGGTGTGTTCTCGACGAGCTCGCTGACGGACTCGCCGTCCGTCGTCCAGGACGTGCTCTTCTTGAACGCGTATCCGAGGATCGCGTCGCCGACGCACATCGTGGACAGGTCGTTCAGCGCGGCCTTCCCGGCGGCGTTGAGGTGGGCGTCCGCGACGGCCCGCAGGTCGGGGTCGGACTGCAGGAATCCGTTGAGCGACCAGCCCAGGGCACCGGCGAGGGCGCTGCCGTCGATGCCCTTGATCACGTCGGTGAGGTTGGCGGGCGGGGCTCCGGAGTAGGTGCCGGCCAGTGTGATGTCCGGAGCGTAGGAGGGCTGGAGTTCGGCCGCCGACGCGCTGACGCCGCCGCCCTGGCTGTAGCCGAAGAGGCCGACGGGTGAGGCGGAGGTGATCGATGCCCCGGTCAGCGCGCGTGCCGCGCGGACGGCGTCGAGGAGCGCGTGACCGCCGTCGAGGCGGTTGACGTACGTGTGGAGCCGGTCGGTCGCGCCCAGCCCGACGTAGTCGGTGACGACCACCGCCGTGCCGGAGGCCAGGAGCCGGTAGATCGCGAGATCCTCGTAACCGACCGACACCGTCTCGCCGTTCAAGGTGATCGGGTGCTGAAGGCCCATGGAGGCGGCGCACTGGTCGCCCTGGCCCATGGTGCCGGGGGCCAGGGCGACCAGGGGGCGCGGACCGCCGCCCTGCCAGGCGGCCGAGGGCTCGATGTAGGCGCCGGTCACCGCCACGGGCTGCCCGTTGGAGTCGGTCGACCTGTACATCAGGCGGGTCGCGGTGCCGGGGAGCGGACCGTCGAGACCGGGCAGGCT
Organism: Streptomyces sp. NPDC005784; assembly: GCF_042871525.1. Taxonomy (NCBI): domain Bacteria; kingdom Bacillati; phylum Actinomycetota; class Actinomycetes; order Kitasatosporales; family Streptomycetaceae; genus Streptomyces; species Streptomyces sp. NPDC005784. The sequence goes on from NZ_JBIAIQ010000007.1 coordinate 131,895, forward strand.
GAGCGCGAGCGGGAGGGGTTCGCTGCGGACCAGGGCACCGTTGGCCGAGGGGAGGCTCGCGGGCGGCGTGTAGAAGGCGGGAATGGTCACGCCTCGGGAGACGACGTCGTCCGTAGTGGCGGCCGCTGCGGGGATCGCCTGGACACTCAGGCAGGCGAGAGCCGCGAGCGCGGTGGCGAGGAGACGGCTGCGGTTGGGTGCGGCGGGCCCGGCGTGCGCGGAGGGCAAAGGCCGTTCTGCGCGGGGACTTCGGCCGGACGCCGGATGCGGCTGATGGGTGCTGTGGGGTCGTTCCATGCGGCTCACTCCCTGCTTCGTCAAAACGTGGGGCTCGTGCGGGCGGCCGACGGCGTCAATGGCGTGACGCCGCTACTGGCTGAGGTGCCGACCGCACCGCCACCGGGGGAGGCTGGTGGCGGTCTCAGGTCGGCGTGATGGGGGGAAGGGCAACGCCCGGAGGCGGACGCGGGCAGGACGGGGCCGCACCCGCCCGCATCGCGGAGGTGGGCAGGACGAAGGCACCGCCCGCGCGCCGTCGGCCGGGCGGCGCGCAGTGCGGTGCCGGCCCACACGTCGTACGACGCCGGGCGAGGCGGATGTCTGGGGTTCCGTATACGGCGGGCCCGGTGCTCGTGGCTGTGGCTCCGCCGCCCTGCGCTGTCGCGTGCTGTCCTGTGCTGCCCTGTTCCTGTATGCGTCCTCGACAACGAACGGACGCCGAAGTCCCGTACGACGCCCGCTAGTTACTACCGAGTTACATCAGGAGAGTAGGAGCGGATGTCACTCAGTGACAAGATGTCTGCGTGCGCCATTTCCGAGGGGCTCGCCGTGCCGCCGGCAGCCGGGGAGACATGGGCCGCACGACCCCCACCGAGCGTGAATCGTCCCCTCGCGCCCCACAAGCGACGAGAAGGGAACGGCGGCCGAGTAAAGAGTTCGCCTGGTCTAGTCCAAAGACCCGTCTGGTCTAGTCCAACATTATTGACGTGATCTCGACAGAGACCGGAGGCTGGGACTCCCCCACCCCTCTGGAGGCACAGTGAGACGTTTTCGCGCATGTCTGGGCGCGGCAGCCGCCGTCAGCCTGGCTGCGGTCGGCACGACCGCGCTCGTCGCGGGCAGCGCCTCGGGCGCGACCACCGCGCTCAGCAACCGGTGGTACGCCGCCGCCCCCTACCTGATGCCGCTGGACAACGATCCGCCGGACGCGGCCGCCATCATGGACGCGACCGGCCTCAAGGCATTCCAGCTCGCCTTTGTCCTCGCCCCCAACGGCGGCGGATGCTCGCCCACTTGGGGCGGGACGGCCGCGGTCTCCTCGGACACCGCCGTGCAGTCGGTCATCAACACCATCCGTGCCAAGGGCGGCGACGTCTCCATCTCCATCGGCGGCTACGGCGGCACCAAGCTCGGCCAGACCTGCTCGGACCCGGCCGCCACCGCTGCCGCGTACCAGCAGGTCATCACCAAGTACGGCCTACACGCCATCGACTTCGACCTTGAGGAGCCGGAGTACGAGAACACGGCGGCCATCAAGAACGAGATCGGCGCCGCCAAGATCCTTCAGCAGAACAACGCGGGCCTGTACGTGTCCGTCACCACGCCCGGAACGGCGGACGGAACCGGTTGGTTCGGCAAGCAGATGCTGCTGGAGGCGAAGTCGCAGGGCTTCACTCCGAACAACTTCTCCATCATGCCGTTCGACGGCGGCTTCAACGGCGCCGCGTCGCAGACCAGCGCGCTCGCCAACTTCAACACCATCCTCCAGTCGACGTTCGGCTGGGACCAGGCGACCGCGTACGCCCATGAGGGCTACTCCGGCATGAACGGCCGCAGCGACAGTGGCGAGTACTTCTCCCAGGCCGACTTCCAGACGGTCCTGGACTTCGCCACCGGTCACAACATGGACCGCTTCACGTTCTGGTCCCTCAACCGGGACCGCCAGTGCTCGCCCGCCGACAACGGCGGCCGTACGTCGGGCACGTGCTCCAGCGTGGCCCAGAACTCCTGGGACTTCGCGAAGTATTCGGTGAAGTTCGCCGGCGCGACCCCGCCCACCGGCACACCCACCCCGACGCCCACGCCGACTCCGACCCCGACTCCCACGCCGCCGAGCAGTGGCTGCAAGACGGCTTGGAACTCGACCACGGTCTACACCGCCGGCAACGAGGCGTCGTACAACAACCACAACTGGAAGGCCAAGTGGTGGACCCAGAACGAGACGCCGACCGGCGTTGACTGGGGTCCGTGGCAGGACGAAGGCGCCTGCTGACACCTGATCGGCTCCGGACGGGGTGCCCAAGGGGTGCCTCGTCCGGCTCCATCAGCGCCGGGCTTCCCGCCAGGCAGTACCCCTGAGGGGATGGTGCCACCCGAGGTCCGGGCGGCGCCATCCCCTCAGTGCGTACTCCCCCGGCCGGCACGCGGGCTGCTCGCCCGGTAGTGCCTCCCTCTCCGTGCACGAACGACGATGCAGGCGATGCCCTTCTCGCCCCGGAGGATGACGTCTCTTCCGCACCAACCTGGCTTCGTGGCACAACGTGTGACGGCGTTACGGGGATGTCCACCGCCGCCGTCGACCGGCGGACCGCGCTGTTCGTCCGGGAAACCGCCGACAAGCGTTTCCGCTTCGGATCAGCCACGGCGGACGGCGGAGCCGTCATGACGACGTGCACCACGTCCCCCGGCGACACCCCCTTCTCCGCCCGTCCCGCGATCGTCCCCCTCGTCACCCTCGGGATCAACGACCAGCACCACGTGATCGGCGCGGACCGCGAAACCGTCCTGTCGGTGACGTGCAACGGCACACCCCTCGCACTCCGACCACTCCCCCCTTTCGTCGACGGCAGACGCCGGCTTTCCGCCTTCGGCCTCCCCGTCCGGACCGGTGGACGCGTCACGGTGACCGTCAGCCGGCCGCACGCCATGACCACGGAACACGTGAAGCTCCTCTGGCACCGCGCCAAGAGCCACCCTTCATGCGACTGACGCAACACGCACCCAGACACAAATGACCGTTTTGCCGCCGCAGTCCAGCCCCGGAAGCGCGTTCTCGCTGTTCAGGGTCTTGTCGCCCCTCCCGTTCCCTGGTCTTCTGTACGCCCGGTGAGCAAAACAGCGCCCCGCCGCACCACGGTCTGCCCGCAGCCCTCGGTGAGACGGGGCCGGCAGGAAAGGCGAAAACGTGGACTCAGTGGCTGGGCAGGACGTGCGGAGGTCGCTGCCCGAAGGGCTGGGCGCCGCGATACGCGAGACCGCCGAGGAGATCGCCGCCCTGCTGCGGACCGACGCCGACATGGAACGCCGGGTTCCCGGGGCGGAGTGGAGTGTCGGCGAGGCGGCGGCGCATCTGGCCCTGGCCAACGAGCTGATGGCCGAGCTCGCGGCAGGACATGCGCGCCCCTACGGCGACGGCACACCGCAGAGCCTCGCCGCGGCCAACGAGCGGTCGCTGGCGGAGTTCGGGGAGCGGGCGGCCGAGCCGCTGGCGGCGATGATCGTCGAGCACGCCGAAGCCTGCGTGAAGGCGTTGGAGGAGGGAGCGGCGGAGGGGACCGTGGTCACTCCGCTGGGTTCGATGAGCCCACAGGAGCTGGGGTCGTACCTCCTCACGCACATGCTCGGCCACGGCTACGATCTCGCTCGCGCGCTCGGCCGGGCGCACATGCTCGACCGTGCCCGCGTCGCGCTGACCCTGCCGTTCATGCTCACCGCGATGCCACGCGTGACCGATTCGGTCCGCACGGCCGGGATGAACGCCCGCTACGACATCCGGTTGTGGGGCGGCAGCGGCCGGTTCGGCGTGACCCTGGCCGACGGCGTACTGACCGTCGACCCGCAGCCACCCGCCAGGCCGGACTGCACCATCTCCATCGAACCGGTCACCTTCCTCCTGATGGCGCTCGGCCGCCAAGGACAGGTGAGCCCGCTCGCCCGCGGCCGCATCCTCGTCCGGGGCCGCAAGCCCTGGCTCGCGCCCCGCTTCCCGGGCCTGTTCACAGCCCCCTGAGCACGCGGATCGCTCTCCGCTGGAGTCCCCGAGGGGTTCACCTGTGGTCCCGGGAGGAGTCAGCCGAGCTTGCGGTCGAGGTTGAAGGCGGCGCTGATCAGGGCGAGGTGGGTGAAGGCCTGGGGGAAATTGCCGCACTGTTCCCCGGTGTGGCCGATCTCCTCCGCGTAGAGACCGAGGTGGTTGGCGTACGTGAGCATCTTCTCGAAGGCGAGTCTGGCCTCGTCCAGCCGGCCCGCGCGGGTGAGTGCCTCGACGTACCAGAAGGAGCAGATCGAGAAGGTGCCTTCCTCGCCCTTGAGGCCGTCGGGGCTCACCTGCGGGTCGTAGCGGTAGACCAGGGAGTCGGAGACCAGGTCCTCGCCCAGGGCGTCGAGGGTGGCGAGCCATTTCGGGTCGGTCGGGGAGATGAATTTCCCGAGCGGCATCATCAGCAGCGACGCGTCGAGGATGTCGCTGTTCTCGGTCTGGGTGAAGGCGTTGCGTCTGGTTGACCAGCCCTGGCTCATGATCCGCCGGTAGATCGTGTCGCGGACGGTGCCCCAGCGGATGACGTCGGCGGGCAGGCCGCGGTGCCGGGCCAGCCGCATGGCACGTTCGATGGCCACCCAGCACATGAGGCGGGAGTAGAGGAAGGGCTTGCGGCCCCCGCGGGTCTCCCACACTCCCTCGTCGGGCTGGTCCCAGTTGTCGCACACCCAGTCGACGAGCCCGCTCAGGTTGTCCCAGTGCGCGCTGGAGAGGGGCTGCCCCCACTTGTCGTAGAGGTAGAGGCAGTCGACGAGGGCGCCGTAGATGTCCAGCTGGAGCTGGCCGACGGCGCCGTTGCCGATGCGTACGGGAGCGGATCCGCGGTAGCCCTCAAGGTGTGTCAGCTCGCGTTCGGGCAGGTCACGGCGCCCGTCGATGCCGTACATGATCTGCAGCGGGCCGTCCGGACCGACCCGTTCGGGTATGTCGCTCTGGACGTGCTCGGCGAGGAAGCCCATGAAGGCCTCGGCCTCGTCGGTGAAGCCCAGACGCAGCATCGCGTACACACAGAACGCGGCGTCGCGGATCCACACGTAGCGGTAGTCCCAGTTGCGCTCGCCGCCGATCCTTTCGGGCAGGCTGGTGGTCGGCGCGGCGATGATGGCGCCGGTGGGGGCGTACGTCAGCAGTTTCAGCGTGAGGGCGGAGCGGTGCACCATCTCCCGCCAGCGACCGCGGTAGCGCGACTGGGACAGCCAGCGCCGCCAGTAGCGCACGGTGGCGTTGAAGTCCCTCTCGGCCTCGGTCACGGCGCAGAAGCGCGGGCCCACCTCGTCGTCGATCTGATCGAGGGCGAAGACCGCGGACTCCCCCTCGCGCAGCTTGAACAGCGACCACACGTCCTGTCCGGCGACCTCGATCGGCACGGTGGACGTCAGGGCCAGGATGAGCGAGGGCGAGGTGAAGACGGCCTGGCCGGAGTCCACGCGCACGGTGTGCGGGACCGTCCCGTACTCGAAGCGGGGGGCGACCCGCGCGCGAAAGGGCAGCGTTCCGCGGACGCACACCACACGGCGGATCAGGCGGTGCCGACGGACCTCGCGCGAGTCGTCGACGATCGGCATGAAGTCCTGGATCTCACCGACCCCGTCGTCCGCGAAGAACCGGGTGATCAGCACATTCGTGTCGGGAAAGTAGAACTGTTTCGTACGCGCCGGAACGTCGGCGGCGAGTTCGAAGCAGCCACCGCGGTCGGCGTCCAGGATCGAGGCGAAGACGCTGGGCGCGTCGAAGCGCTGGCAGCAGTACCAGTCGATGGTGCCGTCCGTACCGACCAGGGCCGCGCTGCGCAGGTCGCCGATCAGACCGTGGTCGGCTATGGGCAGATAGCGGGGAGTGCCGGCGCCACGCGGTCCGCCAGGCGCACCACGGGTCCCGTGGTGCTCCCCTCTGGCCTCGGAAGTCACATCAGCCATACCGGCCTCCTCTGGGCCGTCACCCGAGCCTCCCCCTCCGCTCCAGGCTAACGAGTTGTCCGGGATCCGGAGCGCTCGTACGATCCGCGACCAGGGCGATCCGCGACCGGGGCGTTCGTACGTCTGGACACCCGGCCGCTCGACAGCCGGCCGCGCCATCAGTGCTTCAGGACGACCTTGGCGGCCACGATGATCAGTCCGAGAGCCAGGTTGACGAAGCCCTCGGCGATGACCAGGCCGCGGGTGGCGCCCGCACGGGCGGCTCCGAGGCACGCCCACATGACCTGCTGGGCCACCGCGATACCCAGAGCGATCCACAGGCCCGTGTTCACACTCATGTCGAACGCGGCGCTGAGGGCCACGGCGGCAGCGGGAAGGGTGGCGGCCTCGACGATCGACCACTCGTGCGTACCGATCCGGCGGATCTCCTGCCAGGACCAGACCTGACCGACAATGCGCTCCCCCGCGAGCTGTGCGTAGACATGGGTCGCCCAGAAGACCAGGCCGGTGATCATCAGCAGCACCACGGCCTGGAGCCGCGGGTACTCCCCTCCCGTTCCGGCCGTGGCCACCACGGAAGCCGCCAGGATCGAGCCGTAGATGGCACCCGCGTAGTCGGTTCGATGGCCGTCCGGCTGGTCTGTACGATCCCCACGCTCAGGTGGAACGCTGGAGCCACTCACCAATTCAAGATAGGCGGCGGGCCACGACCACGCCCGGCGGGTGGGCCGTCCGGACAGCCCTGCGAGCGGGATCGCTCCAGTTGGCAGCGTTCGCCAACCGGAGCGATGTGGTCGTTCTCAGCCGTTGGTGGCTTCGATGTGTACGTGATCGATGTCTTCGTCCAGGAAGGTGGTCAGGGCTTGGCCTTCGGCGTGGACGGCTTCCTGGTCCGTGGTGGAGAGGGGGCGGAGTGGGGTGATGGCGAGTCGGTTGTCGTGCACGGTCCAGGTGGCGGAGACACGTCCGTCGACGAGGACGGCGCGCAGGCCTGCGACGGAGAGGCCGAGGTGGGCGTCATCGATGATGCGACTGCGGTCGTGGTAGCCGAGGATCGCGTTGTCGAAGGCCGGGAGGAAGCGGACGGGCGCGGGAGTGTCGGGGTGCGGGCGCGGCGCGTCGGGCAGGTCGAGGAGTTGGCGGCCGCGTTCATCGCGGAAGGTGACTAGTTCTTCGCGGACGGTTTCGACGGCGGCGGGGAGCCCGGCGAGGCCGCACCAGGAGCGGATGTCCGCTGTCGCGGCGGGCCCGTACGCGGCGAGGTAGCGCCGTACGAGTTGTTGCCCGGTCGGGTCGGTGGCGTCGGGGGAAGGTGGGTCGATGTCGCGTCCGAGCCATGTGGCCAGGGGCAGGTTGCGCACGCCTGCCGTGTTGTGCCACAGGCCGCGGGGCGGGAGTTGGGCCATCGGAATCAAGGCGGCGACGAGGAGTTCACCGAGGGCGCGGCGTGGGGGCGTGGGCCAGCGGTCATGGAGCGTCTGGACGAGCTCGGCCATGCTGCGGGGCCGGCGGTCGGCCACGACCGCCCAGCCGGCCGTGGCGAGCTCATCCAGGTCGATGTCCGCGAGCTCGTTTCGGTAGGTGGCCAGGACCCGCTGGCGCAGCATCATGTCGTGGCGGGCCCGCCAGGCCAGCGCGTCGTCGGCGGTGACGAGATGGACGGTGCGGCGCATCAGGTGCGTGCGGACGACCTCTCGTCCTGTCAGCGCGTCGTCCAGTTCATCCGGCTTGAAGGCGCGCAGCCGGGACCACAGGCCGATGAATGGCTCCTGTGGTCGTTGTGCCTGCATCCCGCACAGATGGGCCACGGCGTCGCGGGTCGGTGTGTCGGCGCGGTCGAGCAGGTACTGACGGGCGAGGGTCGCGCGGTTGAGGGTGCGGGTGTCGAGGACGGTCATGGCGTTCTCCGGCCGCGGCCCACTCGTCGAGCGGACGCCGGCGCAGGGCAGTTGGGACGGGGGAGGGGTGTGCGGGAGACGTCCAGGGGGCTGATGCCGAGGCCGGGCGGGTCGATCCCGTCGATCCGGTCGAGAGCATCGTCGTCGAGTGTGGTGGGGGCGCCCGCGAGGCCGTCTTCCAATTGGTCCATCATGCGCGGGCCGACGATGGCGGAAGTGACGTCCGGGTGGGTGGTGGCGAAGGCCATGGCCGGGTGGGTGAGGGACATGTCGGCCTGTTCGGCGACAGGGACGAGCCCGCCGCGTCCCGAGAGTGCCCCCAGTCGTTCTCGTGCCGAGCCTGCGGGCCGGTGCGGCGGCGTGCCTTCCGCCGCACCGGCCCGGGCGGATCAGCCGTTGTAGGGGGAGGTGACGTCCATGACCCAGGTCACGCCGAAGCGGTCGGTGAGCATGCCGTACAGCGGCGCCCACTGCGCGGCCTCCAAGGGCCGCACCACCGTCGAGCCGTCCGACAGCTTCTGCCACAGGGCGCTGATCTCGTCGACGTCGTCGCCGCGCACCGAAACGAAGAAGGGGTTCTCGCCCCGGTTCCACGGCAACTGGGAGGGCACGTCGTAGGCCATGACGTGGAAGCCGTTGTCCCCGACCACTTCTCCCCACATCACCCAGTCCGCCTCGTTCTCGTTCTGCACGTTGCCGACGTCCTTGTAGGTGACGGCGACGGCCCGCCCGCCGAAGACGGTCTGGTAGAAGTCCAGAGCCTCGCGCGCGGCCCCACGGAAGTTCAGGTGGGTGGTGGTCGTGACGGACATGGCCCGCTCCTCGTTCTGGGTTCCTCGGATGTGCGCCACTGCGACGGAAGCGGCGCGGCCACCGTGAGCCGGGGCTGTGTCCCCTTGGCGGCGCGTGGACCACCATTGCAGGGGTAGCGGACAGGCTGTGTCCTGTACTGAAGGCAGACTGGCGGACATGCAGAAAACGTCCTCGCGACTGCTCGCGCTGCTCTCGCTGCTCCAGACGCGCCGTGACTGGTCCGGCGAGGACCTCGCCGAGCGGCTCGACATCAGCCCGCGCACGGTCCGCCGCGACATGGATCGCCTGCGGGAACTCGGCTACCGGATCAAGGCCTTCAAGGGTCCCACCGGGGGCTACCGCCTCGACGTCGGCGGACACCTGCCTCCACTGCTGTTCGACGACGGCCAGGCCGTCGCCCTGGCCGTCGCGCTGCAAACCGCCGCCACCGGCACCACGATCGCCGAGGACGCCGCACGCGCCCTCGCCATGATCCGCCAGGTCATGCCGTCCCGCCTTCGCCATCGCATGGACATGCTGCGCATCACGGCCGTCCGCCCACCCGAGAACGGCGACGCCCCACAGGCCGACACCCAGGTCTTCACGGACCTCAGCAGCGCCATCCACGCCCGTGAGGAACTCCGTTTCGACTACGCGCAGGACCGGAAGGCCGCAACCGGGCCGCAGCATCGTCGGGTGCAGCCCCACCACCTGGTCGCCTGGCAAGGCCGTTGGTACCTCCTGGCCTGGGACCTCGACCGCGACAACTGGAGGGCCTTCCGCGTCGACCGCATACACCCGCGCACACCGACCGGACCCCGTTTCACCCCGCGCGAACTGCCCGGAGGCGACGTGTCCGCCTTCGTCGCCGGCCGATTCCGCGGCTCCGACGGCACCACCACGGACTGGCCCTGCCAGGGCGAAGTCGTCCTCGACCTTCCTGCCACCGCCGTCGCCCCCTTCGCCCGGGACGGAATCGTCGAAGAGCTCGGCCCGGACCGCTGCCGACTCGCCCTCGGCTCCTGGTCGTGGACCGGTCTGGCAGCCACCATCGGCCGCTTCGACGCCGACATCGAAGTCATCGGTCCACCCGAACTCAACGCGGCGTTCGCCCGCCTCGCCACCCGCTACTCCAACGCCGCCCGCACCACCACCCTGTCCTGACGGCCGAGGAGCACTCGCCCGCTCCGCTGGTTGCAACGCGCTCGGTCACAGCGATTGCGGCTTGTCGCCAGGGCCTGCTCGAAGCGGTCCAGCGAGGTGCGGAGCGTGCCTTGCAGGGCGGTGATGAACTCCCGGCGTCCCGCGGCCGGCCCAGCGCGGCGTAGTGCACGTACCAGTTGTCCTTCAAGTCCGCCGACAGGTCGCCCTCCGGGGCAGCCGCTTCATGTCGCCCTCGAGCGGCGTCCGGACTTCGATCAGGTCTTCCGGCCCCAGTCCTGCCGCGCCCGTGCTCGACGGAGCGATGCATGGCCGTTCGCCGTAGCTGTACAAGAACAGGGCCCGGGTCCCCTTGGGTTCAAGGAAACCGAAGGCCGTTCAGCCTGAGCCCAGGGGTCCACGGGCCGGCATCAGGTCGGTGCATCCGCGGTCTGCTTCAGGGCGGTGCATCCGTGGGTTCGGTTGGAACACGAGGGTGCCGTGCAAGCCGAAGGGCTTCGGCCGTGACGCCGGCGTCGACCTGTGCCGGTGTTCTGTAGCCGTACTCGAGGATGTCGTAGTCGTCGTCCAGTTCGGCGAGTCGCTCGACCAGAGGCAGGTCGTGCCCGAAGCGCTGATGGATCCGGAAGGCCAGCTCGCGTGGCGTCAGCTCGCCGGCCAGCATCCGGGCGGCCAGTGCTCGTGCGGCGGCTTCCTGTCCGACAACGCTGCCCGCTGAGCAGAAGGTGAGGCCCAGTTCGTCGAGTGCCGGGGGAAGGAGGTCGGGGACGTCATAGTTCGCCTCCGCGCGTGTGCACGCGGCCAAGATCCGCAGGGCGGGACTGTCGAGGCCGGCAACGAGTGCGTCACAGGCAGCACTGACGACGTCGGTTGCGCGGATCTCGCCCATGCTCCAGAGAACGGCACGGTCCTGGAACTCGCGGGCTGCTGGCTCGGTCGACGGCATCCGTCCATGGTCTCGTCAGTGGGTTGAGCAGGTCGAGGGGTTTCACTGCGATGTCTGCTCGGAAACTTCTCCCAGGAGCGCGCGTGCTGACTCCGCGCAGCGGTTGGCGGTCCTCTCATCGATGCCGGAATCGAGGGGCGGGTTGGAGTGGGTCGGCGCCATGGGTGAGCGCCTCTTCGAGCTGTCGGTCAACGCGGAGCCGTTCGAGAGTGGCCCGGCTCAATCCCTGTACGCAGCCCAGGTCCTGAGATAGCGTCACCTCGCCCACCACGATTGAATCGTTTCAATCAGTTGAGGAATGAGGCGCCATGCCGTCGAACAGCACTTCTGAGAACGCCCCACAGTCCCGTCTCCCCCGGCGAACGGTCATCGCCGCCGGGGCCGGTGCCCTGGCCCTGTCCGCCACGGGCCTCCCCGCCGCGGGGGCCGCGTCCGCCTCCGAGAGATCGGCCGGTGCGGCGGCCCCCTCGACCGCGCCCCGCTCCGGGACGGGCTGGCAGCGCTACGTACAGGCTCCGGCCTCCCGTGCGGTGCAGCCCGTACGCGTCATCGCTTCCACCGGAGACGTCGGCAGCCCCGAGGGCCTGCTGCGGCCCGGCGGCCCCCGGACCGTCCTGCGCCGCCCCCGGCCCGCACCTGCCCCACGCTGGCCCGACGGCACCACGGCCGAGGCCTCGTCGGCGCACGCGGGCAACAACGGCAACGACGGACAACCACGCACCTACGACGCCAAGAACGCGATCGACGGCGATCCTGGCACGTTCTGGAACGACGACACCCTGGGCGTGTTTCCCGACACCCTCACCATCACGCTGCCGGCGGCGCGGGAACTGTCGGGCATCACGCTGATCTCCAACAGCGACGGCGTCCCCACCGGCTTCGTCGTCGACGTATGGCAGGACGGCGCGTGGCAGCCGGCCGCCGCGGTCACGGACAACGATGTCATCCAGCGAGCCGTGCCGTTCGCGGCCAAGGTGTCCACCACCAGGGTCCGCATCACGGTGACGGGCGTCCAGGACACTCCGCGCGGGGCCTTCACCCGGGTCAACGAGGTGTGGCCGGAGCCCGTCGCGCCTGTGGTGGCACCCAGTGTGACGGTGGACTTCGGCAAAGTCGTCGTGGGATATCCGCGCATCCGCTTCACCTCCGCGTCGGACAACTCCCCCGGTGTGCGGCTCGCGTTCTCCGAGACCCGGCAGTTCCTGACCGACCGCTCCGACTTCACCCGGTCCGACCAGTCCGGCGGGGCGGGTCAGGGAACCGACCAGTTCGCCGTGCCGGCTGCGGGCGCGGACTGGACCGACCACAAGGGCTTTCAGGCAGGCGACAAGGTCTACGCGGACGGCCTGCACGGCTTCCGCTACCTCAGGATCACGCTCGACGCACTCGCGGGTGACGCGCCTGCGGCTCAGCCGTGGGGAATGGTCGAGATCGACTCCGTCGGCCTCGACTTCAGCGCCTATCTGGGCACGCCGAGCACCTACCGGGGATGGTTCCTGTGCTCCGACGACGACCTCAATCGCTACTGGTACGGAGCCTCGTACACCAATGAGCTGGTCACGGACACCTTCCGTCAGGACGACGTCGACCCGCGCAACGCCTGGAGCCCTTCGCTCGAAGGCAAGTCGGTGCTGCACGACGGTGCCAAGCGCGACCGGGACCCCTATGTCGGTGACCTGGCGGTGTCCGCGCGCACCCTCTATCTGACGCATGACGACGCGGCCGCCGCCGCACGCAACGTCCTGGCCGACCTGGCCGACCATCAGCGTGCCGACGGCTGGATACCTCCTGCCTCCATCGCCGGGTACGCCCTGCCCCTGTTCGACTATCCGCTGTGGTGGGTGACGTGCAGTTGGGACTACGTGCTCTACACGGGGGACCGCTCGTACGCGAACCGCTACTACCCGAACCTGCTGAAGCTGCTCGACACCTGGTACCCGAGTGTCACCGACAGCGCCGGTCTCCTGAGCAAGGGCCTCAACGGCACCGGCGGATACGGTGATTATGCCTTCCTGGACCGCACCGGACGCATCACCTACTACAACGCCAATTACGTCCAGGCCCTCAACGACGCGGCTCTGCTGGCACGTTGGCTGGGGCGCGAGGACGACGCGAGGCGCTGGACCCAGCGGGCCTCGTCGGTGAAGGACGCCATCAACACCCATCTGTGGGACGCGCCCGCCGGCGCCTACCTCGACTCCGCGACGGGACCGGTCAGGCACGCGCAGGACGGCAACGCGATCGCCATCACCGCGGGCGTCGCCGACAGCGAACGCGCCGCCTCCGCCCTCGCCCATCTGGACGCCACCACACAACGGCCGTATGGCAACGCGTTCATGGACAACGACACCATCTTCGGCGATGCCTCACAGCGCGTGTACGCCTTCACCTCGTACCCCGAGATAGTGGCACGCTTCGAGGCAGGCCGGGCGGAGTCCGCCGTCGACCAGATCCGGCGCACCTACGGCTGGATGGACAGCCACGACCCCGGCATCACGAACTGGGAGGGCATCGGTCCCGGCGGATCGTTGTACGAGGGTGCCTACACCAGCATGGCGCACGGTTGGTCCACGGGCGTTCTCCCGGCGTTGACGCATCAACTGCTGGGCGCCCTGCCGACGTCCCCCGGATACGCGACCTGGGAAGTACGGCCGCATCCCGGCGGCATCGCCTGGGCCCAAGGACAACTGCCCACACCTCAGGGCCCTTTGCAGGTCAAGTGGGAGAACAGTGCGAAGGTCTTCATGTTGACCGTGCGTGTGCCCGCGGGAACCCGAGGTGCGGTCACGTTCCCGATGGACAGTCATGAGGTGACGGTTCGAGGGAGCGGGCGCGTGCTCTGGAACGGAAACCGGGCATCGGCCGGCAACAACGTTCGGGTCACCGACGGCCGGATCACGGTTTCCGGCCTGCGCACGGGCACCCACAGCTTCTCCGCCGTTCGGCACGGCTGAGCTGCACTTGTCCGAGGCGGTCCGGCTCGGTTCCTCGGCGCCCCACCAGGTGCTCTGCCTCGAAATCCGCGCGGGGCGTCGCGGGAGATGTGCTCAGCTCGCCCGGGGCAGGGGGCCGGTGAGGAGCGTCATCAGCCTGCCGCCGTTGGTGAGCGCACACCAATCGCGCCCGCTGCCCCTTGACGCACCGGGCGCGGAGCCGACAGCAAGTCGGCTCCGCGCCCGGTGAAGTTCATGTCACGTCGAGGTCCGCTCCGCCGGCCATGACATCCCGTCGGCATCGGCACCTGGAACATCACGCGCACGCTCCGCCCACGAAGGACGGGGAGCCTCAGCCATCGTCACCGCGCTGCCGGGCACCGGCCGGGCGGAAGCACGCCGTGACCGTCTTCCCGTGCCGCTGGCACTTCATGCCCCACTCGTCGGCGAGCATCCGCACGATGCCGACCCCACGGCCGGAGACCGCGCCCGGTTCCGGATCGCGCTGGAGCGGCAGTGTGGAGTCCTCGTCGTGGACGCTCACATGCAGGCAGTCGCCGTCCCACGTGAGCACGAGATACGCGTCGCTCCGAGCGTGGACGTGGGCGTTGGTGAGCAGCTCGGACACCGTCAGCACGACGGCGTCCACCGTCTCGGGTTCCTCGGCCGTCCACGCCAGCGACTCCAGGTGCCCACGGGTCCAGCGCCGCCCGGCGCTCACCCCTCCGGAGACCGGGAACGAGTGCGCCCAGCCCATCGCCCTGACCGCCATCGCCCGACCTCGCTCCCGATTGCGTCGCCCGTGTCTTTCGTACCGGCCGGGTACCCGAAAGCCGCCCACCCACTCGGCACCACCGCCAAAGCGTCCGAGACACCGCGGAGACGCTCCAGGCATCAACCGTCGATGAGTCAAAACTGGGCGCGGTGCGCTCGGTGCGCGGCACGGACGACACCTGTGGGGTCAATCCGCCACCACAACCCGAGCTCCCCTTTGGGGCGAACCAGCACGCGAAGGGAACAACAGGCCAACAGTGTCCGTACTATCTGTAAGCCGGGGCATACGCATCAAGTGCGGCCGCCCAGCCATGCAGCCCGGTCAACAGGAACACGCCCCGCCCTCCGGCACCTTCCCGGTGTGTTCATGTGGCGACCGCGCACCGAAGAGAGGTCTCCACCATGCCCGACACCAAGACTCCCACCGAACTGACATCGCAGTACACCGCTCAGGTGGTCGGCGACCTGGAGCGCAACGCCAAGGAGCAGGAGCGCGTCGGTGCGGAAATCGACGCACTGCAGGAGCAGTTGAATGCCCTGCGGCACGACCACGCCGTCCTCACCAACCTGCACCAGGCGCTGGGTGCCACGGGCGCACTCATCGAGGCCGAGCCCGAGCCGACGGCGGCATCCTCGGTGCCCCGCCAGAAGACTCCCGGCAAGTCGGCCGACGGCAAGCGCACACGGACCAAGAAGGCCGAGGCCGTGAAGGACACGCCGGCGCGGACGTCGGCGGCCAAGAAGCCCACGGACAAGGCCACCTCGACGCAGCCCACCCTCATCGAACTCATCCGCCGCTACCTCACGGACCAGCGGGAACCGCGCTCCGCAGCGGAGGTGTCCACGGCGCTCGGCCAGACCCACCCCGACCGTCGCATCCAGACCAACGTCGTCCGGACCACGCTCGAGAACCTCGTAGCCAAGAGCCATGCCCACCGTGCCAAGCAGGGCAGTTCCGTGTTCTACACGGCCATCGGCGCTCAAGAGCCGTCGGCGTCAACGCCGAGCGCGGACCTGCCGACGGAGGCGGAGGCAGTGGCGGACAGCAACTGACCCCCGTCAACCTTGTTTCTTCGCACGGGACTTGGGCATCAGCTCCGACGCGGTGGACCGAAAGGTGGGGCGCTCGCGACGGCCGTCCGTGTATCCGGCGCGGCTGCGTGTCCGGTGCTGCTGTGTATCCGGCGCTGCTGTGTGTCGGGCGCTACTCCGCACCGAACATCTTGATGTGCCCTCGCCCGAAGGTGTTCTCCGCTCCTTCGAGCACATGGTGAGGTCCGGTGCCACGGCCGCGGCGTTCGCGCTGCGGCCCGCCGCCGACATGGCGAGCCGGACCCACGCCGGGATCCCGCACATCCCGGCGGCCCGACTCACCGCCATGGCCGAGCGCCGCGTGACGGGCTCCGGCAGACCGACGCGTCCCCGCTCGGAGTGCCGGGCGCCCGGAGAATCGCTCAGGCCGTCACCTTGGCGATGAACGCCACGAGGTTCGCCACGGTCCTCTGGATCTTCTCCTCCAGGGTCAGCGACTCGTGGAGCCGCCCTCCGACGCCGGCGTCCTTCTTTCCCCGCACGTACAGCGAGCAGGCCAGGTCGCTGCACAGATAGGCACCGACCGAGTTGCCCTGCTGCCCGGCCTTCCCCGCCCTGGGCGCCACCATCAGGGAGACACCGCCGGTGTGTGTCGTCACGCACATCGAGCACATGCTGCGCCGCAGCTGCCCCGAGGTCGCGCTGGGGCAGCGGAGCTGGAGGGCCTTCGGGCCGCCGTGCAGTTCGGCCACGATGTACGCGCGTTCGGGCGCCTGCGGGTCTCGCCAGCCGAGGTAGTCCAGGTCGTCCCAGGGCCGGTCGGCCAGGTCGCGCGGGACGGAGAGGCGCTTCGCCTCGCCCTTGGTGCAGTTCACGAACGCGGCACGGATCTCTTGCTCGGTCAACGGCTTCATAGAGCCCCACGGTAATTTGCCTAAAAGTATTAGGCAAATGCATAATCGGTTACGTCGAGGGAGAGGAAGGGCATGGTTCGCGCGGGACTGAACGCCGAGCGTCTGACGCGGGCGGGGGCGGAGCTGGCCGACGAGGTCGGCTTCGACCAGGTGACCGTGTCGGCGCTGGCCAGGCGGTTCGACGTCAAGGTCGCGAGTCTGTACTCGCACGTGAAGAGCTCCCACGACCTCAAGACCCGGATCGCCCTGCTCGCTCTGGACGAGCTCGCCGACGAAGGGGCCGCCGCGCTGGCCGGACGGGCCGGCAAGGACGCCCTGACCGCCTTCGCGAACATCTACCGCGACTACGCCAGGGAACACCCCGGCCGCTACTCCGCCGCGCAGCTCAGGCTCGACCCGGAGACGGCGGCGGCCAGCGCCGGCGTCAAGCACGCGCAGATGATGCGGGCGATCCTGCGCGGCTACGACCTGACGGAACCGGACCAGACCCATGCCGTCCGGATGCTGGGCAGTGTGTTCCACGGCTATGTCAGCCTGGAGATGGGCGGAGGGTTCAGCCACAGCGCCCCCGACTCGCAGGAAAGCTGGTCGCGTGTCCTGGACGCCCTCGACGCCCTGCTGCGGAACTGGCCCGCCCCCTGAGACCGATGCCTCCACCGGCCGGATGCGGACGGCACGGCATCTTTCCGGTCCTGTGCCGGTCACCGTCGACTCTGCCGGTGTCCGGCACAGGACCATCCGCCGTGCTCCCCTGCCGACATCGTGCATCGCGGTGCGTGACAGGCGCATTGCCGGTTCCCGGCAGTGTTGCCTAGTCTCTGCGTGCCGGTCACCGCTAAGAAGTCGTCACCGGGCCGTCAAGAAACCGGGGGACGATGTGATGGAACGGCAGATACCCGAGCAGTATCTGGAGGGCTGTGCCCGGATACTGGCCGACGTCTCCGTCACAGGCAGGCGCCTCACCCGGGACGAGATCGAGTCCCGGCGCGCTCTCGGCGAACGGGCCGCCGACGCCGGTCACGGCCTGGCCGCCCTCGTCAGTGCCCACCTCTCCGCCGCCCGCGCAGCCTGGCCCGCCTCACCCGGTTCGGCCGACCGCGCACTCGCCGCGGTCCAACAGGTCATCGACGCCTTCGCCGAGGGTTACGGGCGGGCCCAGTTCCTCGCCGTGTGCAAGGAGGAGGCCGCGCGCCGCGAGTTCATCGACGACCTCCTCTACGGGCGCAGCGACCTGGGCCGCCTCGCCGAGCGCGCGGAACGCTTCGGTCTGCGGCTCTCCCACGCGCACGCCGTCGCCGTCGCACAGGGCCCGACGGCCTACGACGAGTCGGCGCCCGTGCCCCGCCGGGTGGAGCAGGCCCTCATCGCCCGCTTCGGCGACCGCAACATCCTCTTCACCACGAAGGATGGCAGAATGCTGTGCGTCGCACCGGGCGAACAGGAGGACGTCCTCATCCACTTCGCCAAGCAGGCGCACGCGGCGACCGACGGCGGGCATGTGGCCATCGGCCGACCCCAGCCCGGCCCCGGCGGAGTCGTGCAGTCCTACGAGGAGGCGCTGAACACCCTCGAACTCGCCGAGCGGCTCGGCCTGGACGCTCCCGTGCTGCGCGCCGCCGATCTGCTTGTCTACCCCGTTCTCACCCGGGACCGCCAGGCGATGGCCGACCTGGTACTCGCCGCGCTGGGCCCGCTCACCAGCGCCCGCGGCGGCGCCCAGCCGCTCCTGGACACCCTCACCGCGTACTTCGACACCGGCTGCGTCGCCGCCGCGGCGGCCCGCCATCTCTCCTTGAGCGTGCGCGCCCTGACGTACCGCCTGGAACGCATCCACCTGCTGACCGGGGCCGACCCCGCGGACCCCGCGCAGCGCTACATGCTGCAGACCGCGGTCATCGGCGCCCGGCTGCTGGACTGGCCCGCGCGGAGTCTGTGACTCAGCGGTAGTCGGGGTTCGGGGCGTCGGGACGGCAGCCGGCGTCCCACTCCGAACGCTGGTTGCCGTGGGCGGGGATGCCGCCGGACCGCTTCAGCAGGGCCGCCATGTGCATCAGGTTCCAGGTCATGAAGGTGGTGTTGCGGTTGGTGAAGTCGTTCTCGGGGCCGCCCGAACCCGGGTCGAGATACGACGGACCGGGTCCCGCCGGGCCGATCCAGCCGGCGTCGGCCTGGGGCGGGATGGTGTAGCCGAGGTGCTGGAGGCTGTAGAGGAGGTTCATCGCGCAGTGCTTCACGCCGTCCTCGTTGCCGGTGATCAGACAGCCGCCGACCCGCCCGTAATAGGCGTACTGGCCGGCGGAGTTGAGCAGTCCGGAGCCGCTGTAGAGCCGTTCGACGACCTGCTTGGTGACCGAGCTGTTGTCGCCGAGCCAGATCGGCCCGGCGAGGACGAGGATGTCGGCGGCCATCACCCGCTCCTGAACGGCCGGCCAGTCGTCCGTGGCGAAGCCGTGTTCGGTCATGTCTGGGTAGACGCCGGGCGCGATGTCGTGGTCGACGGCGCGTACCTCCTCGACCATGACTCCCTGCGCCTCCATGATCTCGCTGCTCTTGTCGATCAGCCCCTGGGTGTGGCTCTGCTGGGGTGCCGGCTTGAGGGTGCAGTTGATGAACAGCGCGCGCAGATCGTCGAAGCGGTATGCGTCGTCGGCTGCCGAGGTCGACGGTGACTCGGTCACGGGGGACTCCTTCGTGCGGGACTGCGGCGGTGCGGCGGGGGTACGGGGTGACTCGGTGTCGGTCCGACCGGTTGCTCAGGAGCAGCGTCTCCCGTACACCCCGGATTGTCCCCGTACGACGCACGCGAGCACGTCATGTATGGCGTGCACCGGTGTGCCGTGCACCGTGCGGGTGCATGCCGTGTGTCGTGCGCCCCGTGGTGTACGCCCTTGTGGTGCGCGCCTTGTGAGGGGCCGGCTGCCGGTCGTGCGACGGCCCGACCGGCACGGCTCGCCGGCCGCGGCCGTTCGAGCGAGGCACACTCGTCACCCGAGGCCCTCGTCACCGATATCGCCCTGCCGCCGCAGGACTAGGGTGGTGATCGTGACGACTGAACGATGGGCACTCGGCGGCGACTTGAGCGTCGCGCGAATCGGATACGGCACGATGAAGCTGACCGGTTGGCCTCGGGGCGACCGGCCGGACCGGGACACCGCACTGGGGATTCTGCGCCGTGCCGTGGAACTCGGGGTGAACCACATCGACACCTCGTACTACTACTCCCGGGACGGCGTGTCGGCCAACGAACTGATCCGGGAGGCCCTGTACCCCTACCCGGACGACCTGGTGATCGTGACCAAGGTGGGCGCGCTGGTCGAGGGTGCCGACATCGCTCTGCCCGCGGCCGAGAAGACGGGCCTCACGGCCGACAATCTGCGCCGTGGAATCGAGGCGAACCTCAGCTCGCTGGGCCTGGACCGGATGGACGTGGTGAACCTCCGGCTGGGCGATCTGGCCGAGACCGGGACGCCGTCCCTGGCCGAACCCCTGGAAGCCCTGCTGGCGCTGCGCGACGAGGGCCTGATCCGGCATCTGGGCATCTCCAACGTCACGGCCGACCAGTTCGCCGAGGCCCGCAAGATCGCGCCGATCTCCTGTGTCCAGAACCTCTACAACCTGTCCCAGCGCGATGACGACCCCCTCGTCGACGCCTGCGTGGAGGCAGGCATCGCCTACGTCCCCTTCTTCCCGGTCGGCGGCTTCCAGCCGGTCACCGCCGAGCACCTGGAGTCCGTCGCCGCCCGCCACCGGGCGACCACGCCCCAGGTGGCCCTGGCCTGGCTGCTGGCCAGGTCACCCAACATCCTCCTCATCCCCGGCACCGGTTCCCTGGCCCATTTGGAGGAGAACCTCGCCTCCGGAGCGCTCGAACTGAGCACCGAGGACGTCGCCGAACTGGGGTAGCGCACGCGTGTCGGGAGTGCCGGTTCGGACGCGGTGGACGGGACTCCGTCTGCCGACGGGGCGGCCGGGGCCTCGAACGGGGACCATCCGGACGACGTGAGCGACGCACATTCGGCCTGCCCCGCCGCGACGCCCGGGGCCTCGCGCGCATCGGCTGAGCCAAGCGCCCGGCACCGCCACGACCCCGGATCGACCCGCCGGCCCGGGACCGGCAACGACCGCCCGTGTGACGCGGATGACTGCGGTCCGGCGATCCGGCCTCTGGCCACCTGCAACCGAAGTGGCCAAAATCGTGTCTCACTGCACACGACTGGGAGCGCGTGGGGACCGGAATGCCTCACGTGCCCCGCGTCTCGGGGGAGAGTTGGGTCATGAGCACATGGGCGGTACCGGGCTACGCCGAGTCCCGCGAGCTCGGTTCGGGGGCGAGCGGACGCGTCGCGCTGGCCGTTCACGAGGAGACCGGCCATCCGGTCGCGGTCAAATACCTCAGTGAGTCGCTGCGTACCCGTCCGGGCTTCGTGCAGGAGTTCCGGGCGGAGGCCCGGCTGCTCGGCGGGCTGCGGAGTGACCACGTGACCGGCCTCTACGAGTACGTGGAGGGGCCCGAGGGCGCGGCCATCGTGATGGAGCTGGTGGACGGCGTGTCCCTGCGGGCCCTGCTCGCCCGGGAGGCTCCCCTCGATCCGGAAGCCGCTCTCGTCCTCCTCAAGGGCTCACTGCTCGGCCTCGCCGACGCCCACCGCATCGGCGTGGTCCACCGCGACTACAAACCGGAGAACGTCCTCGTCCGCCCCGACGGCACGTCGAAGCTCGTCGACTTCGGGATCGCCGCCGCCTACGGCACCACCGCGGGCATCGCCGGCACCCCGTCGTACATGGCTCCCGAGCAGTGGACCGGCGCCCCCGCCTCACCGGCCGCCGACGTGTACGCCGCGACCGCGACGTTCTTCGAGTGCCTGACCGGCCGCAAGCCCTACACCGGCGAGAACCTGGCCGAACTCGCCCTCCAGCACGTGGACGGAGCCATCCCCGCCGACGAGGTCCCCGAGCCGGTCCGCTCCCTCGTCCAGCGCGGCCTCGCCAAGTCGCCCGAGCAACGGCCCGCCCATGCCGAGGACTTCGTCGCGGAACTCGAGGCCACGGCCGGCGGCGCGTACGGTCCGGACTGGGAGGAGCGCGGCCGCGGGCGGCTCGCGGCACTCGCGGCGCTGTCCCTTCTGCTGCTTCCCGCCGCCCCCGCCGTTCCGCGCCGCGCCACGGACACGGCGCGCACGATCCTCGGCGGGACACCCGACTGGCTCCGAGCCTGGCAGCCGAGCCTCCGCTCGCTGCTGGTGGCGGCGGCCGCGCTCGTCGCGGCCCTCCTCCTGACGTACGGCATCGACCGGCACGCTCCGGACTTCGGCACACCGCGAAGGGCGGCACAGGCACTCGCCACCACCAGCGCGCAGCCGACCGGCGACAGCGGCCCCACGACGGCGGACTCCGGCTCCCCGACGCCGTCCTCCTCGTCGTCCACCTCGGCTCAGCCCACGCCTTCCGGCTCGGCCACGGACGCCACCACGCAGCCGCCCGCGTCGGCGTCCGCGACCAGCACCGCGTCCGCGTCCGCGACCGTCGCGCCGCCGACGCCACCGGCCACGACCACGGCCGAGCCCACCACGACGTCCCCGTCGCCGACCGTCACCGTCAACGTCAAGTCCGTCACGTTCAGCGGCTTCCGGCAGACGGGCACGGCGACCGCGGCGGCGACGGCCACAGTCACCACCGACGGGCCCGGACCGGTCACCATCACGGTCGCGTGGTTCACCGGCGAGGTCAGCGGCCAGGCCGGGTCCCAGGACGGGGCGGCGGACACGTACCAGCGCAGCGGTTCGACGCAGTACACGATCGCCCTCGCCCACACCTTCCAGGGAACGGGCTGCTACTGGGGTGTCCAGGCCAGGAGCCAGCCGGCCTCCGCCGACGGCGGCGCCTTCCAACAGCTACTGACCCGGCGGTGCACCCTGTCATGACTGAACACCCCGGCGCTGCGGGCGCCCACTCCCCCGACGACGACTACAGCGCGACCGCGCTGGCCAGCCACTGGATCCAGCGGCCGGACTTCCCCGACACCCTTCCCCTCTCCGGGGATACGGCGACGGTGGCGCTGTCGGATCCCACGACCGGGGACACACGTCCCGACCGGGTCGAGGGCACCCTGCTGCGCTTCGGCCCCGGCGTGAACGCCGACACCATGCGCCGGGTCACCGTGGCTCCTCCGGCGGTCCTGGTACGTCACCGGACCTGGCGCAGACACGCGCTGCCCACCGTGGTGCTGCTGGCCGTCGTCGCCTTTCTCCTCTGGCACCGCGCAGCGCCGTCCCTGGACGTGGACCACGTCGCGGTCTCCGCCGCGTCGCCCTCCCCCGGATGCGACGAAACCGCCGACATCACGGGCACGGTCACCACCAATGGCAGGCCCGGCACGCTCACGTACCGCTGGGTCCGCAGCGACGGCACCTTCTCGGACGTCCTGCACGAGGACATGACGCGCGGTCAGAAACAGTCCCGGCTGCACTTGTTGTGGACGTTCCAGGGCAACGGCCGCTACGAGGCGAGCGCCGAGCTGCACCTGCTCTCACCGGTACGCCGTACTGTCTCGACGGGGCTCACCTACCACTGCCCATGACAGGCCGACAGGGCCGGGCGGCCGGCCCGCGGCACCTCCCTGGCCCTCAGACGGCCACGGCGGATCCGCGCGCGCACATCATCGGAGCGCACAGGATCCGCTTTCTGCGCGCCCGCTTTCCCTCGATCGCGGAAGCGGTCAACCGCGCGGCCTCCGCGGCGATCTGCGTCAGCCCCCAGCCGACCGTCGTCAGCGGCGGTGTGAGGACCCGGGAGACGGGGTGGTCGTCGAAACCGACCACCGAGACGTCACGCCCCACGACGAGTGACGCCTCCGCCGCCGCCGCGTACACCCCGTACGCCAGGGAGTCGGAGAAGCAGAAGACGGCCGTGGCACGCCGGTCCCCGTCCAGGACCCGCCGTGCGACGACGGTCGCCGCACCCAACTCCTGCGGGCAGGGGACGAGTTCGGCCCGCAGCCCTATCCGGTCGGCCGCCTCGCGCACATACACGTCGGCGGGCCGGTCGGGCGTGCTCGGCCGGGTCGGGGTCAGCACGGTCACCCGGCGGTGGCCGAGACCGTGGAGGTACTCCAGTACGGCATCGATCCCGGCCCGGTTGTCGAAGATGACCTGCCCGGCCGTGCGCGCCCGGCTCAGTGAGTCGCCGACGGCGACGACCGGCAGTGCGTCGGCGATCGCCGCCCACGCCTCCGCAGCCGGGTTCACCGGAGACACCACGAGCGCGTCGACGCGCTGATCGCGCAGCTGCTTGGCGAGGACGAGTTCACGGTCGGGATCGCCGCCCGCGTCCAGGATCAGCGCGTAGCGGTCGCCGGCCAGGAGTTCCCGGCCGATGGCCGCCATGAGCTGCTGCTGCCACAGATCCTGGAGGTCGCCGGCGAGCACGCCGACCATGCTGGTCCGGCCGCTGGCGAGGGCTCGGGCGATGGGGTCGGCCTCGTAGCCGAGTTCGGCCGCGGCCTTGCGTACGCGCTCCTCGGTCTCCTTGGAGACGTGTTTGCCGCGCAGGGCGTAGGAGACGGCGGCGGTGGAGAGGCCGGTGGCCTCGGCCACCTCCCTGAGGGTGGTGCGCTTCTGAGGCCTGACCATGCCGGGAAGCCTACCGGGCCGCGTCCGCGGCGCGGGCATGTGCTTGACACGACTCGTTGTTAAGCGCTTAAGTTAAGCGCATCACTGAAGCGCTTAACCCATGACAGCTCCCGTGCGGTCACCGCACGGACTCCTCAAGGACTTCAGGGTGCCCATCGACGTCCACCAGCACATCTGGCCGCCCGACTTCGTCGATCTGCTGCGTGCGCGCACCACGCCGCCGCACCTCGACGGCTGGACGCTGCACCTTGAGGGCGAGCCGCCGTACGAGGTGGACCCGGCCGACCACGACATCGACGCCCGTACCCGCCTGGCCGCCGCCGACGGCCTCGGGCTCGCCCTGGTCTCCCTCTCCAGCCCACTGGGCATCGAGTACCTGCCTGCGGCCGAAGCCCTGCCGCTGCTGAGCGCCTTCCACGAGGGGGCACTCACCCTCCCGGCGCCCTTCGGCGCCTGGGCCTCACCCTGCCTGAGCGAGCCGGACCCCGAGGCGGTGGAGCGCGACCTGCGCCGGGGCTGCGTGGGCCTTCAACTCCCGGCCACGGCACTCCTGGACGCGACGGGCTGGCGCGACCGCGCCCCGCTCCTGGACCTCCTCACCCGCCTCGGCAAACCCTTGTTCGTCCATCCGGGCAAGGCCCCGTCCGCCCTCCGGGCCCCACCCTGGTGGTCGGCCCTCGTCCCCTACCAACAGCAGCTGCACGGTGCGTGGTTCGCGTTCCGGGCCTTCGGTCGCGCCCGCCATCCGGGACTGCGTGTCTGCTTCGCCGCACTCGCCGGGCTGGCCCCCTTGCACGGCGAACGGCTCGCGGCCCGGGGCGGGGGCCGCGGCGAGGTCGACTTCGACGTCTTCTACGACACCTCCTCGTACGGCACGCGGGCCGTGGACGCTCTCGTCCGGGCCGTCGGCATCGA
Source organism: Streptomyces sp. NPDC005784 (assembly GCF_042871525.1). Lineage (NCBI taxonomy): Bacteria > Bacillati > Actinomycetota > Actinomycetes > Kitasatosporales > Streptomycetaceae > Streptomyces > Streptomyces sp. NPDC005784. The sequence continues at coordinate 156,843 of NZ_JBIAIQ010000007.1, forward strand.
TGTCGTCGTCAGCGGAAGCGACCGGCCGTACGCGCCGCCCGTCATCCCCGACCTGGGGGCGGACGCCGCCGTCCACGCCCTGCGCACCGTCAACCCCGCCCGTCTGCTGCACGGCCGCACCTGAGCCGCCCGGCGGACCACTCCTGGAAGGGAACCTCACCGTGACGTACTCGTCCCTGCCGGACCGCACGCTCGACAAGCACGAACTCCGGCGGCTCGTCGACGATCTCGCCGCCCGGCCCGAGCTCTGGCGCGACCGGATCGCCTTCTCCCACGAGGAGCGGCACTACGCCTCCCTGCACCGCGACGAGTACGTCGACGTCTGGCTGCTCTGCTGGACCCGGCGGAACGACACCGGCTGGCACGACCACGACGTCTCCTCGGGTGCCGTCCGGGTGGTCCAGGGTGGTCTGACCGAGTCCAACCCCCGTATCGGCGGCCGTCACCTGTCCGTCGGCGTCGGCGCGGGTGACTCGTTCTGCTTCGGCCCCGACCACATCCACCGCCTCACCGGCGCCACCGACGACGCGGTCTCCCTGCACGCCTACTCGCCGCCGCTGTGGCGCCTGGGTCAGTACGACATCACCGAGGACGGTCTGATGCGCCGCGTCTCCGTCTCGTACGCCGACGAACTCCGGCCCCTGGACAGCCCTGCCGCGTGACGGCGCTCGGCCCGCACGGACCGGAGACCCGTGCGAAGGGGGAGACCCGGGCGAGAGGGAGGCCCGACGCCCGGGTCGGCACGATGTGCGACGACCTCACGCGCTCGCCGGTGTGCAGGTGCTCAGGCCCGTGACGTAGTTGAGCTGGGGGCCGTAGCCCGCGAAGGTGGCGATGGCCCGCGGAAGCAGGGTGCGGCAAGGGGCGCCCTGGCCGTCGGTGTACTCGACGGTGACGTTCACGGTGGTGTCGCAGTCGTTGACGACCGTCGTATAGCGCCAGTCGCTGTAGAAGTGGACGCAGTCCGGAACGGCTGTCGCCTGGACGACGTCGTCGGCGAGGGCGCCCCGTTCGGCGTCTCGCGCGGTGGCGGGTGCGCCGGTCGCACCCAACAGACCCAGAGCTGCGGCGGACAGACCCAGGACCGTCCTGAGCCGGTGCGAGGGTACGAAGCGGCTGGCGGGGAACATGGTGACGTCCTTCAGGTCGGCGAAGCAGCGGCCTTGGAGCCGCCGCGCGGTGTCACCCTGCAACGGCTGCAAGAATTGCGCAAAGTGCTGCAACACCTTTCAGTCGATGATGAACTCTCAACCGAATCAGTGCTGTTCATGCAAATGCCCCGATCCGGGCCTTGCGCCCGCCTCCGTGGCGACATGCGCGTTTGGCGCGTCACCGATCCCAGCGGACGGACGTACGGGCGACGGCGCTCGGGCGCGGGCCCGATGGGGACCGACGAGAACCCTGGGCAGAGCCGGGCGCACGGTCCGGTCGTCGGGTCGGTCGGACCGGCGCGCAGCGCACTCTCGTCGAGGGGTGGAAGCGGACCCGGGCTGCGACTTCGCCCGGGTCGCGTCGACCACCGGTCGACGACGATCGGCAGCGCGGCGAGCGGCCACGGTGGGACCACGGCCGACCAAGGTGGACCCTGGCCGCCGGACCGCTGAGGCCCTGGTCAGCAGGCTTGAGCAATGGCCGGCCGACTTCGGGTGGGACCGTGGTCAGCCGGCTGCGGACATGGTCAGCCGCGAGATCTGCCCTGGTCCCGTCGACCCTGTCGGGGCTGCGGGCGGCCACGGCCGCCGGCGCGGCGACGTGACGGTGCCGGCGGTGCGTCCGCGCTGTTGAAACCGGGCCCGCTCGGGGCACTGAATCCGCCGGGGACCGCGGGGGCGACCGCAGGGGCACCGGCGGTCGCCGCGGGAGCGGACGGCGCGGTGGGTGCGGACGGCGTGCGGGTGCGGGGCACGGCACGGCCCACGACGCGGGTGTGCGTCATCAACGGGGCGCAGGCGGCGCAGACTTCCATCAGGGTCCACACCTGGGCAATGGCCGGATCATGGCGCAGCACCAGCAGCACACTGCCCATGCAGTGCACCTGGCTGTCCTCGTGGGAGGCGCATTGCGTCTGCCTGCAGGCGCAGGCGGCGTCCGCGTGCACGGTGGCCGCGCGGGCATGCGCCCCGACGTGGGCCTCGGCGAAGCGGCGCAGCGCGGCGAGGTCACGGGACCGCGGCGGCATGGCGCAGGGAGAGGAGCACGTGACCGACGCGGTGCGGTCACTGTGGCCGGAGATGCGGACGGTCCAAGTGCGTCCCGGACGTCGCGCGGCAGGGGATTCGGAGTGTGGGAGGTCCAAGACCGGCAGTCCTTCGGCAGTGGGATGTTCGCGCTGGTGCGCATAGTTTCTTTACCCGCGCGGGCCGGTCCGTCATCCACCGGTGGGCCGCGAGCGTCGTCGAATCTACGAGCGATGGCGTGCGCGGGCCCGGACTGCTGTCGTGCGGGGTTGCGATCTTCCCACAGCGGCGCGTCGGACAAGTTCGACCCGCCTGGGGCCCCTGAGGATATCCCCGCCGCGCCATGCGGGTCCTGGGGGGTGGGCAAAGAGCTGGGCTCGCGACGCCTGCCCGCCGGTCAGCGTTTGGGGCGGCCGCCGGCGATGCGGTTCCACAGGGAACGGGTGGCGCCGAATCCGGTCTCGTGGGCCCAGACATGGGTGCACGACGGACACTGCAGGTGGAGCAGGCTTCCGGTGGTGGAGAGCAGGTAGCGCCAGTGGTCGGAGCACGACCGGCCCTGCTCGCACGACTCGCACCCGCGACTGTCGGCGCACTTCGGGCACGTCACCCAGGCGCGGCGCCCGATGTCCGCCTGAGGGTCAAGCGGCAGCACTGTCGTCTCCACGCCGGGGAAGCACGCCGGACTCGACCAGGCCGTCGTAGACGCGCTGCTGCTCCTCGTCGAGACCGGAGTACAGGAGGGCGTACGCGGCTTCCTCTCCGCGCATCACCTCCATCGGGTCCCAGTCGGGTCCGAGGGCGGCCAGGACCTGGGCCTGCCGCAGAACCTCCTGGGAGGTGAGGTCGATGGTGAAATCGACCAGCGCGGGTGCGTCCGGTCGACCGGCACCCGGGGAGCGGGGGGAGTCGGCGTCGCCGGGACCTTCGGGGAGCGGGGGATTCTGTGGGGCCATGGACAGAACTTAGGTATGCCTTTCTTGTCGGGACAAGAGGAGGTGGGAGAAGTCACAGCAGGTCGGCAGCCACGACGGCGGGTCCCTCGACCGATCGGCAGGCTCGGCCCACCGGGCAGCGCGGGACACTCGCAGCGCGAGGGTGTTTACGTGTTCCACACATTTCCACCATCTTTTGATCACATCATCGGTATGCTCCTGGAGCTTCATCCGCACCACCGAGGGGGGATTCCTCATGCGTATTCGCAACGTCCTGGCTGTCACCGCCGCCGCTGTCGGCACGCTCGCCGCCATCGCCACGGCCCCGGCCCAGGCCACGGAGTACTCGTCCGCGCTGAAGATCAAGGGTGTCCAGTACGACGCACCCGGCCGGGACTCCAACAACTGCTCCAGCGGCAACACGAGAGACGAGTACCTGACGATCAAGAACTACTCGTCCAGCACGACCGTGAACCTGAAGGGCTACGTCGTCAAGGACGCCGTAGGCAACAAGTTCACTTTCCCCGCGAACCACTACCTCCAGCCCGGGGACTACATCAAGCTCCGCGGCGGGCACGGCACCGACTCGGACACGAACAACGTCGTCTACCGCCAGAACTGCAACTTCATCTGGAACAACGACAAGGACACCATCAACCTGTACAAGTCGTCCGGCGCCCGCGCCGACGTCCACTCGTACACCAAGTCGGCCAACGACCGTGACGGCAACGGCTACATCTCCTATCACGGCTGAGCGACCCCTCGGAGCCCGTCGACCGGTCTTCGGACCGGCGCCGGGCTCCGCCTGCGCGTGCGATCCGGCCGGGCTCGCCCCACCAGGGGCGGCGAGCCGCTCGCCCGGATCGGCGCCCGGCTGCGGGGCATCCGCTCGAAACAGGGCTTTCGCCCAATTCCACGCCGTGACAGGCCTGTCCGAGGCGTTCCGGGGCAAACGGCGATGGACCCGGGAGGAAGCGCGGCCCGGGCGGAATCCGGCCGCACCGCGCTGCCCCCTAGGAGTCCCCGATGCCGACCGCCGTACCGGACAGAGCTGCCGGAACGTCCGGCAGCCCAACCGAAGCCCTGGGCTCCGCCCGCTCGTTCGCGCTGCCCCGGGGCACCGGCAGGACCACCGCACGCATCGGTGCGCTGACCGCGTGCCAGGCGGCGTTGATGGTGGGCATGGGTCTCCTGATCACCGGTCCCGCCCGCGGACTGTGGCCGCTGACGGCCGAGGACACCGTGAACGAGCGCCTCGAACAGGCCCGCACGGGCACCCTCACCACGCTGTCGTCCATCGCATCGGAGGCCGGCAACACCCTCACGGTCATCGCCGTCACGCTTCTGACCTGCCTGGGCCTGCTCCTGATACCCCGGCTGCCGATGTGGCGCCAGGCGATCTTCCTCGCCGTCGCCGTCTCGCTCCAGTCGCTGGTCTTCCTGGCCATCACCGAGTCGGTGGACCGCAACCGGCCGGACGTGGACCGCCTCGACGCCTCGCCTCCCACGTCCAGTTACACCTCCGGACACACCGGGGCGGCGACCGCGCTCTACGCGGGTCTGGCGGTGGTCGCGCTGTCCCGGATCCGCGGACCGTGGCGCAGGATCGTGGCCGGACTGCTGCTGCTCCTGCCGTTGATCGTGGGCGCCGCCCGGCTCTACCGGGGCATGCATCACCCCACGGACGTCCTGGGCGGCCTCGCCAACGGCGGGCTGTCCCTGCTGATCGTGGGCCGCGCCCTGCTCGTCGACCGGTCCGTGACCGCCGTGCCCTCCGCGGGCGGCGTACCCGCCGCGCGGACCGCCGATGAGCGCCGGCCCGGCACCACCGCCGTGATCCTCAACCCCACGGTGGCCGACGAGGCCACGCGCGACGATCTGCGGCAGATCCTTGAACGGCACGGCCACCGCGGCCCCGTGTTCCTGGAGACCACCGCGGACGACCCCGGAGCCGGACAGACGGCCCGCGCGGTCCGCGAGGGCGCGACACTCGTCGTGGTCTGCGGTGGGGACGGGACCGTCCGCACGGTCGCCGACGCGCTGGCCGAGAGCGGTGTTCCGCTGGCCATCGTCCCCTGCGGCACCGGCAACCTGCTGGCTCGCAATCTCGGTCTGCCGCTCTCCCCCACCGCCGCGCTCGACGCCGCGCTGGGCGGCGGTCCGCACCGGCTCGACCTCGCAAGAATCGAGGGCGACGGCCTGACCGCCACCCGGTTCGCCGCGATGGCCGGGGCGGGCCTCGACGCCGCGATGATGGAGCACACCGATCCTCGCGCCAAGGCCCACCTGGGCTGGCCGGCCTACGCCCTGGCCGCGATCGGAACGCTGCGCACACCCCGCATGCGGGTGACGATCCGGCTGGACGGGTCCCCCGCCATCCGCCGTACGGCCCGCATGGTGCTCGTCGGCAATGTCGGAACCGTGCAGGGCGGGGTGACCCTGCTGCCCGCCGCCCGTCCCGACGACGGGCTGCTCGACCTCCTGGTCCTCGACCCCCGCGGCCCGGGCGGCTGGCTGCGCGCCGTGCGGACGCTGCTGCGCGGCCGCGGCAAGTCTCCCCGGCCGCCCGCCGTGCACACCCTCCCCGCCGATGGCGCCGACCGACGCCGGATCCCCGTCGAGTTCTTCGCCTTCCGCCGCGCCGAACTCACCTTCGACACCCCTCAGTCCCGGGAACTCGACGGGGATCCGGTGGGTCCCGGCCGCCGCCTCAGCGCCGAGGTCGAGCCCGGCGCGCTGACCGTCCTGCTGCCCTCCCGGGAGAAGTGAATGGGTACCGCGACCAAGGTCCCCGAGACCCGTGCCATGACGGGCGACGAGCTCTCCGCCGACGAGGCACTGGCGTCCCTGCGCCGCTACGGCGGCTGGCCGCTGCTGCGCGACGCGTTCATCCGCTTCCGCTACGCCGACGGGTTCAGCCACTCCCGTGCGCTCGCCCTGCAGACGGTACTGGCCCTGATCCCGCTCGCCATCGCGTTCGTGGGACTCTCCTCGGCCCTGCACACCGAGGACATCGGCAGAGTCGCCGAGCTGACGATCCGCCGGATCGCCGCGGGCCCGAGCGCCGACGTCGTCGACGACGCGCTGCGCCGCAGCCGGCACACGGCGGGCGACGGGGCACAGGTCGCCCTGTGGTTCGGTCTGGCCTTCTCCCTGGTCAACGTGACCACCGCGATGTGCCAGATAGAACGCGGTGCCAACCGGATCTACGGGAACGAGCGCGACCGCGTGTTCCACCGGAAGTATCTGCGCGGCCTGGTCATGGCGCTGAGCGCGGGAATCCCGCTCGGCCTCGGATTCGTCCTGATGGTGGCCGGCGGCGACCTGGCGTCCGCGGTCGTGACCGTCTACCACCTCGACGGAGGCGCCAAGACCGCCTGGGACATCCTGCGTTGGCCGTCCGGGCTGCTCCTCGCCCTCATCTCGGCCAGCGCGATCTTCCGTCGCTCGCCCCGCCGTCGGCAACCCGGATACACCTGGCTGGCCTTCGGCGCCGCCGTGTATCTGGTGCTGTGGACGGCGCTGACCTGGCTGTTGAGCCTCTACCTCGGGGTCAGCGGCTCCTTCGACACGGTCTACGGCCCCCTCAGCGCCTTCATGTCGCTGCTGCTCTGGGCCTACCTGACATCGATCGCCCTCTTCCTCGGGCTGTCCTTCGCCGCGCAGTTGGAGGCCTCACGTGCGCGGCGCCCCGGTCCGATCCACGCCGATCCGGGAGTCTGAATGGCGGCGCGCGTCGCGGTCCGCAACCTGCGAGAGCGTCGCCGCCGGGCGGCCGACCGCAGATTCGGCGCCCGGCTCCTCGGCTCGGCCGCCGTCGCGGCGATCGCCGCGGTGCCCTTCGGTCTGCTCCTCGTCCTGGTCGAAGGACGATGGCGGCCCCTGCGCCGGCTGGACGCGGGCGCTGCCCGGCGGCTGCACGGCATCGCCCTGGAGCATCCCGCCTGGACGGGTACGCTGCGCTTCCTCTCCGACCGCGTCTGGGACCCGCTCACCCTGCGTACGGCTGTCGCGCTGCTGACCGTCTGGCTGGTGTACCGCCGGGCATGGCGTCTGGCCGCCTGGTCCGCGGTGACAGCCGTGGCCGGCGGACTCATCGGGCTCCTGGTGAAGACGGTTGTCGAGCGGGCACGTCCGTCGCTGGAGGATCCGGTGGCACGGGCTCCCGGCTTCTCCTTCCCGTCGGGCCACGCGATGACCGCAACCACCTCGTTCGCCATCCTCCTGCTGGTCCTGCTGCCCGTGGTGCCGCGCTCCCGGCGAGCGCTGTGCTGGTACGCCGCTGTGTTCTCCGTCCTCGGGGTCGGCTTCACCCGCGTCGCCCTGGGTGTGCACTGGTTCAGCGATGTGGTGGGCGGCTGGCTGCTCGGTCTGGCCGTCGTCGCCCTCACCGCGTGGGCCTTCGAGGCGTGGCGTGCCGACGCGGGGCGGACCCGTACCGCCGTCGGCGAAGGTCTGGAGCCCGAACTCACCGACGAACGGCCCGAACCCGGGGCATCCGGCGGGAAGGGGAAACGGGACGGGCCCATCACATGACGGTTCGTTCGTCCGGCTTCTCGTGGCACCGAAGGCAGCCTGGAAGCATGGGCGCATGGACAGGATCAGCAATCGCGGGATTCTTGAATCGATCGCGCACGGGTTGAACGACTGGCGCAAGCTCGCTCAGCCCCTCGCCGCCCGCTACCGGGCCGCCGATACGGGCTCGGGGGCCACTTTCGTGGGCGCGGTCGCCCAGGCGTCGGTCTCCGCCGGACATGACGTCCCGGACATCAGGTTGGCGCCCGGTCTGGTTGATGTGAGCCTTTTCAGCGTCGACGAGAGCGGTGCCCGCTGGGTCACCTCGCAGGACCTGGAGCTGGCTCGCGTCATCTCGGCGCTCGCCCGCGAGCACGGGCTGACGGCTGCCCCTGACGAGGTGGCCCAGCTGGAGATCGCCCTCGACACCGCTGACGACACGGCGGCAGGCCCCTTCTGGGCGGCGCTGCTCACGGGAGACGCCGACAACACGGTGTACGACACGGTCTTCGACCCGACGAGCCGTGTCCCCAGCGTGTGGTTCCAGCGGACCGATGCCCACAAGACCCCGCGCCAGCGGTGGCACATGGATCTCTGGCTGGCCCCCGAGACGGCGGGGACGCGCATTCGGGCCGCCGTCGCCGCCGGGGGCACGGTCGTCGACGATTCCCACTCCCCGTCGTACATCGTGCTCGCCGACCCGGAGGGAAACAGGGTCTGCGTCTGCACGGCGGTCGACCGCGACTAGGGAAGTTCGCCTCCAGGTCGGGGCCGGGGTCGCGAGAAGGGGGGCCGCTGACGGACACGACAGGCCTCCTCGTGGAGGTTCCCCGGTCGGCCTGCGGGCCCTTGGTGTTCAACTGGCGCGGACAGCACAGAATGGCTCAACACATATCCGAGGAGCCTTCATGATCTTCATTACCGTCAAGTTCCGCGTCCGCCCCGAAGACGCGGAGAAGTGGCCTCAGATCACCGCCGACTTCACCGCCGCGACCCGCGCCGAGCCCGGTTGCCTCTGGTTCGACTGGTCCCGGAGCCTCGATGATCCGACGGAGTACGTCCTGGTCGAGGCCTTCCGCGACGACGAGGCCGGAGCGTCCCACGTCCAGTCAGCGCACTTCAAGGCCGCCCAGCAGACCCTGCCCCGACACCTGGTCGCGACACCGCGCATCGTGAACATGAAGATCCCCCAGGACGACTGGTCACTCCTGGGCGAGATGGTCGTCGAGGAGCAGTCGTAGAGCCTGTCGTACGCCGACACGGACGCCGGCACGGGCGCCGGACGCCTCACGTGGTCGTGCCGTCCTCGCTCACGCAGCGAGCGGGGAGCGGATCGTCGCCGCCGAACGTCTGCGCTCGGCCGACGAACGCCAGCGGGTGTTCGTGCGCCGGGCAACGGGTGGCGGGTGTCACCCGTCGTCGGCGATCCGGCGCACCGCCTCCTCGTACCGTCCGCGGTAGTCCGCCGCCGGGTTCACCCTCAGCAGCGCCGCCAGTGCCTGTACGGCGCCCTCGTCGTAACCGGCGCCTTCGGCCTCCCCCGCGGCCCGGTCCAGCAGCAGGATTCCCTCGCCGACCGCGCCGAGCGCCAGTTGGGCCTCGCCGCAGACGGTCAGCAGCAGCGCGTGGCGCGCCGCCTCCTCGTGCTCGGGGCCGAGATCGAGTGCCGTGCGAGCCGAGCGGAGGGCCTCTCGGGGCCGGTTCGCGGTGAGTTGTATCCGGGCGAGATGCTGGAGTGCGAGCATCTCGGTGTGCGCGTCGGGTTCCTCCCGGGCCAGCGCGATGGCCCGGGTGCAGTTCTCCAGTCCGGCCCCGAGATCGCCCTGCGCGGCTTCGACGACGGCGAGGTTGATCAGCGCGGTCGCCTCGCCGAGCCGGTCACCTGCCTGCCGGGCGAGGGGTGGCGAGAGCTCCAGCAGAGCGAGGGCCTCGGTCGGCCGGCCTTCCTCGCTCAACACCCAGCCGAGCAGCGTGAGCACACGTGACTGGGCGTACGGATCCCGCTCTGCGCGCGCGCATTCCAGCGCGATGTTCAGCAGCGGTACCCAGCTGTCCCGTACCCGCCACACCACTTGGGGCCACTGGAGCAGAATGATCCGCCAGGCACGGTCGTCGAGGCCGGCGGCGCGGGCCGCGACGACGGCCAGTGCCAGATCTTCGCGTTCGGTGGCCAGCCAGTGCATGGCGGCCGCCCGGTCGGTGAAGTCCCTTACCGCGGCCGGGCGATGGAAGCCGCCGGGCAGGGTGAAACAGGGCTCGCCTCCGGGCTGCGCGGTGTCGGCGGCGGCGAGCGCGGTGGCGATGTAGTGGTCGAGGACACCGGTGAGGGCTTCGCGTCCGGAACCGGGATCGAGGGAGCGGGCGTAGAGGCGTACCAGATCGTGGAGTTCCCATCGACCGGGTGCCGTCTCGGTCACCAGGTGGGCGGCGGCGAGGCGTTCCAGTGCCGCGGCGGCGACGAGCGGGTCCGTGTCGGCCAGGGCCGCGGCGGTGAACGGGTCGAAGTGCGCGCCGGGATGGTGACCGAGCCGGGTGAACTGATGCAGTGCGTCGGGCGGCAGTTGCTGCACCGTCAGTCGCAGGGCGGCGGGGACACTGGTGTCGTCCACGTCGAGGTAGCCCAGCCGGCTCCGCTCGTCGGCGAGTTCGTCCGCGAGGTCGGCGAGTGTCCGCTGGGGGCGTCCGGCCAGCCGCGCGGCGGTGACGCGCAGGGCGAGGGGCAGTCCGCCGCACAGTTCGGCGAGTCTGCGCGCCGCCATCGGCTCGGCCAGAACCCTGTCCCTGCCGAGCACGCGGGCCAACAGGGCGGTGCCGTCCTGGGGTTCGAGGCTGTCCAGCGGGACGGCGCTGGCCGCTTCGGAGGCGACGAGGCCGTCCAGCCGGTGCCGACTGGTGACCAGGGTGACGCAGTCGGCGCCGCCCGGCAGCAGCGCGCGGACGGTGGCGGAGTCGCGGGCGTTGTCGAGGATGACGAGCAGGCGGCGCCGGTGGGTCAGGGAACGGAAGAGCGCAGCGGCGGCCGACACGGATTCGGGCACGCGGCGCGGGGGCACGCCGAGCGCAGGCAGGAACTCACGGAGGACTTCGGCGAGGGCGGTCTCGCCCGTGTCGCTGAAACCGCGCAGATCGGCGAAGAGCCGCCCGTCCGGGAACATGTCGGCGTTGAGGTGGGCCCATTGCACGGCGAGCGCGGTCTTGCCCATCCCCGCCAGCCCGGTGACCAGACAGACGGGTGCCTCGGCCGCGGCCGCCCGGGTGAGCGCAGCCAGTTCGGCCTCCCGTCCATGGAATCCCCGGGGCGCCCGCGGCAGCAGATCCGTGGGGTACGGCAGACCGACCGGGGGCGGGACCGCAACGGGCCCGGACCACGCGGGCGTTGAGGCGCAGACCTCCTCGGTACGGGCTTCCGGCTCCGTGGGGGGAAGGCCGTTCGCCGGGACGTCCGGGCGGTGGACGGACGAGGTGACCGGATACGGACCGTACGGCTCCGGCCGGCGTCCTGGCCCTCGGTCTCCCGCCTCTTGATCCACAGACCCTTGTTGTACGGACTTCTGCTGTGCGGACGCTCCTTGTGCGGACCCTTGCCGCACAGACCCTTGCTGCACGGACCCTTGCTGCACGGACCCCTGCTGCACGGACCCTTGCTGCACGGACCCCTGTTGCACGGACCCTTGCTGCACGGACCCCTGTTGCGCGGGCACTTGGCGCCCCGCCGACGGGTGTCGGTCCGATGAGCGACCCGCCGAAGGGCGTCCTGCCTGTTCGTGCCCCGCCGTCCGGGGTGCGGATGTGTTCCGGCCGCGTTCGGCGACCTGTTGGCCGGGTCCGTCGCGCATCTCCTGGGGCGGCCCTGCGACCGGGTCCGTCGAAGCATCCGGTGCGCCCTGCTGATGGGGGTCGCCCCGCAGGATCAGCGCGTACGCCTGGGCGAGTTCGCGACCTGGGTCGACACCGAGTTCGTCGACGAGCAGCCGCCTGGTGCGGTGGAACCAGGTCAGCGCCTCCGACTGGCGTCCGGCCCGGTACAGCGCGGTCATCAGGGACGCCGCCAACGGCTCCCGCATGGGGTGAACCACCGCTTCGGTCCGCAGGACGGCCGCGGCCCGGTCGTGCTCCCCCAACATTGTGTAGGCGCGGGCCAGTTGCTCGACGGCCGCAAGCCGTGATTCCTCCAGCGAGTGCGCGGCCGCTTGGAGCGGCGGGCCGGGGAACGCGCCGGCGAGGGCAGGCCCCTGCCACAGGGACAGGGCATCCTTGAGCATCAACACGGCATCGTGTGCGTCCTGTTGCTCCCTGGCCAGCGCGAGCAGTTCTTCGAACCGCTGCGAATCCAGCAGGGTTTCGGGCGAGCGCAAGGCGTACGCGTCGCCGAGTGTGGCCAGTTCGACCCCGTAGGCGGCGGCGTCCGCGCCGGCCAGCAAGGCGCGGAGTTGCGACACATGTCCCTGGATGACGCTGCGGGCGTGCAGCGGCGGCGCGTCGTCCCACAGACAGTCCGTCAGACGAGCGACGGGTACCGGTGTGTTGACCGACAGCAGCAGCGCGGCGAGCAGGCTGCGGCGTTTGGCCGGGCCGAGGGGCAGCGGTCCCACGAGGGTGTCGACGGACACCGTGCCGAGCAGCCGGAACTCCACGGGTGCGATCCCTTCCAGGTGGGGGCACCCGAAGTCGGAGACGAGGAGGAAAACTGAAGGATATCGGGGGTGCGGCGGGACGCCGACGGGGTACATCGGTGTCCGGCCACGGACAGCGAGGGCAGCGGCCCCCGCGCTCAGGGCCCGCACGGCGCACCGGGGTCACCGGCCTGCCCGGCGCGAACGGCAGCCCGGCCCGGGCAGCAGCACGGCACGAGCAGCAGCAGCACGGCACGAAGGCCGGGGCGTGAGCGGGCCGGGACGTGCCGCGTCCGGTGCGGGACCCCGGGCACGCCCCGGGTCGCGTCCGGGCACGTCCTCGACCCGGGCCCGACATGCCGACAGCCCGGCACGCGGTGCCGGGACTGCCGGGTCGGGGCCAATGGCCGCCCTGCCGCGACGCGAACGCCTGGGGCGAGGAGGCGGCAGGTGAACGCGGCGGTACTGCGGGGGCCAAGAGGCTGTCCGCCCAGAACGGCGATGCCTCGGCCGGACGCGGGAACCGAAGTCCCTGAATCATGTCCCGGCGGGACAGCGGGACAGTGCCGGCGCGTCAGCCGACGAATTCCTCGACCGGGTTGGAGAACTCGGCTCCGAGCTGCGACATCATGTTGCCGAACTCCTTGTCGGTGATCGCGTCGCGCAGCGTCACCAGCACGGCGCGGACGCCACTGTCGGCCTCGTCCTTCTTGAGCATGTTGCGTTCGGCGACACGCCGTACGGTCTCGTCGTAGCCGAAGACCTCGATGGCCGAGGTCGCACCCCGCCGAACGGATTCGGCCAGGCCTTCCGGGAGCTCCAGCGCCAGGGTCCGGTCCTTGCTGCCGCTCAGCCGGTGGGCAAGCGTCTCCAGCGTGGCTCGTGTCAGATCGGCCGACTCCTGTCGCGACAGGCCCGTGCGCTCCGACACCGCTTGGATGAATTCCCTCTCCTCCACGCGCTGTCTCCTTTTCTGCCTCGTCGGTCAGACGACTCGGCGGTCTGAGGGCCTGGCGCCCGAAGTCCTGACGGTCTCGCGGCCACGCGGCCCTGAAACCACACTGACACGCGGCTGCCGGGCCCGCGCGGGCAAGCCGGGGCGACCCGTTCACGATCACCTCGGAACGGGGGCGTGGTTCAGAGGGCTTCGAGCTGGGTGAGGAGCTGCAGGGTGTCGGAATTGACCCAGTACTCGACGAACCTCCCGTCGCGGATGCGGAGGGTGTCCGTGCCGGTGAAGGTGACCTCGGTGCCGGGCGCGGCCCTGGCGCCGGGGAAGCCGCCGGCGTAGGTGCCGGTGGCCGTCCACCGAACGGACGCGTACCGGCCGTCCACCAAGGGAGCGACCTGCAGCGCGAAGCGCAGGTCCAAGAACGCGGCACGGGTCTGCCCGATCCAGGCCACGAGGCCGTCGGCGCCCCGAATGGCGCTGCCGTCGCCGCCGTCGAGGAGGGCTGCGTGGACGCGGAAGTCGGTCGAGATGATGCCCGGCGCCTGGGTGTAGTCGCCGTTCCAGAGGCGCAGCCACGCGTCGAGCATCGCCTTCGTCTTCCGGGCGGTCCCGTGACGGCCCGGGCCGGAAGCCGTCCGTGCGGACGGGCCGGTCGTCGAGGTGTCCGCGGCGGCCGTCGTGGCGGTGAGCCCCAGGGCGGCGAGCGCGGCGGGGGCGAGCAGGAGCATCCGGCGGCGCGGAGGGGTTGCGTGGGTGTCGGTCATGGCAGGTCCTCGCGTTCCGGGGAGGGAGGGAAGGGCGGTCAGGCGTGTCGCGGCCTGGACCTACGGATTGAGGACGACCTTTCCGGCGACGGTGCCGGACTCGGCCAGCCGCAGGGCCTCGGCGACGCGGGTCAGCGGCAGCTGGACGGCGATCTGCGCGGTGACGTCACCGCGCTGGAGGGCGGTGAAGACCTGCGTGAGGTCGGCGCGCAGCCGGGCCCGGAAGCGGTTCTTGGACAGGGCCCGGCCCGCCCAGACGTTGAAGAAGTACGCGTGGCGGCCGTTGGGCAGGGCGTTCCACAGCCACACCCGGCCGAGCAGCTTGAGGACGGGCCCCTGCTTGGACCCCGTGTCGTCCCGGGTGGAGGCGCTGCCGTAGGAGACGAGCGTGCCGCCGGGGGCCAGCAGGTGCCAGGAGTCGACGGCGCTGCGGCCTCCGACGTGGTCGAAGACGGCGTCGACGCCGCCGGGGGCGAGTTCTCGCACGCGTGCCGGGACGTCCTCGGTGCGGTAGTCGACGGGGGTGACGCCGCGGGCCCGGAGGGCGTCGTGGTGGCGCGCGGAGGCCGTACCGATCACCTTTGCGCCCGCGGCGTGCGCGAGCTGGACCAGAACCGAGCCGACGCCGCCGTTGGCTCCGTGCACCAGGATCGTCTGTCCGGCCCGGACCCGTGCCTTGCGGTGCAGCATCTGCCAGGCGGTGATGCCGTTGACGACCACGGTCTCCGCCTCCGCCGCGCCGATCCCGTCGGGCACCGGCACCACGTCCGCCGCCTCCACGAGCACATGACTGGCCCAGCCGCCGACCTTGACGAGAGCGGCCACCCGGGTGCCGGCCAGCCCCGGGTCGACTCCCTGGCCGGTGGTGAGGACCGTGCCGACCAGGTCGTAGCCGGGTACGAAGGGGAACGGCGGCTGGTCGTAGTACCGCCCGCGGCGCATCTGCTGCTCGGCGAAGGAGACACCGGTCGCCTCCATCCGGATCACGACCTGGCCGGGGCCCGCGACGGGGACGGCGCCGTGCCGGATCTCCAGCCCTTCCGGCTCCACCTTGCCCGGCAGGACGACCTCGACGAGCCCTTCGGCGTTCATGACGACCTCCACTGCGCTTCGCGCGAGTTATTTACTATCGCTTTCGTTAGAAGCTATAACTCACGAGCGTGAACGTCAAGAGCTTTCGTTATAGGTTCTAACTCGAGGCGGGGTCTACGCGACGGGCTCGGCGGTCCACTCGATCTCCGGCGGCACCACCCGGGCGCACCGCGGGTGGCCGCTCTCGTCGGTCAGGCCCAGGCGCCCGACGAGGAGACCCTCGCGCGCGGCCGCGGCGAGCACGTCGGAGGGGATGGCGTCGATCATGAGCTTGGCGCGCCGGAACATGCTGAAGACGCCCGCCTCGTCGACGGTGCCCCACGACAGATAGATGAACCGGTGGCCCAGCCGGTCCTGCACATAGGGACCCTTCACCTCGACACCCCTCGGCGAGGGTGTCGCGGTGCATTCGAGGGTCCAGGTCGCGGACGCGCCGTCGCCCGGCTGGGGATCGAGCAGTTCGGCCGGGCGGTCGCGGCGTTGCACAGCCACGTGGATGTTGTCGTACGCCGAGACGGTGCGGCCCTCGGGGGCCGGGCACGTGAGGCCGGGCAGGTCAATGGCGTCGATACGGATGCGCATGCGGGCCATCATGCCGCCGAACCGCCCGGCGGCGAGATCCGCGAGACGTGCCACACGCACCGAACGCGGCGCCACACACCGCGCACCTCGGCACCGAACACGGCGCCACACACACCGCGCACCTCGGCACGGAACACCGAAGACCGCGCGCCTCGGCAAGGAACACCGCGCACCCAGCGGTCGACGGGTGCTGGGTCACGGATGCCGGCGCCGGGTCGCGGGGACCGCGGCGCCGGTGGCGTGCTCTCAGCCGGACAGTGCCGCCGAGACGACCGCCTTCGCCTCGTCCTGCACCTGACGGAGGTGATCGGTTCCGCGGAACGACTCCGCGTAGATCTTGTAGACGTCCTCGGTACCCGACGGGCGGGCCGCGAACCAGGCGTTCTCGGTGGTCACCTTGATTCCGCCGATGGGCGCGCCGTTGCCCGGAGCCTCGGTGAGGACCGCGGTGACCGCTTCCCCGGCGAGGGTGTCCGTGGTGATCTGGGCGGGCGAGAGCTTGGCGAGCAGGGCCTTCTCGTCGCGGGACGCCGGGGCGTCGATGCGCTCATAGGCGGGCTCGCCGAAGCGCGCGGTGAGCCCGGCGTAGTGCTCGGAGGGCGTCTTGCCGGTCACTCCCGTGATCTCTGAGGCGAGCAGGGCCAGGATGATGCCGTCCTTGTCGGTGGTCCAGACCGAGCCGTCGCGGCGCAGGAAGGAGGCACCCGCCGATTCCTCTCCACCGAATCCGATGGAGCCGTCGACCAGCCCGTCCACGAACCACTTGAATCCGACGGGCACCTCGACCAGCTGACGGCCGAGGTCGGCGGCGACCCGGTCGATCATCCCGGACGACACCAGGGTCTTGCCGATCCCCGTGTCGGCGGGCCACTGCTCACGATGGGTGTAGAGGTAGGCGATGGCGGCGGCGAGATAGTGGTTGGGATTCATGAGCCCGGCGTCCGGGGTGACGATCCCGTGGCGGTCGGCGTCGGCGTCGTTGCCGGTGGAGATCTGGAAACGGTCGCGCCGCTCGATGAGCGAGGCCATCGCGTACGGCGACGAGCAGTCCATCCGGATCTTGCCGTCCCAGTCCAGCGTCATGAACCGCCAGGTGGGGTCGGTGAGCGGGTTGACCACGGTCAGGTCGAGCGCGTACTGCTCGGCGATGCGCCCCCAGTAGGCGACTGAGGCCCCGCCCAGGGGGTCGGCGCCGATGCGCACTCCGGCCGCGCGGATCGCGTCCAGATCGATCACCTGGGGCAGATCGGCCACATAGGTGCCGAGGAAGTCGTGACGGCCGGTGCCGGGAGCGGCGAGCGCCCTGGCGTAGGTGACGCGCCGTACGTCCTTGAGGCCGTCCCTGATGAGTTCGTTGGCGCGATCCTGGATCCAGGAGGTGGCCTCGGAGCCCGCCGGGCCGCCGTTCGGCGGGTTGTACTTGAAGCCGCCGTCGGCCGGCGGATTGTGGGAGGGAGTGACCACAACGCCGTCCGCGAGACCCGAGGACCGTCCGCGGTTGTGGGTGAGGATGGCGTGCGAGACCGCCGGAGTGGGCGTGTACCCGTCCGCGCTGTCGAGGAGCACCGACACGTCGTTGGCCGCGAACACTTCCAGAGCGGTGACCTTCGCGGGCTCCGAGAGCGCATGGCTGTCGGCGCCCAGGAAGAGCGGGCCGTCGATGCCCTGGCCGTCGCGGTACTCGCAGATGGCCTGGCTCGTCGCGGCGATGTGGTCCTCGTTGAAGGCGGTCGCGAGTGACGAACCGCGGTGTCCGGACGTACCGAAGGAGACGCGCTGGCCGGGTTCGGCCGGGTCGGGGTGGAGCGCGTAGTACGCGGTGACCAACCGGGCTACGTCGACGAGGTCCTCGGGGCCGGCCGTACGGCCCGCTCGCTCGTGCTGCATGTGCCCGCACCTCCACATCGGTGGTTCTTCGCTGGTGGTCTCATCTTTCCCCACCGGGCTCCACGGCGGTACGGCAGCCGTCGCGACGGCTGAAGCCGCGCTGGGCCGCATCCCTTCGCGAGGGCGGCCGGGCACCTTCAGTCGAGGGCGGCGGCAGCGACGGAGCGGCGGACGGACCGGGACGGCAGAAGAACGTCCCCTCGCCCCTCCCCCGCCGTCAGCCCAGTCCGTCGTCGTCCGCGGGAGGCGGTCTGGGCATGGGAGGCGGTCTGGGCGTGGGGTTCCCGGCGGTCAGGTGTTCCAGCACCTGAACCAGCTCCTGGCAGGCCAGTTCGACGGAGCGTCTGGTGTTGCGCTGTTCGGTGATCACGGCGGACAGGAGAAGCGCTGTCAGGGCCATGGTTCCGTTGAAGGCCTGCAGCTTGATCATGATCTCGGTATGGCTCAGTCCGTCGAACGAACCGACCTGGTCCGTGGCCGCGACGGTGGCCATGACGGAGGCGAAGAGGGCGCACGCCAGACTGCCCGGTAGCTCGAAACGCAGCGCCGCCCAGATCAGCAGCGGATAGACGAGGAACAGCAGACTGATGGAATCGCGCGTGGCGAGCGGCACCAGCACGCAGACCGCGGCCGTCAGGAGGGCGGCCTCCTTCCACCGGGTCAGGCGCAGGGGCGGGCGGACGGCGTACAGCATCAGTAGCACCGGGGTGATGATCAGGACGCCCATCGCGTCACCCACCCACCACGCCAGCCAGACCGCCCAGAAGCCCTCCAGGGCGAGTTTGTCCGTGAGCACCAGCAGACCGACATCCACCGTCGCGCTGATCATCATGCTGCCCAGGGCCGCCAGGAACACCAGGGCGAGGCCATCACGCAAACGGCTGAGATCGGTGCGGAAGCGCACTCCGCGCAGCAGGAGGTAGGCGCAGATCGGGGCGATGGTGTTGCCCGCGACGATGCCTATCGCGGAGGGCTGGAACGAGGAGAACGAGGAGAGGGACAGGACGACCAGGAGGGCCCCGATCGCGATCCCGAGCCACGCCCCGATCCCCAGGAGAAGCAGGGCGGCGACGGCCACGCCGGTGGGCGGCCAGATGGGTGTGAACACCGCTCCCTCGACGGAGAGCCGCCGCAGGAGTCCCAGCCGCCCTGCTCCGTAGTAGCAGGCGGCGATCACCAGGGTCTGAACGGCGACGACGGCCGGCCGGCGCAGCTCGTGTGTAGCCACCACAGAGCCATCAGACACCGCCGGGGCCCTGTCGGCGAGGCGAGCGGCATCCAGTCCTGGGGCCGGACGGGGGTTCGCGTCCCTGGGACCGGACGGTGATGGCGTCCCTACAACCGGACGGGGGGTCGCGTCCCTGGGACCGGACGGTGATGGCGTCCCTACAACCGGACGGGGGGTCGCGTCCCTGGGACCGGACGGTGATGGCGTCCCTACGGCCGGACAGCGGTGGCGTCCCCAGGGCCGGACAGTGGCGCCGCCCCCTACGGCCGGACGGTGGGCGCGTCCCCAGGGGGCGGGACGGTGGGCGCGCCGTGGCCGACCACGAGTACGGCCGCGTCGTCCTCGTGTCCCACACGCTCGGCGCCCCTGATCACCGCGGCGGCCAGCGAACCGGCCGACAGGCCCGCGACCGCGGCGATGCCGGCGAGCCGGACGACCTGGTCGAGCCCCTCGTCGACATTCAGGGAAGGTCCCTCGACGACGCCGTCGGTCAGCAGGACGAAGACTCCGCCGGTGGTGAGCCGGTGCCGGGTCACCGGGTACTGCATCCCCGCCTCGATGCCGAGCGGCGGCCCCCCTTCGTCCTCGGCAATGCCGGACTTGCCGTCCGCCGTCGCCCAGACGGAGGGTATGTGCCCGGCCCGCGCGGTCTCCAGCACGCCGGTGGCCGGGTCGAGCCGCATGAAGGTGCAGGTCGCGAAGAGGTCGGCGCCGATGGACAGGATGAGGTCGTTGGTCCGGGCGAGGATCTCTCCCGGGTCGCTCGTTACGGAGGCGAGCGCACGCAGGCCGACCCTGACCTGTCCCATGAACGCGGCGGCCTCGATGTTGTGGCCCTGTACGTCGCCTATGGACAGGGCGATGCGATCGTCGGGCAGCTTGAAGGCGTCGTACCAGTCCCCGCCCACGTTGAGGCCGTAGCAGGCGGGCGCGTACTGGACGGCCACGTCGAATCCCGGGGCGGACGGCATGTCTCCCGGAAGCATGCCGCGTTGCAGCTCGATGGCCAGTTCGACCTGCGAGCGCTGGAACTCGGCGCGTTCACGCGCCTGGGCGGTCAGCGACCCGAGCCTGGCCAGCAGCTCGTCGTCGTCGCCCGTCGGGGGCTTGCGGGACATCGACCACCCCGGGAGGAAAGCCACACATGAAAGAAATGTTAAGAAGACATCTCTATCGGATGATAACGACCTTGGTGGCAGGGACGGAATTCGTCACGCCGCCGGCTCGGGGCGCGGCCGGCGGAGGCCGTCGACGATCAGGTCGAGGATCCGTGCGGCGCGGACTTCGCCACCGCGCGCCGGGTCGATCCTCCACAACACGCTGAGCCGCAGCAGGACGTCCCCGGGATCGAGACCGTCCTTGAGGGTGCCCCCGGCGGCTCCGGCATCGAGCAGCACGGCGATGGCGCGGCCCGCACGAGGCGGTGGCTCCGATCGTGGTGTCCGCCGGTTCCCCGGCCTGTCATCCGAGCGCCCGATCCGAGTGATACCGCGGTACTACGGGCCGCAGGGCAACCCAGCTCTCAGGTGCCACGGATCCGGCGCGATGGTCTCCTAGCGTTGAGGGTGAGCAGTCAGGTGGGGGGCCTGCCCCCGAACGTAAGGGAACATCGATGATCGAGGCACATCAGCTGACGAAGCGGTACGGGGAGAAGACGGCGGTGGACCAGCTGGACTTCGTCGTGAAGCCCGGCACCGTCACCGGCTTCCTGGGCCCGAACGGCGCAGGCAAGTCCACGACCATGCGCATGATCGTCGGACTGGACGCGCCGTCCAGCGGCAACGTCACGGTCAACGGCAAGCACTACGCCCAGCACACCGCGCCGCTCCAGGAAGTCGGCGCGCTCCTCGAGGCCAAGTCGATCCACCCGGGCCGGTCCGCGTTCGACCACCTCATGGCCCAGGCGTACACCCACGGCATTCCGCGCCGCCGGGTGGAGGAGGTCATCGAGCTGACGGGCCTCCAGACGGTGGCCAAGAAGCGCGCGGGCGCCTTCTCGCTCGGCATGGGCCAGCGCCTCGGCATCGCCGCGGCCCTCCTCGGTGACCCGGCCACGATCATGCTCGACGAACCGGTCAACGGACTGGACCCCGAGGGCGTGCTGTGGATCCGCAACCTGCTGACCGGGCTCGCGGCGGACGGTCGTACGGTCTTCGTCTCCTCGCACCTGATGAGCGAGATGGCGCTGGTCGCCGACCACCTGATCGTCGTCGGACGTGGACGGCTGCTGGCCGACACCACCGTGCGGGAGCTGATCCAGCAGGCCGGCGGTGACACGGTCACCCTGGCGACCGACCAGGCGTCCCGCCTGCGCGAGTTGCTGGCCGGCCCCGGCGTCGAGATCACCGGCGCGGCCGGATCCGAAGAGCTTCAGGTGACGGGTCTGACCCCGCGGGCGATCGGTCTCAAGGCCGCCGAGCACGGCATCCCGCTGTTCGAGCTCAGCTCCCGGACCGTCTCCCTCGAAGAGGCGTTCATGGATCTGACCCGCGACGCTGTCGAGTACCACGCCAGCGCCACCGTCGAGTCCTCCGGGAGGGCCGCATGAGCACCGCCACCGTCACCGACAGCCCCGCACCGGCACCCGCGCGGGCGGCCCGTCCGACGTACAAGGTCACCGGCCGCCGGGTGCTGCGCTCCGAGTGGGCGAAGCTGTGGTCGCTGCGCTCCACCTGGATCACCCTCGGCCTCGGCCTGCTGTTCCTCGTCGCGTTCGGCGTGATCGCCGCCGCGCACTACAAGTCCGAGCTGAACTCCGGCCGTCCGATGCACCGGGACGACGTCGCGGCCACCGCGCTCAGCCTCTCCGTGTTCGGCACGAACTTCGCGCAGCTCGCCCTCGGTGTGCTGGGTGTCCTGATCACCGCCGGTGAGTACTCCACCGGCATGATCCGTTCCACGCTGGCCGCCGTACCGCGCCGCCTGCCGGTGCTGTGGTCCAAGGCCTCGGTGTTCGGCCTGGTCGCCCTCGTCGTCGCCACCATCGGCGTCTTCGTCGCGTTCACGATCGACAGCGGCATCGTCTCCGGTACGCCCGCGGCCCTCACGATGTCCCACTCGGGCGTGGTCCGGAGCCTGCTGGGCGCGGGCCTCTACCTCGGTCTGGTCGGCGTGATCGGCACCGCCCTGGGCGCCCTGCTCCGCTCGGTCGCCGGCGGCATCTCGGTCCTGGTCGCGTCGCTGATGCTGGTGCCGGGTCTGATCTCGCTGCTGCCCAGCTCGTGGCAGGACAACATCAGCCCGTACCTGCCGAGCAACGCGGGCGAGTCGATGTTCGCGCTGACCCACGACTCGACCGCCCTGTCGCCCACCGCCGGGCTCGTGGTCTTCCTCGGCTGGACCGTGCTCGCCCTGGCGGGCGCCGCCTACCGTCTCGTCCGCTCGGACGCCTGACACACCGCGCACCGCGCCGCACGACCGGCACGGCACCCGACCGGATCACCCGGTCCGGTGTCGTGCCGTCCGGGCACCCGGGAACAGGCGCCACGACCGACCCGCGCGGTGACGCCCGTACGAGGAAACAAGGAGGCGCGTACGAGGACGCGGCCGGACCCACAATGGACAGGTGAGACCCATGAACGCGGACCAGTGACTCCCATGAACATCGACGACACCGCCCCGCTCGGACCGGCGGACGACGGGCCTTTCGCCGAGGCCGACCTGCCGTGGAACCATCCGCTGGCCCGTGCGCTGTCCCGTTTCGGCCGCCGGCTCAAGCAGGGCGACCGAAAGCGTCCCTGGATCCTCGACGCGGCGGTGACGGCTGTCGTGGCGCTGCTGTTCTGCGTGCCCGACCTGGTGCACGACGACGACGGCAGACACCATGGTTTCGACACCCGGTTCACCCACCTGCCCTGGCCGGGGACGCTCGCGCTGCAGGCCGGACTGGTGCTCCCGCTGCTGTGGCGGCGCAGAAGGCCGTCTCTCGCCTTCGCCGTGATCACCGCGGTGTTCATCCTCCAGCTCGCGCTGGGCGTGTTTCTGCGCGCCGACGTCGCCGTGCTGATCGCCCTCTACAGCCTGGTGCTGCACGGAGAGCTGCGACGGCTGCCCGCGGCCTGCGCGGTCACGGCCGGTGCGCTGGGGCTGGTCGCCGTACGCCTGCCGTCCGACGTGCATGTCCTGGACGCGCTGTTCTTCCTGTTCAGCACCATAACCGCGGCCGTCGCGCTCGGACTGGCCGTACGGATCCGGCGTGGCCAGCTCGCCGTCCTGCGGGACCGCGCGACCCGGCTGGAGGTCGAACGCGACCAGCGCAGCAAGCTGGCGGCCGCCGCCGAACGCACCCGCGTGGCCCGCGAGATGCACGACATCGTCGGGCACAACCTCTCCGTCATCATCACCCTCGCCGACGGCGGCGCGTACGCGACCGACCTCGCGCCGGAACGCGGCAAGCAGGCCCTGCTGCTCATCGGCGACACCGGGCGGCAGGCGCTCGGCGAACTGCGCCGCATGCTCGGCGTCCTGCGCGAGCAGACCCAGACGCCCACCACGCCCGAGCTGAGCCCCCAACCGGGCATCGGGGACATCGACGGCCTGTGCGAGCGGATAAGGGCCGCCGGCCCGCGCGTCGTCCACCGCAGCAGTGGCGAACTGGGCAGCCTGGACCGCGGCGTCCAACTGGCCGTCTACCGCATCGTCCAGGAGGCTCTCACCAACGCCCTCAAGCACGGGGGCCCCGAGACACGCGTCGATCTCAAGGTGAGCGTCGAGGACACCCTGCTGCACATCGACGTCCACGACACCGGCCCGGGTACCGGCACCCCCCGCTCCCGGCCGCACGACGACGAAGGACACGGAATCCCCGGCATGAGAGAACGCGCGGCCCTCTACAACGGGACAGTCGTCGCGGGACCCGCCCCCGGCGGCGGATGGACCCTGCGGGCCACCCTCGATCTCACGCCGCTGGCCGGGACCGATCTCGCTCCGTCGGCAGCCGCGGGCGGTGCGGCGTGACCAGTGTGCTCATCGTCGACGACCAGCCGCTTCAGCGCCTCGGATTTCGCATGCTCCTGGAGAGCACGCCGGACACCGATGTCGTCGGCGAGGCCTCCCACGGCGGGGACGCCGTCCGCAGAGCCGCCGAACTCCGCCCGGACGTGATCCTCATGGACGTACGGATGCCCGGCATGGACGGCATCGAGGCCACCCGTCGGGTCGTCGCGTCCGGCGGCCGCTCCCGCGTCCTGATCCTGACCACGTTCGACCTGGACGAATACGCCTACGCCGCACTGCGCGCGGGAGCCAGCGGATTCCTCCTCAAGGACGCCCATCCGGAGGAACTGCTCGCCGGTATCCGCGCCGTCGCCGCGGGCGACGCGGTGATCGCCCCCGCTCTGACCCGCCGCCTCCTGGACGCCTACGCCAAGCATCTCCCGCAGGATTCGTCGACCGGGAGACCCCAGGACGACACCCGCGTACGCGCCCTCACCGAGCGGGAGTACGAGATCTTCGTCGCCATCGGCGAGGGCTGGAGCAACAGCGAGATCGCCGAGCGCCTGGTCGTGGCGGAATCCACCGTCAAGACCCATGTCGGCCGCGTCCTGTCGAAGGTCGGAGTCCGCGACCGGGTCCAGGCGGTCATCCTCGCCTACGACCTCGGCCTCGTCCGCCCGAACCCGCCCGACTGACTTCCCCGAGCCCGTCGAGGACTGCGCATACTCCACCCTCGGCAACGGGCGCATGCGTCCGACGGCGGACGACTCGGGCGGCGTGGCCGCGGTCGGTGACCGGGCCGAGGCGCATCCGAGGCGGGCGGTGCGGGGCGGCATTAGGGTCGGCGGTATGACCGACAACAACCTGCGCCTCGTCACCGTGGAGCGGACCGGCACCGGGCACTTCACCGCGACGAACGCGCGCGGCGGGACGATCGCCTTCGGCACCGGTTCCGGTACCGAAGGGGAGGACGCGTTCACCCCGGTCGAGTTGCTGCTCGCCGCCATCGGGGGTTGCACCGCGGCCGACGTCGATGTCGCGACCGGCCGCCACGCGGAGCCCTCGCGGTTCACCGTGACCGTTACCGGCAACAAGATCGGCGACGAGCTCGGAAACCGGATGACCGACCTCGCGGTCACCTTCTCCGTGGCGTTCCCCGACGGCGAACCCGGCGACCGGGCCCGTGCCATCCTCCCCCGGGCCGTCAAGACCTCCCACGACAAGCTCTGCACGGTCAGCCGGACGGTCGAGGCAGGTACCCCCGTCACCGTGACGATCGCCGACGACTGACCCGCTCCGGAGCCGGGCTTTCGTGCCCGCCAAAACGAATGCGTGACCGAGTGGAGTGAAGTGGGATTTCCGGGGCAGACGCCGAACGTCGAAGTGGGTGGATGCGGGACGGATCGTATGGGCCAACCGGTGAGCGAAGCGGGACAGCAGGAACAGCGGGGTGCACTCATCGAGGCGTCCGTCGCGTACGACGGTGGTTCCGCGTGCATCGCACAGGCGCGGGCGTTCACCCGTGACTTCCTGACGCGGGTGCAGGCGGTCGCCGGGCTGCCGGTCTCCGCGCGGGTGATGGGCATGGTGCCACTGGTCGTCAGTGAACTGGTGACCAACGCGGTCAAGTACTCGGGCGGACCGTGCCTGTTGTCGCTGGAGGTGGACCAGGGCGCCGTGAAGGCGACCGTGTGGGATTCCGACCCGACCCTTCCGGTGGCGCGGGCCGCCGACGCGGGCCGGGTCGGCCAGCACGGGCTGGAAATCGTCATGGCCGTGTGCCACGCCTTCGAGGTGCACCGGGAACCCGTCGGCAAACGGATCACCGCCGTGGTGACGCTGGCCGACCCGCCGGGCAGTGATATGAGCCACTCCGTCACCTGACGCCGAACCCCGTCACCCCCGCAACGGCGGGGATCGCGCCGACGCGTGCGAAATCGTCGTCGGCAGCCACGCGGAGTCGCCGTGGCACCCTGAAGGGCGCCTTAAGAGCGCCCTGAAGAGCCGAAACGAAATCGTGTCGCGTCACTGCGGCCGGCTTGCGGGACAATGGTGAGTTCGCAGATCTCCTTCGACAGGAAAACGGGTGGTTAACACAGTGCGGCAGGCAGGTGTACTAGACGTCGGATGTCACAGCGCGTTGCTCACCGTGGCGCGGCGACGCGCCGGGGTCGACATGGAGCCGGTGCTGTCCCGAAAGGTACGACTCCAGTTGCACGAGACGCTCGACGCCACGGGACGCCTGGACAGATCAGGCGTTCGCAGTGTGCAACTGGCCGTGGCCGAAACGCTCGCCGAGGACCGGGAGTCCTTGCCGGAGGTGTACGCGTTCGCCACGTCGGTGATTCGCGACGCGCCCAATCGCGAGGAGGTCCTCGCCCAGGTGGCCCGCGCCACCGGCACCCGGCTGCGGGTGCTGTCCGGCGAGGAGGAGGCCCGCCTGGCGTATGTGGCCGCACGCCAATGGGCAGGCGCGCGGGCCGGTTCCCTGCTGGTGCTCGACATCGGCGGCGGGACCGTGGAGATCGCGTCCGGCACGTCCAAGCAGCCCCGTACGACCCTCTCCCTGCCGCTGGGCGCCCGGACGGTCACCCGCGACTGGAAGCTCGACGAGGCCGTGTCATCGAAGCGACGGCTGGCCGAGGTACGCGACCACCTGAGCGACCGCCTGGCCGAGGTGGCCGACCTGCCGAGGGCCGAGCCCGACGGGCGCGTGCTGGCCTGTTCCAAGACCTTCACCCAGCTCGCCCGTTACACCACCGCCGGCCGCGAACGCTCCCGGGCCCCGCAGCGGCTGACCCTTGACGACGTCCGGGCCGCGGTGGGCGTGCTGGCCAAGAACGGGTCCGTGGGCCGAGGCCGTCTGCCCGGTATCTCACGTCACCGGGCCGGGCAGTCCCTGGCCGGGGCGCTGGTCGCGGAAGCCCTGATGGAGGCCTGCCGGGCCACGAGCGTGGAGATCTCCCCCTGGTCCACCAGGGAGGGCCTGCTCCTGGAGCGCCTCGGCGCCCTGCGCACCAAGAAGTCCGCTCACCGCTGACCCGGCGGGTCGTCGCGATCGCTGTCCGATCAGCCCACGTCCGCGCGCCGAGCCGGATTCCGTCAACCGTCCGAACGCCGCCGTGCGTTCGAGGCTCCCCGGGGCCGACAGGCGGCTCGGCGCGACCGGTTGTGGGGGCGCGTGACGATCGGACGCGGGGAACAAACCTGTACCGCTTGATGCTGATCTGAATAGCCCGGCGGGTGCCGGGGCCGGAGTGTCACCCGGTGAGGTGGACCACCCGGCGGCTCTGTTCGTGGAAAGGCGTGAGAGCGATGACGGCGTCCGGACAGCGGCGGCTACAGGGGGCCGGGGCGGGTGAGTTGCCGCTGGTGACTTCCTGCGGCCGGATGATCTCCGTGAAGGAACTGCGGCTGGCCACGCCGGACCGGCCGATCGGCCGCGTCACCCTGGACGTGGGCCCGGACCAGGGCGACGAGCACGGGGTGTGGGCCTCACTCACCCCCGCCGAGGCACGTGAACTGGCCCGTCGTCTCCTGGCCCACGCCGCCCTGGTGGAACCGGCGGGGCCGCCCGACCGGGAAGCACCTCGCGCCCACGACATGTCCGGCGACCCGACGGGAACCGCGGCGGGGACCTCGCCGGGGACCGCGACGGGCTCCCGTTCGGAGCACCGCTCCGCCTGAGCGGACGACGGCGACGGCGACGGGAGGCCCTGCCCGGCGCGAACGACTTGCGGGTGCCGGGCTCCCCCGGAACAGGGGGAGCCCGGCACCCGCGTGCCTGTCAGTCGGCGCCTTTCAGGGTCACGGGAACTGCGTGACCTTGGAGGGGACGGTGTCCGTCCCCGATGTGGGTGCGCCGGTGTTGTTGATGACGTGGGCGTACTGGCCCTTGCCACCCAGGGAGATCACCAGGATGTCGTGCATCTTGACCCCTGTTTTCACCGGGACCTGGAAGCCGTGCGCCTGGACGATCGACGGGTCCGTGGTGAAGTTGCAGTAGCTTCCCAGACCCCATGCCTCGTGCACGGCGACGGAGTCGGCGACCTTGTAGGCCGCGTATCCGACGATGCCGTCATGGGTGATGGCGGCGGAGTTGGGCACGTCGTACGCCTTCTCGTTCTGGAAGAAGATCGTGCGTCCGTTCTCGCCGTTCCACAGCACGTCGTACTTGTTGAAGTGTTCGACGAACAGGCCGGTCGCCAGGACGTCGTCACCGTTGACCACGAGGCCGTAGTCGGCACGGTTGGTGTCCCAGCCGACCCCGTCGCCGTGGTCGGCGCGCCAGAGCCAGGTGTGGTCGATCACGACGTCGTCGCTGTTGACCACGACCGAGTTGGTGGCGAGGCCGGGGCCCGCGCCGCCGATGCGCACGAATACGTCCTGCATGGTGGTGGGGTTGGCGGAGTGGTCGGCCGAGGAGCCCGACGGGCCGATCTGGAGCAGCGTGTCGGAGTTGGAGCGGCCGGCGTCGATGAGGAATCCGGCGAGCCTGACTCCGTCGACGTCCGAGACATGCATCGCGTCGATGCCGTTGTCCGGCACGATGGTCGCGAGCCCGAGACCGAGGACGACGGTGTTGGCCCGGGTCACGTTGATGGTCTGGTCGAGGTGGTAGACACCCGGGGTGAACAGCAGGTTGAGGCCCTGCGCGAGGGCCGCGTTGATGGTCGCCGCGGTCGCGCCGGGCTTGACGACGTAGAACTGGTCGAGCGGGATCGACGTACCGGCCGTGTTGGGCCACGAGACCCCGCGGGCGTTGGTGCGCTTGGAGGGCACGAACACCTTGTAGGCGCTGCCGTCCATGTAGAGGAAGGGCTTCTCGCGGGAGACCGGGGTGGTGTCCAGAGTGGTGTACGGGCCGGAGTCGAAGTTCGTCGCCGGCGCTCCCTGGACACCCGTGAAGGTCATGTTCCAGACGCCGTTGGTCCAGCCACCGACGGAGCTGTCACGGGTGTACCACTGCTGCTGCGAGTACGGGCCGACCGTGCCGTCGATCTTGGAGTCGGCGATGTAGCCGCCCGACGCCCAACCGTAGCCGTTCGGGGAGAGGTTGAGGCCGCCCTGTACGTGGATACGGCGGAAGGGTGCGGCCTGCGCCACGGCCCAGCGGTCGGTGCCGTTGGAGGGGGTGATCGACAGGTTCTCCGCCGAACGCCAGAAGTTCTGGGTGGCGTTGCCGTTGAACCAGCCCGCGTCCACGGTGATGTCGCCGTTGATGTGGACGTCGTCGGGGTTGAGACCAAGGCCCGACACCGAGGTGTAGAAGCCGAGTTGGGCGTTGATGCCGTTGTAGGTGCCGGGCTTCATCAGGAACTGGTACCGGCCGGCGCCGAACTGGTTCGACTCCTGCTGGGCGAAGACCTGGTCGAACTTGGCCTGCAGATCGGGGGTCGAGGGGTCCACGACGATGACGTTGGGCCCGAGGTCGCCGCCGCCCTGCACGGGCGGGACGCCGCTTCCCGTACCGGTGTGGACGGCGACCTCCCACAGGGAGTACCCGTAGACGGTTCCCCGGGTCGTCCCGTAGATCCGTACGTAGCGGCCCTTGCCGGAGACGTCGTAGGAGACCGTGCCCCCGGTGCCGTCGGTGACGGTCTTGAGGGTGGTCCAGTTCTGGCCGTCCGTGGAGGCCTGAATCTGGAAGGCCTTGCCGTACGCCGCCTCCCAGTTGAGGTCGATCCGGCACAGGTCGCTGGTGGCTCCCAGGTCGACCTGGACCCACTGCGGGTCGGCGAAGGCGCTGGCCCAGCGCGTTCCGGTGTTGCCGTCGAAGGCGGCCGAGGCCGGGCTCGCCGCGTTCTCGGTGGACGAGGCGGTGGCCGTCTTGCCCTGCGCCGCGTTGGCCGCGTCACAGGTCGCGGGCGTGGTGCTGCCGCTGGTGCCGAACACCTGGAACTCCCAGAGGGAGTAGCCGTATTGGGTGGCGCGGTGGACGCCGTACATCCGTACGTAGCGGCCCTGGCCCGAGACGTCGAGGCTGTCGGTGCCCCCGTCGCCGCCGGTCACCGTCTTGATGTCGGTCCAGGTACTGCCGTCCGGCGATGTCTGGACGCGGTAGTCACTGCCGTACGCGGTCTCCCAGTTGAGGACGACCTTGTTGATCGTGGCCGAGGCGCCGAGGTCGACCTGGAGCCACTGGGTGTCCGTGGCTGCCGAGGACCACCTGGTGGCGGTGTTGCCATCGACGGCCGAGGCGGCGGGAGTGCCCGCGTTCTCGTCCGAGGAGGACGTGGCCGTCTTGCCCTGGGACAGCGGGAGATCGGCCGCGGCGGCCGGTCTCTGCAAGGGCAGGGTGACGAGCGCGGCCATTGCGGCCAGCGCGACACCCAGGGTTCTGAGTTTCATGCCGTGACTCCATGCGGGTGGGGTGACGAGCGGAGCGGACACACTGAATCGGGAGCTGAGGACACAGCTCTGCCATGTGAGAGGGAGGGGTATGAACTGGCCTTCCGGCGCTCTTAGTTCACGGTTTGATTTAAGTAATGAACCATCAAGGTGGCAAGTCCCGCGACACGAGTTTCTTCAACTCGTACGCGCGGAGGCCCCGTTGATGGGCCACTTCATGGGGTTTGACCTGGACGGGGGGCGTCACGGACGGACGGGAAGCCGTTCGGATCCGTCAAGGCTTGAAGACACGGGAGGGCATGGAGGGGCGCGGGACACCCGGGCAGCCCGTCACGGAACCCGCGTTCGAGAAGACCACGAATCTCATGATCGAGGACAAACGGCCGAGGACGCACGGAAGCCGAGCGTCCGGGGGGCCTGCCGTCGCAACGGCGGGACGCCCGCGGGCACTCGGCACAAAACAGCAAGCCCGTCCGGCCCGCGAAGGCGGTCCGGACGGGCACGGGTCAGTCCTGCATCAGGGAGTGATCCGCCACTGCTGGATGTAGCCCACGTCGATCGACGCGAGGTCCTGGACACGCAGCTTCCAAGTACCCTCGACCGGCTGCGCCGAGGCGTCCACCGTGAACGTCTGGTCCACGTTGTCGGCCGAACCCCCGCTGCGGTTCAGCAGCGAGTACACGGTGCCGTCGGGGCCGACCAGATCGACCTTCAGATCACCGCGGTAGGTGTGGATGATGTTGACGTAGACCTCGGTGGTCGCCGAGGCGTTGCCGGGCCGGCCCGTGATCGTGATGGGCGACTCGACCGCCGCACCCAGGTCGGGGATGTCCACGCGGGTGCTGTTTGCGTAGATGTAGGCGATCCGCCACTGGAAGGCCACCGACACGGCCGCTCCGGTGCTGTCGGTCACCGTGACCGTCGTGTCGCTGGTCCCGATCGTGGTCGGGACCCCGGAGATCAGCCCGGTGTCACTGATGGCCAGACCGTCCGGCAGGCCGCCGGCCGCGTAGGTCAGGCTCGCGTCGGTGTTCGTGGTGTACGCGTTCACCTGGAGGGACACCTCCTGGCCGACCCCGGAGGTCTGGTCGGCCAGCGGGGCGACGTTGACACCGAGGGCGATACGGTCGCCGACGTTGATGCCCGCCCAGGCGTCCGCCACGGCGAGATAGGTGTCGCTGTAGGCCCCGAAGAGATCCGCCGCGGCCTGGAGCGTGGCGACCCTGGCACCGGCGTAGTTGGTCGTCGACGTCATGTACGTGGTCAGCGCGCGGTACCAGATCCGGGCCGCGTTCTCGATGCCGATGCCGGTCACCGGCAGGCCGTCATGGGTCGGACTGTCGTACGACACCCCGTTGACGGTCTTCGCACCGCTCCCCTCGGAGAGCAGGTAGAAGAAGTGGTTCGCGGGCCCCGAGGAGTAGTGGACGTCGATGCCGCCCAGCGAGGAGTCCCAGTAGTCGCGGGAGGAACCGTCCTTGGAGGGCTTGTCCATATAGCGCAGCGGTGTGCCGTTGCCGCGGATGTCGATCTTCTCGCCGACGAGGTAGTCGGGGACGTCGGCCGCGAGGTTCGCGTGGAACTCCACCGCCGCGGCGAAGATGTCCGACGTCGCTTCGTTGAGGCCGCCGGACTCTCCCGAGTACGTCAGATTCGCGGTGGCGCTGGTGACGCCGTGGCTCATCTCGTGGGCCGCCACGTCCAGCGCCGTCAGCGGCTTGGCGTTGTTCGAGCCGTCGCCGTAGGTCATGCAGAAGCAGCTGTCGGACCAGAAGGCGTTGACGTAGCTGTTTCCGTAGTGGGCCCGGCTGTAGGCGGCCACACCGTCGTTGCGGATGCCGTTGCGGCCGTAGACGTCCTTGTAGTAGTCCCAGGTCGCGGCCGCTCCGTACGCGACGTCGACGCCGGCGGTCTGCCGGTCGCTCTGGGTGCCGTCGCCCCAGACATCGTTGTCATCCGTATAGAGGGTTCCGGTGCCGGAGGTTCCCTGGTTGAGGTCGTAGGTGCGGTGGCCCGCACGGTCCGCGTCGACCAGTTGGTAGGCCGACTCGGACGGCGTGGTGGAGAGCGGCACCGTGCCCACGTACTGGCCCGTGCCCGTGCCGGTGTCCACGCCCTCGTACTGGGAGGCGACCTTGCCGGTGGCCGCGTCGGTGACGACGTGCAGCTCGCTCGGTGTGCCGTCGCGCTGGAAGCCCTCGATCACCGACTCCCAGGCCAGGACCGGGCGGGTGCCCGCGGCCCAGACGACGAGCCGGGGTGCCCCGTCGACCCGGGATCGCCCGACGGCCGCCTTCCTGCCCACCGTGAGGGCCTTCGCCGCGGCACCGGCGGCGGCGATCCTCGGCCTGGTGCTCGGCACGGTGATGGTGGCCCGACTGGCCTCGGACACGGTGCTCCGGCCGTTCTTCAGGTGCTCGACCAGGTCACCGCCGACCACCGGAAGTCCCGCGAAGGTGCGCTCGTACCGCGTGTGGGTCGTACCGTCCACGTCCTGGACGACGTCCTTGACGACCAGTTTCTCCCGCGCGCCGAGGCCGAGCCGCTTCGCGGTGGCACTCGCCGCCGCTCCGGCGCTACGAACGAGGGCGGTGCGCCTGGCGGGTGACAGCGGGACCTGGGCCGCGGCGGCCCGGGGCTTGGCGACGATCTTGGCGACGCTTCCGGCGGGGACGGGGTCCGCGGAGGCGGCGGACGCGAAGCCCGGCTGGACGGCCAGGGCCAGTAACGAGCTCGCGGCGGTGAGGGCGAGGGCAGCGGCGCGTCTGCGCCGACGGGCGGAAGGGTGTTGCCGGTTCAAGGTCATCTCCTTCTGCGGGGGGGGGTGGCCCGGGTGGAGACCCTGGGCGACCGGACCGAGGGGGTACGGCCGGTGCGCGGAGGGCTGGCTGGGAGGAGCGCCGCAGGAAGAGCCCGCACGAAAGCGCTCGCGGACTCGGCGGCGCGTGGATCGTGAGGGGGCGGATCATGAACGGGCGGATCGCGAAGGGGCGGATCGTGAGCGTGTGGATCGCGAGGGGGCGAATCGCGAGGAGCGCGGGCGCGCTGGTGGGGGATGAGGGGCGCGGGGGCGTGAACGAAGCGTGAACGGTCGACAGCAGAGTGACATCTCAGCGATGGTCTTGTCATGGAGGCGACAAGACATCGGCTTGAACTGACCATTGCCAACTGCGAGTTCATCACCTCGGTGAGACCATTTCGGCCCCTGTGAGGTGGCTGTGAACGCGACCGCCATCGCCGACTCGTACGGACCGGCGTCCGGACGCCTCGTGGCGGAGAAGGGTGCGCTCGGCGGACCGCCGGACGCTCAGTTGCTCAGTCACTCAGCTACTCGGTTACCCAGTTACCCAGTTACCCAGAGTCGCTCGGCTGCTCGGCCGGTTTCGGAGGAACCGCCCTCTGCGGACCTGGAGTCCGAGGACCGGTCCGCAGAGGACCGGCTCTCAGAGCTGACTCGCGTGGGTGTGGCCGTGGGACAGTTCGGGTGGGCAGGGCGGAGGCTGGGGCTTGCGGTCGCGCAGCCAGTCGTGAACGGCGAGGCCGAGGGCGCCGAGGATGAACACGATCCCGGAGCCTATGGCGATCACCAGGGCGGAGCGGTAGTCGTGACGGCCGGTGCCGAGCACCACGTAGAACAGCCCCGGCAGCGCGGCCGTACCGACGGCGCCGCCCAGCCGTTGGGCCGTCTGCAACGCGCCACCGGCCGCTCCCGCCATCCGCACCGGCACGTCCCGCAGCGTCATCGTGACGTTGGGCGAGATGACACAACCGCTGCCCAGACCGCCGACGAACAGGACGGGAGCCGCGAACCACACGGCGCTGTCGCCGGGAGCGAGGCGCAGGATCAGCACCGCTCCGCCCAGACCGACAGCGACGGCGGCGAGACCGCAGACGGTCAGCAGCCGGCCCAGCCGCTCCACCAGCCGTCCGGCCACCACGGCCGCCGCGGCCGAACCGATGGCGAAGGGGGTCACCGCGAGTCCCGAGCGCAGTGGGGAGTAGCCCTGACCGTTCTGGTAGTAGAGGGCGAACACCAGCCACACCCCGCTGAACCCCACGAAGTACAGGGCGGCGATGGCCGCTCCGGCGGCGTACCCCCGCGTGCTCGTCACCAGGCGGGGATCCAGGAGCGGCTGACCGCCGCCCGCGGCCAGGCGACGCTCCCACCGCGTGAAGGCCACGAGGAGGCCCAGCCCCACCGGGAAGAGCCACCACAGCTTCCGAGCGCCGCCGGACTCCGCGAGGACCAGCGGAAGCATCATCGCGAGCACTCCGCAGCCGAGCAGCAGGACACCCCGCAGGTCCAGCCGTTCCCGGCGGCCCGGAGCGACCTTGGGCAGCAGGCGCACGCCCAGCAGGAAGGCGACGGCTCCGACCGGTACGTTCACGTAGAAGATCCAGCGCCAGCCCTGGGGTCCGTCGGCGAGCATCAGGATCAGTCCGCCGATGACGGGGCCCACCGCGCTGGAGATGCCGACCGTGGCACCGAAGAGTCCGAAGGCCCGACCGCGCTCGGCTCCCCGGAACATCTGCTGGATGAGGGCGGAGTTCTGCGGTGCGAGGCAGCCGGCGGCCACCCCCTGCGCCAGTCGGGCCACGATGAGGAGCGTGATGGTCGGGGCGGCACCGGCCGCGGCACTGCACAGCACGAAGGCAGCGAGCGCCAGCAGGAAGATCCGCCGTCGGCCGATCGCGTCGCCCAGCCGTCCGGCCGTCACGAGAACCAGCGCGAAGGTGAGGGCGTAGCCGGAGACGACCCACTGGATGGACGGGGCGGTGGCGTGCAGGTCGCGCTGCATCGAGGGCAGGGCCACCGCGACGATGGTGACGTCGAGCAGGCTCATGAACCCGGCCACCAGGGTGACCCACAGAGCGCGCCACCGCCGCGGGTCGGCGCCCTCGGCCGCCCCTCGCGTCCTGTCCCCGCGTCCGCCTGCCTGCGTGTCCGGTGCCACGCCGGGGGCTCCTCTCCGCCGCTCACCACCATCTTCGGCCCGTGCGGGCATCCGGCAACACGAGGTCCTGTGCGGCTCACGCCCAGGAGGGGCAGAACCTCACGTGCAGCTCACCGCGCGAGGAGGGCGGGCGTCGTGGGGGTACACGTGACCGTGGCGGCGCATGACCGTGGCGGCGCATGACCGTGGCGGCGCATGACCGTGGCGGCGCATGACCGTGGGGCCCGTTCTCCGGAACGGGCCCCACGTCGTTAGGTCGGAACGACCGCACCGACTCCCTGAACGTGCGGGGTCAGGGCTTGAAGACGTCCTTCGTCTTCTCCTTGGCCTGTCGCGCGTCGCCCTTCGCCTTCTCGGCCCGGCCCTCGGCGGTCATCCGCTCGTTGCCGACGGCACGTCCGGCCGCTTCCTTCGTCTTGCCCTTGGCCTGCTCCATCTTGGCCTTGGCCTTCTCCTCGCCACCCACGATGTCTCACTTCCCCATCACGATCGACTTCGGGTGTCGGGTCATCGGGTGACCCGTCCAGCCCGCGCCAAACGTGGAGATCGAGGATCAGTACCCCGGGCCGATTGGTCACCCTCCGTGGTCGCGTGCGGCTCCGGCGTGCCGGAATGGGTGGGCTGGGCCAGCCTGGATACATGGGCCGATGACCCTTCGATCCGTCCGGAGGGTCACGCCCGTCTTGGGCAGCCAGAGCGAGGACGACGTCATGGGTGATGAGGTCTACCAGCCAGGAGGCCCCGATGTCCGCGAGGACGAAGGCATCCTCGACCCGGAGGACACCCTTGAGGTCCGGGGCTCGGATCCCTTCGACGAAGGGTGGTCGCCGCCCGAACGCCCGCTCGCGGTGGAACATCGAGGCACTACGGCGCGTGAGCAGCGCGAAGGGGAGACCCTGGACGAGAAGCTGGCCGAGGAACGGACGGATCCGGCCCTGGAGGAGCCCGACGAGAACGACGGCACGGGCGATATGGAGGGCGCCGAGGGCGAACTCCCGGACGACGAGGTGGGCCCGGACCCTGCGGACCGGATCCTGGCCCTCGACGAGGGCGCCCATCAGGACGCCGAGCACGACATGATCGCCGAGGACGTCGGCTCCGACGACGGCGGCCCCTCCGCTGAGGAGGAGTCAGCGGCCGGCCACCTGATTCCTGACGACGACATGCCGGAGCGCCTGCCGGACGAGGACGTGCGCCGACCCCCGGAGGACGAGGTCCGTCGACTGCGTTCCAAGACGGACACCGCTCCCTAGCGAGGATCGGGACGCGGGCAACGAGTAGGCACGGTCCCCGAGTTCGTACGAAGCCCGAGTTCGTACGGAGCCCAGGTGAGCGTACGAAGCCGAGGTGGACGTACGAAGCCGAGGTGACGGCTGGTCAGTCCTCGCCCCTGACGATGTTCCACTCGGGGACGAACCGGTCCGTGCGGGCCGTTCGGTCGGCCGTCGCCGGAACACAGGTCCGCGGACCACTCTTGCGCCGACGTCGCGCCATGGCCCATCCCGTTTCGGGTCGTGCGGTGATCCTGGTGCTGATGTCCGCGGTCACGGCGCTTCATCTTCCTTCTCTGCTCGGCCCCGGTTTCCTCTGTGTTCGGGCCCTGTCGGGTCCGGCCTCTCCTACGGCTCCGGGCTGTCAGTACCGGGTCCCCCTTGGTTCCGCGGGGAAACGCGGCCGTACGCCACGGGGCGTCGTACGTGGGCGGACATGCCGGTTTGCGGTGCCGTCCGCGAGGCCACACGGTGAGGAAGGAGACGTGGCCCGCCGGGTCGCGGCACGGAGCGCCCCGAGAGGACGGCGACCATGATGTTCAAGGGCAACGCGAAGGTGAAACAGGTCAAGGGCAAGGTGAAGGAGTCCGTCGGAAAGGCGTTGGGCGACACGTCGGTCCAAAGAGCGGGGCGCCGTGATCAACTGCGCGGCAAGGCCCAGGAGATGACGGAGAAGGCCACGGCGCGCGTCCACAAGTGGACCAACCACTGACCGTGACCTTTCAGCATCCCGCCGACCGCGGTGGCGACGCACGCGGCAGGTTCGAGCGGCTCGCCGAGTCCGGGTCGAGGTTCACCAGCTCGCCGGTCTTCTTCGCCTTCTGCGTCGGGCTGGTGTCCCTCGCTGTCGCCGCGCACATCGCGGGGCTCGCCGTGCAATGGCTCCTTCTCGTCGGCGAGGCGATGACCGCGGTGACGCTGCTGCTCCTCGCCTTGCTGAAGAACTCCGAACTCCGGTCCGAGCCGGCGATCCAGCGCAAGCTGGACGCCATCGCGGCGGCGCTGCTGGAAGCGCAGGAAGGCGCACCCGGCAAGGCGCACGAGGACCTCAGGAGGGTGATCCGCATGGAGGACGAGACCTGGCGAACGCATGACCCGGCGGCTCACGTACCACCCAGCCGGGCAGTGCCCGCTCTGAGTGTTCCCGTCGGATCACGCGGCCCGCGACTCCCCCGGGCCGCATGATCCGACGGAGGTGCCTCATCGGTGACCTCTGCCACCCCTGCTCACCCGATGCAACAAATGCCCCCTATATGATGGTATTAGCCCTTTTCGATACCGGCGACGGATGCCGCCCACACGTGGGGCAGACCGACCGGCGCGGAGGCGTCACGACCGGTGAAAGGAGGCGCCATGTCACCGAAGCGCTCCGGGGAGTGACGGGCAACGGGGCTGCGACGAAGAGGCGGACGAGGGAGAAGTGGGGACGAGGAGGAGACGGTCGAGCGAGGGCGGAGACCGGCCCGACGCTCCTCCCAGCGGGAGAGCAGCGCGTCTCACGCGGAGGAGTGAGCCATGGCCGTATACGTCTACTCGATCACCTTCAAGGACCATCCACTACGCCTCGACGGTCTCGACGGCGTCGGCCCATCTCCCGCCCGGCTGCGAACGGTGAGCGCGGGCCCGCTCCGCGCGGTGGTGAGTGATGTGCCGGAGGAACCGCCCCTCGAACAACGGGACATCGGCGCGCATCAGGAGGTCCAGAAGCGGCTCATGACGGACGGCACCGTTCTGCCACTGAAGTTCGGCTACACCACCCCGGACGACGAAGCGGTCCGGCTGGCGCTGGAGGCGCGGGCGGACGAATTCGCCGACAGGCTGGGCCAGTTGGAAGGTTGTGTCGAGTACAACCTGAAGGCGTCGCAGGACGAGGAGATGCTGCTGCGGGAGATCTTCTCGGAGTCGGAGGTGGCCCGACGGCTCGACGACCAGGTCCGCGAAGGCACGGCGGCCCCGGACGCACCCCCGCGTCTGGGTGAACTGGTCGCCGTGGAAACGCGGGCACGGCAGGAGGCCTTGGCGTCGGGAGTGATCGAGGCGCTCCGCGCGTTCGCCCGGGAGATCCACTCCACCCAGCCGGACGGA
The DNA here is from genome assembly GCF_042871525.1 of Streptomyces sp. NPDC005784. Classification (NCBI taxonomy): domain Bacteria; kingdom Bacillati; phylum Actinomycetota; class Actinomycetes; order Kitasatosporales; family Streptomycetaceae; genus Streptomyces; species Streptomyces sp. NPDC005784. The sequence goes on from NZ_JBIAIQ010000007.1 coordinate 195,185, forward strand.
ACGGACTTCCTCAGCGTCTCCTTCCTGGTGAGCGAGGAGCAGGACGAGCTGTTCCTCGCAACGGAGTTGAGCCTCGCCCACCAGATGGGCGAGGGCTTCGACTTCCGGCTCGACGGTCCGCTCCCTCCGTACAGCTTCAGCTGACAGAACCACCACGTGTACCGCTGGAGCCGAGGCCCCGAAGTACGGCTCCTGGCCCACGAGTTCACGCGTCGCCAGGACGGCGACGACGGTGACGGAACGGCCTGGAACCTCGCCGTCGCCGACACCGGCGGACAGCGCATCGCCACCCGCCACCTGCGCCCCCGGAACGCGGCCGCACCGGACCTGCCCGCCGCCCGGATCCGAGCGGCTCTCTGCCTACCCGGGACAGCACGGCGCAGCGTCGTAGCACCCCTGCTGAACGGGTCGGCGAGCCTGCGGGCCCTCGGACCTCGACCGCTCACCCGGTCGGGGGATCGGGGAGGCTGGAACTCCGGCGCCCGATGACGGTTCCGAGACGGTCGTCGTCGGCTACTCCTCGTCGTGCCCGTCGTCCGCGTCCGCGCCCAGATCGTCGTACTCGACCCCATCGGTGTCCGCGTCGATCGTGTCCGTGCCGTCCTCGGTCAATTCCCTCCGCTTCGGGGCGGCCACGATCTCCTGGCCCGTGCGCAGCTCGCGCAGCCGGGCGAGCAGGTCCTGCATGGTGGTCATCGGGAGGGCCTGGACGAGTGCCGAGATGTCGCCGCCGCCGATGTACTCCGGGACGTCGAACTTGGCGAACTCCCGCACGATGCGGATCATCGACACGTTGTCGGGGCCCAGCAGGGCCACCTCCGCCTTGAGGTCGAGGGCGACCCGCCGGGATTCCTGCCGGGCGCGGTACTTGTCGATCAGATCCTCCAGTTTGGCGTTCTGCAGGCTCACGCCGAGGTTTTCTCCGCGCATCTCCTCGTAGAACTTCTCCTTGAGGCGTTCCAGGAGGACCGGGTCCGTGGGGGTGAAGCTGCCGAGGGTGGTGCCCAGCATGCCGAGTTCCCACTTCTCCAGCGCGTGCATGACCCGGTCGGTGAGTTCCTTGCGGACGTCGTGGTAGCTGGCGAGGAAGTCGAGCACCGAGCTGGTCGTGGCGATCTCGGCGAAGTATCCGGCGACGGCGAGGCCGAGGACGTCCCGCACGAAGCGCTTCATGGGGGCCCGGTCGTTCACGAGGCCGCCCAGGTCGGAGTCGCGGTCGTTGCCGAACTGGCTGACCAGCTTCGGTGCCACGCGCGGCGGGATCTGCAGGTTCTGCGAGAGCGTCACCGCCAGGTCGAAGCCCTGGACGTTGACGACGATCTGCCCGAGGTCCGCGTCGTAGTTGTCGGTCTCGGCGCCCTGTTTGTTGTGCCAGGTGAGGATCAGAACCCGGGTGGGGATCAGCATCACGCGGACGAACCAGGGATTGAGGGCGTACGTGGTGCCCTGGCCCAGCGTCTCCGCCTGGATACCGCGCTGTCCTTGTTTCGCCAGGAAGTCCCAGGGCCGACGGAAGCTGCTGTGGCCCGGCACCCGCGGGGCCACCGCGCCGGACTCGTCGTCCTGCGGGGGTTCGGTCCCGTCCAGGGTGACGACCACTCCGGCGTACCCCTCGTTGATGGCGATCTCCCGGAGGTGGGCCTTGGCCAGTCCCTCGCTCGAATCGGCCACGTTGTCGACCGTGATGACCTCGAACAGGGCCGGGTTGATGGCGTACGAGGTCCCGCCGCCGAGAATGGCCAGTTGTTTGCCCTGCTCGCCGCCGCCGGACAGGAAGGCCTGGCCGTCCTGGAAGCTGTCGCACTCGACATGACGGCCGAACCGCTGGTCCGGCGGCCGTACGGCCCCTGCCTTGGCCTGGACCAGACCGATCGTGCCCGCCGGCACCTGAATGCGTGGGCGCATCTCGACTTCGAAGAGCCGGGTGTTGAGGTAGTACGACTGACCGCCGGCCAGCATCGTCACCTGGACACCCTGTTCACCGCCGCCGCGCAGGAAGGCCTGACCGTCCCGGAAGCTGTTGCACTCGACATGGCGGCCCAGCATGCGCCCGTCGGTGCGGTCCCTGCCCTCCGTCGCTGTGACCAGGCCGATCATCCCCGCCGGAACATGCACACGAGGGACGTACTCGACGGTGTGCAGCACCGGCGCCCGCCAGTGGAACCCGCCCGGGAGCAGGGTGCGCGCGTGCACACCCTTCGCGCTGTCGGGATTGATCTCGTTGAACGCGGGATCGTCGTGCGAGCGGCCGAAACGGCGGGTGACGATGCCGACATGATCGGCGGGCACCAGCACGCGTCCCGCCCAGCCGGCCCACCCGGCGGCTCCCAGCAGGAGTAAGAACACAATCAGCATCAACATCATCGGGCAGCCTTCCACTCGCGCAGCCGTGCGTGCACAGCGAGCACGGTTGAGCTCCAACGGTCGTACCAGTCGGGGTCGTTCTCGTGTCCGGGGTCCCGGAGGGTCGGAAAGAATCCGGGGAGCCGGAGCGGGCCGGGCTCCGAGTCGACCCCGGGTCCGCCCTGTTCGCCGACGGGTGCGGACCGCCGTACGAAGTCGCGGTAGAGCCGGGGTACCGGGTCCTCGGGCGCGTCGCGCCAGCCCAGGGCCCTGCCCAACTCGGTGAAGCGCGGGGGGCGTCGGCCCCGGGCGGGGGCCCGCGCCAGCTGTCGGCCGAAGCCCTGGCGGCCGCCGGAGCGGGCGGTCCACAGCGCGTCGATGCCGGCCAACAGGTTCAACGGGACGCCGATGGCGTGCCGTTCGCGCAGCCAGCCCTCCGTGAGCCGGCCCGCCGCCTCCAGGACGAGCCGCGTGGTGAGCAGGTCCGCGTGCTCGTACTCGTCCTCGGCGAGATGGGCGCGCAGCCTTTCGAGCCCGGCGGACGCCGTCATGGCAGGCACCGGGTCCCCCGCGCCGCCGGGCACGCGGCGCGCCGCCTCGGGAAGCCGCACGGGGCGGTTCTCCCTGACGTCCTCATACAGTCGGCGCAGCAGGTCGAGTCGCGCCGCGTCGAGCAGGGCTCCGTCGCGGGCGTCCACGTACCAGGTGGCGGCCAGGTGGTAGTTGACGTCACCGTCCAGCAGTACGGGCACGAAGGGCCGCCCGTGCACCTGGCCCTCCAGGATCATGCGGGTGACGTCGTCGGAGTCCTGCGATCGGGGAGTCATGACCACAACGACCGCGACCGCGTACCGGAGTTGCTGTCTGATCGTCCAGAAGTGGCCGTCGCCGGGCCGGAGATCCTCCGTCGACCACACCGGCAGCCCGGCCACGAGCAGTTGTCGGGCCAGCCGAGCGCCGTACACGGCATCGCCCGGGGCGTAGCAGACGACGAAGGCGGGACGGGGCGGAGGCGTGACCGGCCGGGGCGCAGTGGGGTGGGTGGCGCGGAGGGTGTCCGGGGAAGGAGTGCCGTCCGTCGGGGCGGGGCGGTCCCCGATGACGGCGGCGAGCTCGGCGGCCTTCAGCGTGAACTCCCGGCCGGTGGCGTCGCTGAAGTCCCGCCAGACACGGTGGGCGGCGAACGGGGGTGCGGGCACATGCCCGATAAGCACCGGGATGAAGCGCAGGCCGCTCGAGGCGGCCTCGGTGGCCAGCACGGCGTACTCGTCCATGGCGCGCGCGTCGCGCATGGACGCCGGGCTGATCACGGCGATGCCGTGGGCGGAGGCGCGCAGGGCGGCCTCCACTCGGTGGAGGACGACATCGCCCGGCTCGATGCTCCACTGCTCGAGAAAGGGCGACAGCCCGTGCCCGGCCAGCTGCTCGGCCAGGGTCCTGGCCCAGGCCGCGTCGTCGGCGGCGTAGGAGAGGAACACGTCGTAGGACGGGGGCAATTCGCCGGAGAGCGACACATGGTTCATCCGCGCGGACCTCCTCGACCGACCGCTGGACTCCTGGGTGCGCGGCAGAACCGAACTGTCCGCTGCGGGCGACCAAAGTACGGGCGGAATACCCCTCTCCGGCCGGCCTTCGCGTAACTGGTCCCCTACACGCATCCACTGGGGTAGGAGGAAGTCCTTACGCGTCCGGCACGCGGCGCCGTCCACGCACGATCCGCACCAGCCGCCCGACCTCGGCGTCGTACCGGGCGGAGCCGGGCGCACGCAGGTCCACCGGCTGGCGGACGGCGGCGAACGCCGGGAGCGTGACATCGTCGACCGGCGCCGGCACGAAGCGGAGGTCGCCCTGGTGCGCGCGCTGGAGGAGCGCCGCGTACTCGTCGGCGATCCTGGCGTCGTCCATGGTCGTACGCCCGAAGAGGAGTACCCCCAACGCGGCTCCGTCCAGAGCCCGTTCGGCCTCCATGAGCGGGATCAGCCCCGGCTCGACCCACCGCACCAGGAACACCGACGCGTCCACTTCCCGCAGGCACCCCGCCAGCCGTTCCGCCGCGTCGCTCTCCGTGTCCGCGTACGACACGAAGACGTCGTACGTTCCTTGCCCGCCGGAGCGGTCGTCCCCAGGGTGGGCCGCCGATCCACCGGTCGGTTCCGCCGACGGCTCCGCCACCGGTTCCCCCTCGGGCCGACCGGCGTGCCGTCGTCGAATCAGATGCCGAACACCGAGGTAACCGAAGTACGTTGACGCCAGCGTGGTCACCAGCCCGACGACCGTCGCCACTTCGCCGATGATCGCGTCCATGGGGGAATTCTAGGAGGACAAGGCTCAGAATAGGGGGAGTTGCACCGCACAGACCGGCACGGCTCCGCCCGCATCGGGCCGCAGAGTCGTTTCCCTTCGCCTGCGGCCCGGTTGAGAACCAGTCCAGGGCCACGGACGATCCTCCTTCCTGGCGAAATCCAGACCCTGCTTGGCCAAGACCCGACCCCTCATTCCGTGTGCGTTCACACATGCGCCGTTTCCGGTACACAGGGCGCGACTCTGATGGTTCCGGCATTCGCAGCTCACTCTGAACACCCGGGAGACCTCTATGTCCAGACGCTACGTCAGGCAGGCAGCCCTCCTCACCGCCACCGGGGTACTGGCCGGCACGATGGTCGCCCAACCCTCCGCCTTCGCCGCCTCCCACCGGCGCGCCCTCGCCCGGCACGTCCTGCTGATCTCGGTCGACGGGCTGCACCAGTCGGACCTGGCCTGGTACGTCGCCCGGCACCCGGAGTCCGCGCTGGCGCGGCTGGTCGGCGGTGGCGTGGAGTACACCCACGCCAAGACCACTACGCCGTCCGACTCCTTCCCCGGCATGGTCGCCCAGGCGACCGGCGGCGGCCCCGGCACCACCGGCGTCTACTACGACGACACCTACAACGCCGCGCTGCTCCCGGCCGGAACCACGACCTGCAAGGGCGCCGAGCCCGGTGTCGAGGTGGACCTCACGGAGGACCTGGACAAGAACCAGGCCTCCATCGACGCCGGACAGGGCCTCACCGGTCTGCCGGACAGCATCCTGTCGATGACCGGCGACCCGACGAGCCTGATCGACTCCTCGAAGCTGCCGGTCAGTCCCAGGACCTGCGAGCCGGTCTACCCGCACTCGTACCTCAAGGTGAACACCGTCTTCGAGGTCGCCCGCGACGCGGGACTGCGCACCGCGTGGTCGGACAAGCACGCGGCGTACGAGATCCTCAACGGGCCCTCGGGCACGGGCATCCAGGACCTGTTCACGCCCGAGATCAACAGTGACGCCCTCGGCTACCCGGCCGGGAACGACTGGACCAAGGACAACCAGGCCACCGAGCAGTACGACGGCTACAAGGTGAAGGCCGTCCTCAACGAGATCGACGGCTACGACCACAGCCGAACCCACAAGGTCGGCACCCCGGCGATCTTCGGCCTCAACTTCCAGTCGGTCTCCACCTCGCAGAAACTGCCCACCTCCGACGGCCTCGAGGGCGGCTACACCGCCAAGAACGTGCCCGGACCGCTGCTGGCGAAGAACCTGGACTTCGTCGACGCCCGGATCGGCGCCATGACTTCCGAGATCGCCGAGCGGCACCTGACCGGCAGCACCACGATCATCCTGTCCGCCAAGCACGGCCAGTCGCCCGCCGACCCCGCCGCGCTCACCCGGATCGACGACGGCCCGCTGCTGGACGGCCTCAACGCCGCCTGGAGGAAGCTCCACCCCGCCGCCGGCAACCTGGTCGCGCACAGCGTGGACGACGACGCGATGCTGCTCTGGCTGACCGACCGCTCCAAGGCCGCCACGGAGTTCGCCAAGACCTACCTGCTCGCCCGGAGCGGCACCGGTACCGACATCAACGCCGCGCCCAAGGCCTTCACCCGCGGCGGGCTCAGCAAGGTCTACGCCGGGAGCGCCGTGGCCCGCTTCTTCCACGTCGAGGCCGGCGACGCCCGGGTCCCGGACCTCTTCGGCCTCGCGCAGTACGGCGTCGTCTACACCGGCGGCACGAAGAAGATCGCCGAGCACGGCGGTGCCCACTCTGACGACCTCGACGTCCCGCTGATCGTGTCCGGCGCCTCGGTTCCGGACGGCGTACGCGACTCCACGGGCGTGCGGACGACACAGATCGCACCCACGATCCTGAGCCTGCTCGGTCTCGACCCCCGCTCCCTGAAGGCCGTACGCGAGGAGCACACCACCACGCTGCCGGTCCGCTGACCCGTTTCGGTGCGCACCCGGCCGCACGTGGGCCTCGCACGGCGGCCGACCACGGCGGGCGAGACCGTCACCGTCGCCTCGCGCCGCCGCCGGGCGCCACAGCTATGGGACGCGAACGGCTGCGGTGGCACGCGCTGGACGCCACCGCGCCCGAGACGTGCGCCCGGCTCATGGACCGGGTGAGGCCGCGCCCCCTCGTCCTCGTGCATGGCCCGTCGGCCGTCACCCGGGGCGATGAACACCGGCGCGATGTCGTGGCCTTGTACGGGGCCAACCCGGGCGATCCGCAAGGGTGTCGCCCCTGTCCTGGGCGTCGGCAGGGCCGGCTTGCGCATCTGGCTACTACGGGACGCCGTGTGGTCCGCCCGCGTACCCCATGTGTTCCGCAGCCGTTGACACACGAGGAGCCGCCGATGATTGGGGCCCGGGTGCGCTGCGAGCACACCGCGTTGCGATGGACCCACCACCGAGCCACTGGCGCACCGCGCGTCGGCCCAGACACCAACAGGCAAGGCCGCACGGGGCTCGGCCAAGGCGCCCGTCGGCCTCCGCAGTGAGCTCCAGCTCCGCCGTCCGTATCCCATTCCCATCCCAGCGATGACGCGTCCCCGCAGGTCACAGGCGTGCGACTGTCCCAGCGTCCCGATCCGGAGCAAGAGGATCCGCCTCGGAACAACCGCTGCCAGGATGATCAGCGGCCGGGGTTCCCGGCCACTGATCAGAGGGGGAACACGAGATGGGACGAAGGACGCTTCTGCGGGGTCTGACCCTCGCCGTGGCAGCGGTGCTGCCCCTGTACGGGCCCGCGGCGGTGCAGGCGGCTGGGTCCGCAGCCCCTGCGGTCGCGGTCTGTGGGCACACGAGCGCACAGCCCACGCTGCAGCAGGGATCGACAGGGGACGCGACGGTCGAGGCGCAGTGCGAACTCGATCTGGCGACGAAGCCGAGCCGGTACACGCCGATCGCGGCGGACGGCTCGTTCGGGGCCGGAACGGAGACGCGCGTCAAGGAGTTCCAGCGGTGTGCCGGGCTGGGCGTGGACGGTGTCCTCGGCCCGCAGACCTGGGCGGCGCTGAACACCTGGGCCGCGCAACCGCACACCTGCGCGACCAAGGGCACGTCGAGCACGGCGCAGGCGACCGTGTGCGGCCATACCGACGCGCGCCCGACGCTGCAACAGGGCGCGAAGGGCACTGAAGTCAAGGAATTGCAGTGCCGTCTGAACCTGGCCATGGAGCCGTCCCACTATCCACCGCTGACGATCGACGGCGACTTCGGGGGCGGGACCGAGGACCGGGTCATCGAGCTCCAGAACTGTGCCAACCTCAGTGCCGACGGCGCGGTGGGACCGAACACGTGGGCGAAATTGGTGGACTGGTCCAGTCGTAACACGTACTGCACGCCACCCCACCCCGCCGGCTACCCGATCGACGGCCTGGACACGGCGAAGTACCAGCACCCCGGCGGCGCGCCGATCGACTGGAAGGCCGTACGGGCCTCGGGTGCCGAGTTCGCGACCGTCAAGGCCACCCGGGGCCTGAACGTCACCGACGAATACCTCGCCACCGATCTCGAGGCGGCCTGGGCTGCGGGGCTGGCCGTCTCGCCGTACCACTTCTACACGGGTACGGCGGCCGACACGGGTGCCGCGCAGGCCGACCGGTTCATCGCCGCGGTGCGGGCGACCGGCTACACCGGGCAGCGGGCGGGCGACCTGCCGCCGATCTTCGATCTGGAGCGCATGGACGACGGCAGCGGACGCTGTCCCACCTACGGCACGGTGGCCGACGCCAAGGCCTGGCTCGACCGGGTGGAGAACGCCTTCGGCCGCGTTCCGATCATCTACACCCAGAAGTCCTTCCTGGACGACTGCCTGGGTTCGACCACCGCCTTCGCACGGTATCCGCTGCAACTCGCGGACTACCGCACGTCGATCACCCAGCCGCCGCTGCCGAACGGCTCGACGACCTGGACGATGTGGCAGTACACCGACGCCGCGCTCTTCCCCGGCATCCAGGCACCGGCGACCGGGGACGTGTTCAACGGGACCCAGGCCGATCTGGACCGCCTCGCCAACCGGTGATCCCGGCCGTACCGAGGAGGATCCCCACGGCCGACCGGTTCGCACGCGCGTCCCTCGTCGCCCCGGGGTTCACCGTTCCGGCGCCCGCCTCGGCCACCACCGCAACCGACGTCCTGGACGGCACCACGTTCACGGTGCCCAACGGCGTTGACCTGGAAGGCAGTTCCGCCACCACGCTGATCGCCTTCTGACCCCCCTCACCCGAACGGAGACCACCATGATCAGAAGCAGGGCGTTCGCCTCGGCTCTGTTCACCGCGGCCGCGCTGCTGGGAGTGGGCGTCGCGCCCGCCTCCGCGCAGCCCTCGGCCGCCGCGGTCAGCTGCTACGGCGGCGCCAAGACCCTGACGTACCACTACTCGACGGCCGCCGTGGAGTACGGCACCTACACCACGTCCTCGCGGTGCGGTGACATCAACATCCGGCTCAGCGCGAACACGCCGGACGGGGCGTACCTGGACGCCTGTGTGGTGTTCGTCGACCACACCGACAAGTGCAACAACGGCAACGCCTACACCACCCACGGCACCGAGTGGGCGACCGTCGCCACCGACGTCAAGGACGGCACCCACTTCGTTCTGCGCGTGCGCCCTTACGACATCGACGCGCAGAACGTGACGTTCCAGCTCGCCTACTGACCCTCTTTTCTCACCACGTTCCGATTTTCGCACCACCGTTCCGAAAGGACGACGATGACTTTCTTCCGCCCCGCCGAGGGCCGCTCCTTCGGCAGCCGCTCCGTCGACCGCCGCACGATGCTGCGCGGCACGCTGGCCGTCGGCGCCGGCGTCGCGTTCGGTCAGGTTCTGTCCTCGGGTGTCGCACAGGCCTATTCGTGGTCGCGCACACTGAACCAGGGCGACACCGGCGCCGACGTGACCGAGCTGCAGATCAGGGTCGCGGGCTGGGCGGCGGACAGCGCCGGCCAGAGCCGGGTCGGCGTCGACGGCGACTTCGGCCCCGGCACGGCCGCGGCCGTGAAGCGATTCCAGGCGGCGTACGGTCTCACCGCCGACGCCAGCGTCGGACCCAACACCCAGGCGAAGCTCAACGCGCTGGAGCAGTCGGACGGCTCCACGGCCCACTTCAACTGGAGTGAGTTCGAGGACCAGTCGACCGGCAACTTCAACGGCGGCAAGCTGAGCGCGGCGCAGGTGAAGGAGAACGCCCGCCGCTGCATGTACAAGCTGGAGGCGCTGCGCAAGAAGCTGGGCGACAAGCCGATCACGGTCAACTCCGGCTTCCGCAGCATCGCGCACAACGCCGACATCGGCGGGGCCAGCGACAGCATGCACCTGTACGGCACCGCGGCCGATCTCGATGTGCCGGGCGTGGCCACCAAGACCGTCTACCAGAAGGCGGAGACCTGCGGGTTCTCCGGACTGGAGACGTACACCGTCGACCACCAGCACGTCGACAGCAGGGCCGACCTCGGCCGCGACTGGTGGTGGGAGGACGGCACGGTCTGACACAGCCCCGGCTGATCCGGAGCCGGAAGTCCCGGGTACCGCGGCGGCGGTACCCGGGACTTCCGGGCTTCAGTTCTTCGGATCGTCCTTCAGCGCCGCCTCGCAGGAGGGCCAGTCGTGGAAGTCGTGCCGGGCGCTCCACAGCCGGTGGGCCGCCTGGATGTTCCACTCCGGGTCGAACGCCCTCAGCGGTGTGCCGTCGAGCTCCCGCAGGCGGGCGTCGGAGATCTGGAACACGCCCCAGTTGCGGCTGCCGTTGGTGTTGGGCAGCGTCCACAGCGGGTCGAAGAACGAGGCGCAGTGGGCGATTGCCACGGCGGTGCGGGGATCCTCGACGAACACCTCACGGATCCGCTTCGCCACCCTGTCCGGTGACCAGGTCGCCATGCTCACCTTCTGCGCGTAGAGCGCCTTCTTGGTGGGCTCGTCGACCACGTTGTTGGCCGGCATACCCGCCAGCACCTGGAACGCGGTCAGTCTGCGCAGGGTCTCCGGCCCGAAGTCCCCGTCGACGGCGAGCGTGCCCTTGGCCCGCACCAGCAGTCTCTGGACCTCACGGACGCACTCGTCGTGCTGTCCCATGCTCACCGACTTGCAGGCGTCGGAGTACAGCAGCCCGTCGTCGGCCCGCTGCGAGGCATCGGCGGGCATCCACACGAAACCGGCCACCAGCACCACCACGACCACGGCGGCCAGCATCGCGAGACGGGACGACAGCTTCTCGGTCACCCGGAACCGCCGCGGCTTCTCGGCCTCGTCGGGGTTGATCTCCGGCGGGATGGCGTCGTCCGGTCCGGGGCTCGCCTGCGCGGGCGCGGCAGGACCGTCCGGGTTCGGTTCCGGGACATCCTCCGAGGTCACGGCCGTCGGTACGTCACGGTCGGTGTCCGCCATCGCCCACAGCCGGTGGAGTTCACGGAGCTCCTCCGTACTGGCGCCGCACACCTTGGCGAAGGAATGCACCACCCGGTAGTCCGTCGGAACGCTGAGGCCGGAGCAGTACCGATGCAGACTGGAGCCACTGACGCCCGCCTCCTTGCCGAGGCGGTCGTAGCCCCGGCCACTGCGGTCCTTCAGCATCCGTAGACCAGCGGCGAACTTTTCGGTTTGCGGAGAGGCAACCACACATCCACCCTTGCTCAAGCCCCTACTGACGGGTAGAAGCTACACCGCGGGAAGGAATGTGTGCGCCCTTTCAGTGCCTGGGCGCAACAGCCAACACCGTTTCCAGCGACGGTATCTGAAAGAGTGTCAACCAGCTCCGCGTCCTCGCGGGTCCGCGCCCTTCCCCAGGGCGGGCGCTCGCCGTCGCCGGCCGGCACACGCACGTCGGGAACCCTGCCGCCCGGACCATCCAGGCGAGCCGTCCCGGTGATCGGCGGCCCGCTCGCATTCTTCGCGATGACCGCAATACGGCCGTTCGTCAACGAAATGCACATAGTCACCCGATGGCGGAGGTCCGTGATCCCGAGGGGCCTCGGCTCCCGACTTTTGGCCAAAGGCGACCATACTGGGAAGGCACACCGCACCCCACCAGCAAAGTGACTCATGCCGAAGTCCTCCACAGACCGTCCCACCGCCCCGGAAACTGTCTGGCTGGCCGCCGGGCGCCATACCGGCCCCGCCCCGCAGTCGGCTCTCCGGGAGCACCTGCGGGAACTCAAGAACAGCGAAAGCATCCAGGACTTCCTGGAGACCGAGAACGCCTCGACGCCGGACGCCCACGTCTTCGAGGCGCGCTGGTTCGTCGACGACGACGTCACTGTGCGGGCGCGCCTCGCCACCGACGGACGTGAGCAGGTGGACGGCGACCGGCGCTGGACGCTGGCGGCCGAGGCGGAACAGCCCTGGGATCCCGGATGGCCCTCCCCTGCCGCCCTGCTCTGGCCCGAGCGCAGCGATCTCTCCTGGGACCGTGACGCCGCGGCCGGGCTGCGGCTCCAGGACATCAACCTGCTGCCGAAGGACGACGCGGCACTGCGCCGTCTGCTCAAGGACACCGCCCGGCACAGCTGGAGCATCAACGTCGTCGTGCACGAGGCCATGACGCCCGACGCCGACGGCCGCCTCCCACTGACCCGGCTGCTGCCGCCCGCCCTGCGGCATCGCGTCGTGGAACACCGCGCCACGCCGGAGCAGTTCCACGCGGTCAACTGGGCGCTCGGCGACCTCGGGACGTCCGTGCCGCGTGGCGGGGCCGTCATTCTGTCCGGCACACCCGCCCGGCTCGGGTTCGACGAGCAGGCCTTCAGGGTGCGCAGTGTCTTCCTCGACGGCTCGGAACCGACGGAACTCCTCGACAAGGTCGTACAGTTCGCGGCTCTGCCCTGGCCGCTGCCGGACGACGCGGCGGCGGTCCTCACCGCGCTCCGCGAGGACTGGCATCTGCTGACCCTCGAAGAGGAACTCGCCCACGCGCGCGCCCTGGTGGCCTCGTACTCCGAAGCCCTCGACGCCATGACCAAGTCGCGCGACCTGTACCGCGAGGCGACCGAACTCGCCCACGCGGCGCTCGCCGACATGGCCGAGTACCGCGACGCGGCGTCCGCCGTGCGGGGCTCCGCGCAGGGACCGGACAAGCACCCTCTGACGAAGACGCTTCAGCGCGTCACGGACTCGTGGCTGTCCCGGCGGGGGCCACGCGTCGACGCCCACCTCCAGGAGGCACGCGAGAGCGAGGAGCGGGCCCGCGAGGCTTCCGGATGACCACCACGCGGAGGAAACGGCGCGTCCGCCGATCCGAACCCGCGCCTCACCGACTCGCGACCGGCCTTCGTACCGTCCGCCCCGGCCTCGTACCGGCGGGCCCGTCCCTCGTAGCGGCGGGCCCATCCCTCGTAGCGGCGGGCCCGTCCCTCGTACGATCGGAGCGGCCCTCGTGCCATCGCCCCGGCCGCGCGTACCGCGTCGGACGCGCCCCACTCGCGGGCTTCCGTCAAACGCCCCGCGCGGTTTTTTTTCCGTCCGGTGCCCCGCGCGGGTTTCCGTCCGGTGCCCCGCGCGGGTTTCCGCCGGGCGCCCTGCGCGGGTTTCCGCCGGGCGCCCCGCGCGGTCTGTCAGGCGCCCCGCCAGATGTTGGCGAACGCCGCGTTCTCGATGGCCCGGCGTTGGCGGACGGCTTCCAGTTCCATCACCGCGTCGTGCACTGCGACCAGGACCGTCGTCACCGCCTCGTCCTCGACGGCCGGGCTGTCCTCGGTCTGCTCGGCGGGGATCCCGACCACCGCGGCGAGGGCGGCGAGGACGGGCTCGTCCGCGGCCCAGCGGTGCATCGCCCGGCTGCGGGCCGGTGAGTCCACCAACTCCATACGGTTGGCGCCGAACGGCAGACGGCCCCGCCGCTGCCGGGTGAGCTGGCCCGCCTGTTCGAGATCGCTCTGATAGGCCGCCGACAGGTCGCGGCCTCTGCGCCACAACCAGTCCTCGACCCGCTCGTACGGGACCTGCCGCACGATCGAGGACGCCGCCTCACCCAGAAGACGGTCGTCCGTCGCCGGCTGTCTCGCCGGCACCATCCGGTCACCGTCCAGTGTGATGACCTCACCGGCGACGAGATCGATCACCTCGGCGCCGGCAAGGGCGAGCGACAGGTCGCCCTGCCCCACAGGACGTTCCGGCTCCTTGTCCATCGTGATGATGAACAAGTCCCTGGCCGTGGTCACGAACGGCTCCCTTCGGAGTATTTCGCCCGGCGCGACCGTCACGCATCGGATCCAACGCATCCACCGCACCACTGTCCACGGCCGATCCGGTCGCCCGCGGAGAAGGGCACGTCACGGTCGTGATCGTAACTCCCGGCAGACCGGTGCGTCAGTGAGCCGCGGGCTGCGCGGGCAGGTTGAAGACGTGCTGCGGCGTGACGATCTTGGTGATCGCGTCTCCGAAAAGGGTGCTGGGCTCCGAGCCCTTGTAGTTGATGTCGGTGTTCAGCAGCACGACCAGGGTCGCGTGCGCCGGAGGGAAATAGACGGTCAGCGACTCGTAGCCCGGCAGGGAGCCGTTGTGCCCGACCCATCCCTGGACGTCGAAGATGCCGAGGCCGTAGCCCGCGCCCGGGATGGGAGTCGGGGGCGTGGTGAGCCGCTGCTTCTGGGTGGCGGGGCTGATCATGGTCCTGCCGTCGGGGAAGACACCCGTGGCGACCGTACGTGCCCAGGCCCGCAGATCACTCAGATCGGAGATCATCGCACCGGCCGCCCAGGCCCAGGAGGGATCCCAGTTGGTCGATTCCTCGACATTGCCGCTCGCGGTCTGGTCCGTATAGCCCTGCGCGTGCGGGCTCGGGAAGGCGGCGCCGACGGGGAAGTTGGTGTGGTTGAGGCCGGCGGGCGTCAGGATGTTCCGCTGGATGTACTGTCCGAGCGGAGTGCCGCTGATCTTCTCGACCACCAGCCCGAGCAGGATGAGATTGGTGTTGCAGTAGTAGAACTTCTCCCCCGGCGGGAACAGTACGGGGTGCTTGAAGGAGTACCCGAGCAGTTCCTGAGGAGTGAACGGCCGACGCGGGTTGGACGTCAGCGCCGTGAAGAAGTCCGGGTCCATGGAGTAGTTGAAGAGCCCGCTGCGCATCCCGGCGAGTTCACGCAGGGTGATCTTGTCGCCGTTGGGTACACCGCCGATGTACTGGTCGATCGTGTCGTCGAGACCGACCTCGCCCTGGTCGACCAGTTGCAGCAGGGCCGTGACGGTGAAGGTCTTGGTCTCACTGCCCATGCGCATGTACAGATCTGGCGACATCTGTTGACCACTGCTCTTGTCGGCGAGCCCGAACGAGCGCACATAGCTGCCCTGGTGGGGCGTCCACAGCCCGACGGTCACGCCGGGCACGTTCGCCTCGCGCATGATCTTCTGTACGGCGTCGTCGAGTTGTTGCCTCACGGCCGGAGTGAGGTTCTGGAACCCGTTCGACGTGCCGGACGGTGACGGCGGTTCGGTTGCTGTGGCAGCTATGGGTACGGACGCGGGGGCAGCGAAGGCCGTGCCTCCCACCACCGGTACCAGGAACGTCCCCACCACGATGGCGGTGGCGGCGCCCCTGCGCAATCGCCTGGACGAATGCCTCATGGGCCGACTCCCAGCTGACGAGCACTACCCCCGCGTGCGTACGAGGCGACAGCGGGTACGTGACGCGGGTACGGCATGTGCGTACCGGATGTGGGTCCAGCGCGAAGCGTCGCGGGTCGCGGGTCACTGCCTCGCCTCGGACAACAGGCCTCTGACAACCGACGTCAGACAACTCACGTCTGACAACTGGCCTCGAAGCCGTACCGTTCCAGCATAGGAGCGCCGGTGGTCCGCGTCCTGTCGGACCGTTCGCTCCCGCACGCCGCACCCGGTGCGGTCGCGGACAATCAGCGGGGCGGCCGTACACGCGACCGGTCCGGCCGACGCGCGGTGCGCCGGCCGGACCGAATGTCCTTCACCTGATACGCCGTCAGCCCTGGCGGGCCTTGAGGCGCGGGTTCTTCTTGTTCACGACGAAGACCACACCGCGCCTACGGACCACCTGGGCCCCGGGCTTGGTCTTCAGTGAGCGCAGTGAGTTGCGTACCTTCATGGCTCTGTTCTCCTCCTGCCGAACTCGGCGCGCTCCGGCGTTCAGTGCCGGTTCGACGCCGTGCGGCCGTAGCGGCGCTCGAAGCGCTCCACCCGGCCGGCGGTGTCCAGGACCCGCTTGGTCCCGGTGTAGAACGGGTGACTCGCCGACGAGATCTCGACGTCGATGAGGGGATGGACGGCGCCGTCCTCCCACTCGATCGTCCTGGTCGAGTGCGCGGTGGATCGCGTCAGAAAGGCGACACCGGCGGCACGGTCCCGGAAGACGACCGAACGCGTTTCGGGGTGAATGTCGGGCCTCATGCGGTTCCCTCCTCGGTTACGGCAGGTACGTCTGCGGATACGCCGGGTACGTCTGCCGGCAGTGCCCGGCGTGTGGTCAGCGCTCCTCCCGGAACGCGACGTGCTTTCCCGCCAGCGGGTCGTACTTGCGCAGGACGAGCCGGTCGGGGTCGTTCCCACGGTTCTTGCGCGTCACGTACGTGACGCCGGTCCCGGCCGTCGACTTCAGCGTGACGACGGGGCGCGCGCTGCTGCGTGCCATGAGGTCCTCCTTCACCCACCACGCGCGAGGTTTGAGTCGCGCATGCCAATCAGTTACGTGAGCTGTAACAGCGCACTCGGCGTCCGCATTCCCGGGCCCCGGACGCGGCATGCGACACGCCGCAGGCATCAGGCCGACATGCGGTGCACGACACGCCGCAGGCCCCGCGGCCAGGGGCCCGGGGGCCCAGAGGCCCTGGTGGAGCGGATCGTCTCCGGCAGCCCCGGCCCCGACCTCCTGGATGTCGGCTGTGGCACAGGGATCGCGGCCCGGCAGTTCCAGGCCGCGGGCCGCACGGTGCTCGGGGTCGATCCCGACGCGCGGATGGCCGATGTCGCACGGCGGCTCGGCACCGAGGTCGAGGTGGCGACGTTCGAGGCCTGGGATCCGGCCGGGCGGGGGTTCGACACCGTCGTCGCCGCCCAGTCCTGGCACTGGGTCGATCCGGTCGCGGGAGCCGCTGTGGCGAAGCGGGTACCGCGGCCGACCGGCCGGTTCGCCGCGTTCTGGCATGTGTTCCAGTTGCCGCCCGAGGTGGCGGATGCCTACGCCGCGGCCTGCCGGCGGGCGATGCCCGACTCCCCGATCGACTTCCGGGCGATGACGAGACAGGCCGTCGACGTCTACCGGCCGATGCTCGCCAAGGCAGCCGACGGGATCCGCGAGGCGGGCGGATTCGACGAACCGGAGGAATGGACCTTCCCCTGGGAGTGGTCCTACACCCGAGACGCGTGGCTCGACGTGATGCCGACCCAGGGCGCCCTGACCCGGCTCCCCGCGAACGCGCTGGCATCCGTGCTGGAGGAGGTGGGCGCCGCCATCGACGCGATGGGAGGCCGCTTCACCATGCCCTGTGCGGCGGTGGCGGTCACCGCGGTGAGGACCGGCTCGGCCTGACCGTCTCCGGCCGTTTCCGCTGGTCCGAGCCGGGCCCATGCCCGCCGGTACGAGCCTGCCTGTGCCATAGGTCCAGGCTGAGCCCGTGCCGTAGGTCCGGCCCGGGTCGATGCTTCCGGTCCCCAACCGCAGGGCCGTGAGGGGCGCCGCCCGGTTCCGGCAGCCTATGGACGGCCTCTCCGGACGCCGCTCTCTGCCACCCACCCGCGCGGCGCCCGCCAGCACCGGGATCGGCGCCGAGCTCGATGCCGATTCCCGTGCCGATCCCGGTGCCGATCCCGGTGCTGGTGCTGGTGCTGGTGCTGGTGCTGGTCAGGAAGGCTTCGTCGCCGTGACGGCGGTGACCGTAGCCGTGTTGTCGCACTCTGCCAACACACCGTCTTCCAGGGCGAGTTGGTGCGCGCCTCCGGAGGGGAGAGCCACCACCAGAGTCGGGTAGGTGACCGGCGTTGCCCCGGACACGCAGTAGCCGTCACCCTCGCCCTGGACCTGGACGAACGTCAGCTTGACCCATGCCTTCGCGCCGGGTGCGAGCAGCACCTTGGACGTGGAGCCCGTCGGGGTCACGGCCAGCGGGTGGTTCTTCTCGGGGGAGCCGTTGGCCGCTCCCGCCGCGGTCGGATACCCCTGGACGGCGCACGACGCTCCGGACATGTTGGTGAACTCGACGATCGCCGCGCCGGTTCCGGTGCCCTTGGGCCGTACATCGGCCTGGTACATGAACGCCTTCAGCGACTCCCCGGCACATGTCTTCGTCTTCGTCGCGGGGGTCGCTGTGACGGACGCCGAAACCGGGGCCTTGGGGGTGGAGTCGCCCGCGGGCTCGGCCGAGGCTCCCGTCCCGCCGGACGACGTGGCGGGCGTCGGTGAGCCGGCGGACGAGGTCGTCGGCCCGGCCGCCTTGCCCGACGGCGAAGAGGAGGAGCCGGCGGCGTCCGCGCCCGGCTGGCACGCGGTCATGAGAAGCGTGGCCGCCGACATGGTCGCCATTGCCAGAGCGGCTCCGCGGACACGCGACCCGAAGTGCATCCCGTACTGCATGAAGTCCCCCGATTGAGATGTTCAGGCGCCGGTCGCTCACCGGCACTCGTCGCTACAGATCGCCGAGCGGCTTTCCTGGTTCACGTGCGCACAGGGCTGTGACATGACGGTGACGGGGCAGGTACGGATCACCAGGGGCCGGACGACCAGGGGCCGCTGATCCGAACGACAGTCCTAGCCGCCCAGGCTCAACGACAGGCACTGGGCGGTGCTCGACGTGGAGGTGAACTCCCTGCAGTCGACCACGACCCGCATGTCCCGGGTCGCGGCCCTGATGAGGTCCAGCCGGGCCGTCCGGCCCGCGCCGGCGACAAGGCGGGCCTCCATCCACGTCGTGGTCGCGCTGACGTCGGTGCGTTCCGTGCGCTCCCCGGTCAGCAGGCGTGTCGTGGCGTCGACGGACGTGGTGCGCAGGACGGGGAGTTCCGCCAGGTCGGCCGTCAGTGTGCCGTCGTCGTGCAGCGTCCAGCGGGCGCCGCGCAGGCGATCGCCCACTTCCTGTGCCTGGGTACGGGTTCCCGAGAGGGGCGCGGCGGAGGTGACGTCGAGTGTGCGGAAGGTGCGTCGTCCCGGCGGCCGGTCCGGTTCGCTGTCGCCGGACGGCGACGGTTTTCCGGGCGTGAACGTCAAAAGCCCCGGCGGGCGGGTCGGATCGCGCGGTGCCGCACGGCTGGGGCACGCCGTCGTCGTGGCGCCACCCCCGGCCCCACCCCCGGCACCAGGACCGCCGCCGCTCGGCGCCCGTGCGGCCGGGGCGGTCGGACCGGCCGGGGCGTCGGCGAAGACGCCGCCGGGAGGGCGAGAGACGAGAGGCAGCAGCCCGAGGAGCAGGAGAACCGCCGGAAACAGGACCGCGACCGCGTACGCCCTCGTGGACCGGGCCGTCGCCGACGGGTCCCGCCGCGCGGGTCGCCCGCCCGTGACCAGCGGCCAGACCACCGCGACGGCGAGCGTCGCCCACCAGGCGGGCTGCGCCGTCAGCGACTCATGGGCCAGCGCGAGGACCTGCCTGACGGCGCGGTCGCTCGACGCGCCCAGCAGCGCGTACGCGGGAACCGCCCCCAGGGTCGTCAGCAGCAACTGGGCGAACAGGGCGAGCGGCCACAGCAGCGTCAGCAGCAACTGCACCCTGGTGGTCTCGGCCCCCGACACGCACCGGATCCGCATCCTGACCGGCGGGTGGTAGAGCCGAGCGAGGCCCCCGTGATCGCCCTTCTCCAGGCGATGCAGGGCTCGTACGACGGTGTCGGCACCCGCGGTCCGAGCCGCGAAGCGGTCCGCGCCGAGCTCCGCCGACCAGAGCGCGGCGACCACGAGGAGCAGCACCTTCGGCACGCTGAAGAGGACCAGTACGACCTCGGCGAGCGTCAGGCGGGCGGTCGCGTTGCCCGTGGCGAACAGCAGGGTGACCGGCAGGACGACGAAGGCCGCGAGGACGTACGGCCAGACGCGGACCAGGGCGGTGAAGGGGCTGCCGAGTCCGGTGACGTGCTGCTCGCCCTGACGGAGATGGCCGAGTTCGTGCAGGAGCACCGCGCGGGCCGCCTCGACGTCCGTCTGCCACAGATGGACGAGCGGAGCGAAGACACCGATCCGGGTGGTGCGCCAACTGCCCGGATAGACGCGGGCGGAGAGTCCGTCCTGGGTGCTCAGGCGTAGCCGGGTGCCCGGTGCGTGCTCGTCGACGAACGCCGACATCGCGACGGAGAAGTGCGGTTCGGCGGGCTCGCCGGGATTCCCGGGTGCCGGCACCGGGGGCGCCATCAGCGGGTCGTCGGGCGCCAGGAGTCCGTAGCGGCGCTCGACGACACGGCAGCGTGCCCGTGGGGCGAGGAGCGCGAGGACCGCGGCGAGCAGGAAGAACAGGGGCAGGAGCTGGACCACGATGAGCACCGCCGTGACGAAGCGGCCACGTCCGGCCTCCCCGAACTGGCCGAGGCCCGGGCCCACTCCGAGAGCGTGTCCGATCAGTGTCGGGAGCTGGACGAGGAACAGCACCAGGGTCAGCCACAGCCAGGGCGGTGGTCCCCACGAGGAGGCGGGGCGGAGCGGCGGCCTCCTCATGACACCGTACGGCGGTGGCCAAGGCCCCGGGACGATCGGCGGACCGGTGCGGTCGACGCCGTACTCATCCCTGGTTCGTCCCCTCGGGACCGGCCGACGGCCCGTGGCTCGTCGTGCGGGAGCTGCCGCCGCGGGACAGCAGACCCGACGCCACCGAACGCAGTCGGCGCAGTTTCCCGCACCAAGGGCCCGGCCCACGCAGGGGCGGCGGCGGCTCGTCACCGACCAGCGCGTCGAGGAAGGACGCCGCCTCCGCCGGATCGTCCTCGGTGACCAGCCTGGCGGTGAGCCGTGCCGCCAGTTCGTCGGCTTCGGCCGGGGCGATCCCCCGGGCCCGGAGCCGCCCGCTCATGCGCAGAGCTGCTCGCACGACCTCCAGCGTCGGCACGGCCGATCCGGAGTCCGCGCCGCCTGCGCCGCCCATGCCGTCCGAGGGTACGACGGCTCCTGAAACGTCTTCGCTGTCCCCGTCGTCCTCTGCGTCCCGCGCGGCCCGGGGCGGCGACTGCGACGGTGGCGGTGGCGCGCCCTCCCCGGTCGCCGCGGGATGCTCGGCTGCGCCCGTGCCGTCCTCACCCGGTCGCCGGGACGCGGCATCCGCGTGTCGCTGGGCCCGTAAGCCGACCAGTAATCCGGTGGCGGACAGGAGGTTGTTCAACTCCGGGCTGCCCAGGGCAGATTTGAGCGCCTCGGCGGCGTAGGCCAGCCCGTCCAGCACGACGGGAAGGACGGAGACCGCTCCACCGCCCATACCGCCGGGTGCCTGTCCGGGCGAGGAGAAGAGGTTACGGCGGGGCGCGCCGCCCGCGGCGTACGCGCGAGCGGTCTGAGCCGCGAACCCGGTCTCCTCGGGAGCGGCCCACTCGGCGATCCGCACGCTCCAGACGTCCAGTCGCTCAGGTGTCGTCATCCGGCCTCCCCCGGTCCGGTCGCCTCGCGTTCCTTCTGCCCGGTCCCGGTTGTCCGCGAGAAGGGGGTCGGGAAGAGGGTCGGGATGGGCGTCACGAGGCGGTGCCGTCGAACTTGAACCGGAACGCGACCGCGCCGTCGACGGTGCTGCCCTCGGCCGAGAGCGACGCCCCGGAGCCGTCGAGCCGGCCCGCGAAGGTGGTACCGGCGGCCAGTGCGTGCGGGAAGCCGCCGGGCAACTGGCCGAGGTCGGAGCGGCAGGCGACGAGCAGGCTGGGCCAGTTGAGCAGGTTCAGGACGACAGCCTGCTGGGTGTGCGGGTCCGTGAGTCTGGCGTCCAGTTCGCCGTCCGACCAGTCGATGTTCCAGTAGGTCAGCAGGAGATTCGGATCCCGGGGGTTGCCCGCCAGGTCCTGGCCGGAGGTCGTGCTGACCGACGAGGACCAGAAGGAGACCGCTCCGGGCTGGGAGGGATTGCCCGCCGCGAACAGCATCGAGAACGGGTTGCTCTCGGTCTCGCCACCGCCGGTCCGGGGCCGGCTCAGGTTGAGTGTGCTGTTCATGGAGTAAGTCCGACTGTCCGCGAGGCGCCGGGAGCCGTCGGTGGAGCAGTAGTCGTAGATGTCGACGGAGACGCTCGCGGTACCGCTGTACGCCTTGCCCCACAGGGCCGACGCCTCCGAGCTGTCGGCCGACACCGGTTCGTCCGACGTCGCCGGCGTGGCCGGTTCCTCCGTCGGCGTCTCCGTCGGTGTCGGTACCTCGCTGACCGTGGGCGTCGGCTCCGGCGCGGAGGCGGACGCGGAGGTCGGCGGGCTGGACGCCAGGGTGCTCGCGGAGGCCGTCGACGCGTCGGCCGTCGCCGCGCCGTCGTTCCCGCAGCCGGTCAGCGACGCGCACAGGAGCCCGGTGCAGATCAGCGCGACGGCTCGGCCCCGAACGGTTTTGGACATTCTTCGAGCCCGCGTCATGGCACGCATGACACTCCCCTCCCCACACCACCGGGCCGCCCCCCACGAGGGCCCAGGACATGTGGGACATTACGCTGCGAGGTCGCGCCCTCACTCGCCACAAAGTCCTTCGTTACCGATTCGTGCCTGCCCGCAGCGTCCTGGCCGGGACCGCGCGAGTCCGTCGAGGAAGCGGCTGGTGCACCATGGGCGACGAAACGGGCCGGCCGACCGGCCTGTTACTCCGAGCTGGGGTGTGGGTCATGGGCGGAGATCGGGGCCGGGTCCTCGTCGTCGACGACGACGCGGCGATACGACGGTCACTCGAACGCGGTCTGCGGCTGGGCGGCTTCACGGTGGATCTCGCCGACGGCGGCCGGCCCGCGCTGGCCGTGGCCCGGCGGACACCTCCGGACGCGATCGTGCTGGACATCTCCATGCCCGACCTCAGCGGCATCGACGTGTGCCGGACGCTGCGCGAGGAGGACAACGACGTACCCGTGCTGATGCTCTCCGCGCTCGACGAGACCGGTGACCGGATCGCGGGGCTGCAGGCCGGTGGTGACGACTACCTGGTGAAGCCGTTCGCCCTGCAGGAGTTGGTGCTCCGGCTCCAGGCGCTGTTGCGGCGCCGGCCGCCGAGGGACACCGACACCGTACGGGTGGGCGGGCTGTCGCTGGATCCAGCGGCCCGCGTGGTCAGCCTGGACGGGCGGCAACTGGAGCTGACCCGGCGCGAGTTCGAGCTGCTTCATGTCCTGGCGCGCAACGCGGGCATCGTTCTCAGCCGCGATCAGCTCCTCGACCGCGTCTGGGGCTACGACTTCGATGTACGCACCGACGCGGTGGACACGTTCGTGAGCTATCTGCGGCGCAAGCTGGAGGCACCGGGCCGCGCCAGGATCATCCACACCGTACGAGGAGTGGGCTTCGTGCTGCGCGAGGACGGGCCGGAGGCCGGAAGATGAGACTGTCCACCCGCATCGCGCTCGCCGTCGGCGCGACCGTGCCGATACTGGTGCTGGCGACCGGCTGGCTGCTGCTGCGGCTGGTCGCGGCGGATCTGCACGACCAGCAGGACGCGCACCTGCGGGAGAGCGCGGCGGCCGTGGCGAAGGACGCCCGCGGACTGCTGCGCGCGAGCGCCGCCGACCGGTCGGCGGCGGTCGAACAGGCCCGTGAGCGAAGGCTGTTCACCTCCGCTCTGGACGTCGGAGTACGGCTGACCGGTCCCGGCGGGACCTTCATGGGCGGCCCGCAGCCGGAGCAGGGGGTGTCGCTTCCCGTGAGCGCGCGGGTGCCGGTCACCCTGCGGGCCGGCGGGGACACCTGGCGGGTTCTGTCGACGCGGGTGGCCGGTGGCCGGCCCGGAGTGCGCGGCACGCTCTGGCTGTTCGCGCCCGACACCGCCGCGGACACCCAACTGCGGCTGGTGCGCAGGCGCGTGGTGTCGGTGGCGCTGCTCGCCGCGCCGTTGTCCGGGCTGCTGGCCGGGGCGGTGGCCGGGCGCGCGAGCCGTCCGCTGCGGCGGCTTCGTAACAGTGCGAGCGGTCTGGACCCGCGGACCAGCGCCGCCCGCCTCGACCACACACCGGCCCGGATCACCGAGGTCGACGATCTCGCCCACACCCTCCAGACGGTGCTGAGCCGCTACGACGAACAGGCCGCGAGGACCGAGGAGGCGCTCGCCACCGCCCGTTCCTTCGCCTCGGCCGCCGCGCACGAACTGCGCACTCCCCTGATGAGCATGCAGACCAATCTGGAGATCCTCACCGAGCATCCGGGGCTTCCCGCTCCCGACCGCGACGAGGTCCTCGACGACCTGCGCCGTGAACACGCCCGGCTGCTGGGCCTGTTGGTCATGCTGCGCGAGCTCGGTCGCGGTGACCTGGTCGAGGCGGACGCCTTCGGTCCGGTGGACCTCGCGGACGTCGTCGAGGCGAGTGTGCGGGAGCAGCGGCGGCGCCATCCGCTCGCGCACATCGTCGGCGACTGTCCGCCGGGGCTGCGGGTGTACGGCTGGGAGCCCGGCCTGCGCACGGTCCTGGACAATCTCCTCACCAACGCGCTGGTGCACGGCGGCTGCGCCGACGGCCGCCCGGCGCACATCGGCGTCACACTGCGCGCGAGCGGTGACCAGGCCGTGCTGTTCGTCGACGACCAGGGGCCGGGTATCGCGCCCGAGCGTCGCGCCGAGGTCTTCGAACGGTTCGAGCGCCGCCCGGACAGTCCGGGTTCGGGCCTCGGACTCACCCTGGTCGCGCAGCAGATCGACCTGCACCGGGGCCGTATCCGCGTCCTCGAACCGCCGGCCGGAGCGGGGACCCGGATCGAGGTGTTGCTCCCGCTGCTCGGCGGCGGGGCCGGGACGGCGGCGACGCTCCCCGCGCAGCGCAACTGGATGATCACGACGGCCGGTGTCCGGCCACAAGAATTCCACAAAGAGGACTCCTAGCTTTCCGGACGTGCGGGCAACCGCCCCCGGAACGAAGAGGAGTTCAGCATGTCGAGTACGTCGAGGACGCGGATGCCGGCGGCATCGAGGACCAGGACGACCGTCGTCTCACTGATGGCGGTGGGGGCGCTGCTCGGCACCGCGGGCGCCGCGTCGGCCGACGGCACCGGGACTCACCCGTCGGGCGCGCCGACGGGTGACGGCGCGAAGGCGCTCTGCAAGCGCGCGCCGAAGATCGACCAGCGGATCGACCGCATCCTCGAACGCTTGAACGGGGACGCCTCGCAGCGCGGTTCCATCGCCCGTCTGGAACAGCGGGTGGCCAACGCCAAGTCCGCCGGGCACACGCAGATCGAGACCTATCTCAACGACAGGCTCACCTTCCGGCGCTCGCTCGTGCCGACCCTGGAAGGCCGCCAGAAGGATCTGGCGGACGTACAGAAGTGGTGCACGAGCCACGGGGACGGAGCGAACTCCTGATGCGCGCCCGGCACTTGGCCCTGGCCGTCGCCACGACCGCGCTGCTCCTGACCGCGTGCGGCGGCCCCACCGACACCACGAACGCCCCCGCCTCCCCCGGCCCGGCCTCCACGGACCTCGCCCATCTGCAGAAGATGGTCGACGGCGCGGAGTCCGCGGCGAGTTCCGCCGAATCGGACATGGCCCGCGAGTAGCGGCCGTTGTCCTCCGCCCCGGCGGTGTGCGGGAGTTCACGCGGGCCGCCGTCGTCCGCCCCGGCGGTGTGCGGGAGTTCACGCGGCCGGGGCGTTCGGGGCGGCGGCCGGTGCCGCCGCCCGGCGGTCCTAACTCGGCTTTTCCGCAGGCTCCTTGGACATCGGACGGACGCCCTGGACGTACGTCAGCCACGGGCGGACGTCGCCGCTCCCCCGGATCTCGAAGCCCGCGCCGGTGATGAAATCGTCCAGCAGGTCGGTCCGGTTGTGGGACATGGCGTGGCCCAGGCCGCCGTGCACCAGATGGCGCCCGACGGTGCTCTTCGGCGGCCGGAACTCGACGACCAGCAGGCGGCCGCCGGGCCGCAGGACGCGCCACATCTCCTTGAGGGCCGTCGGCCGGAGTTCTTCCGGCAGGTGGTGCAGCATCAAGCTGGTGACGACGGTGTCGAACGTCCCGTCCGGGAGGTCGAGGGCCTCCGCGACTCCTTCCCGGTAGGTGCACGTGGCGCCCTGTCCGGCCCTGTTCCTGCGCCGCGCGTAGGCGAGCACCGAGGGCGACGGGTCCACGCCTGTCACCGTTCCCTCCGGTCCGACGGCGACGGCCACGCGCCGCGTCAGATACCCGGTGCCGCAGCCCACGTCCAGCACCCGGTCCCCGGTCTCGGCCCCGCTCAGCGCGGCGAGCCGGGAGAAGGCACGGTTCCGCCGGCCCGCGAAACAGAACGCACCGCACAGTTCGTAGGCACGCGGGGCACCGATGGTCACCCCCGGGGTGTCCGCGTGCGGTTTTCCTTGCATGAGACGCCCGATGGACATACCGGCCACACTCCTTAACTTAGCGACGACTAAGTACAGCCCTAACTTAGTCTCGACTAAGAAAACCCGCAAGGGGCCTACGATGGCGTGCGTGACCGACACCGAGAAGACCCCCGCCCACCAGGGCAAGGCCCGTACCCGCACCCGGATGCCCGCCGCCGAGCGGCGCGCCTCGATCCTGGCTGCGGCCACCGAGGTCTTCTCCGAGACCGGCTACGAGCGGGGCAAGGTCTCCGACATCGCCCGGCGGGTGGGGGTCACGGAACCGGTGGTCTTCCAGAACTTCGGCTCCAAATCCGCCCTCTACCAGGCGGCTCTCGACCATGTGACCACCGCTGTCACCGCGCTCCTGACCGAGGCCGCCGACACCGGGCGCCCCGTTCCCGAAGTGCTGGCCGCCTTCCTGGACCCGGTCCACATGGACCGCTTCCACCAGCGCGGCGCCCACGGTTTCCTCTTCGCCGACGCGGCGGCCCTGGCCCACGACCCGGCGCTCGGCGAGGCCGCCCGGCACATCCACCAGAACTTCGCCGAGGCCCTGGCAGGCCTGCTGCGCCGCGGCCAGAGCGCCGGTGACATTCGCGACGACATCAGCGCGGACACCGCCGCCTGGTGGCTGATCTCGCTGCTCGCCGGGCGGCCCCTGCGCAGCGCGGTGATGCCGGACCGGGCCGCCACGGAGGCCCAATTGACGGACATGGCACTGCGATCTCTGCTGCCCCCGAGCGGCCGGCCCGCCCCGGAACACCCGGCCGGCGACCGGCCGCCCGGCAGGTGAAACGGGGAGTCCCGGCACGTACGGGGCGCCCGGGGGCGCCGATCAGGCCGTCGCGCCGGGAGCGAACGCGCAGGATCGCCGCCGCGCCCGGCCACATCGCCCGCCACGCCCGGCCGCATCACCCTCCGGCGCCCGCCGCCCCCGTCACATCGCCCTCCGGTCCAGCCGCGCCGTAGAATTATGACTTTATGGACCAAAAAGGACATAGTTCGCGAGAAGACCTCCTCCGGTGATTCAGCCGTCGAAGTCGTCCCATGACGCGGGGGTGCCCAGCCGGACGCACAGCAGGGGTGATTTCCGGTGACTGGTGCTACTCCGCTGATGGTCGTGGACGGCGCGGGCGTCGTCGTCCGGTGGAGTCGCAGAGCGCGCGAAATCTGGCTGCGATCGGACTCCGACGCCGTGGGACGAGCGGCCCTGGCCATGGTCGCGCCCGACACCGGGGGTTCCGGCAACGGGAACTCCGACGCCAGGGACTCCGACACCGACGACTCGGGCGGCGGTACGGAATCCCGATCCGGCCCCCTCGTCATCCATGACGTCGACGGGAACCCGGTCGATCTCCGGGTCCAGGTGGTGCCGCTCTCCGACGGCGCGGTCGCGTGGGGCGTCTTCGAGGCGGACAACGGTGCCGCCCCCCGCGGCACAAGGACCGCGGTGTTCGACATCCTGCGCGCCAACACACATGAGGCGTTCTTCGTCCTGGACTCCGCGCTGCGCGTTCTCAGCCTCAACGCGGCGGCCTGCGCGTTGTGCGGCATCGAGGCGGACAAGGCTCTCGACCGCCCGGTCGCCGATGTGTGCCGCCCCTCCCGTCCAGAGGAATTCGAAGGCGTCCTGCGGGGCGTCCTGGCCGACGGCACGTCCGTCACCGACCACGTCGTACGGCTCGACCCACTGGCCGGTTCGTCGCCGGAGCGCTTCGCGAAGGTCTCGGCGTTCCCGCTGAACAGCGCGCGCGGTGCGGTCGTCTCCATGACCGAGGTCACGGAGTCCATGCGGACCAAGAGGCGTCTGGATGCTCTCGGTTCGGTGCGCGAGCGGGTGGGGCGAAGCCTGGACGTCGTCGCGACCTGTCAGGAACTGGTGGACGCGCTGGTGCCCGGCTTCGCCGACATTGCGGTGGTCGAAGTGGTCGACGCCGTGGTGCGGGGCGAGGATCCGCCGCTCAGCCCCCTCGGGCGCGACGTCCCGCTGCGGCGCGCGGCCTTCCGCTACGGGGGAACCGCCCCCATGGCTCAGGCGCATCCCGTCGGCGACGTACGTGCCGTGCCGTCGCCGACGCCGTACTCACAAGTGCTCAACGATCTCAAGCCGCGGGCCGTCGCCCTGGACGGCGGCACCCCCTGGCTCGACGCCGACCCGGAGCGGGCCCGCGCCATCCGGGCCTCCCGCGCCCGCCTGCTGCTCACCGCCCCGCTGGCGCTGCGGGGCTCCGTGCTCGGACTGCTGAGCCTATATCGCGAACGGCCGCACGACGCCTTCGACGAGAACGATCTCGCCGTCGCCCATGAACTGGCCACGCACACCGCGCTCAGCCTCGAGAACGCCCGCCGCTACACCCGCGAGCACGCGATCGCGGCAGCCTTGCAACGCCACCTGCTGCCGCCTGAGCCGCCCTCGCGGACGGCCATCGAATTCGCGCAGCTGCACATCCCGGCCGACGCGGGAGCGGGCACCTGGTACGACGCCTTCGCTCTGCCCGGCGCCCGCACCGCCCTGGCGATCGGGGAGGTCAGCGGGAGCGGCATCGACGCCGCGACCGCCATGGGCCAGCTCCGGACGGTGATCCATTCGCTTGCCGCGCTCGACCTGGAACCCGACGAACTGCTCGCCCGCCTCAACGACGCGGTCGTACGGCTCGCCCACGAGCGGGCGGCCCTGCCGCCAGGCGATCCACTGCACCAACAGCCGCTCAGGGCCAGCTGTGTCTACGCGGTCCACGACCCGCTCCATGGGGTCTGTGTCATGGCCGCCGCAGGTCATCCCGCGCCCGTCGTCGCTCACCCCGGCGGTGTGGTGCACGTCCCGGAGATCCCGACGGGTCCTCTCCTGGGCAACCGGGCCGGACCTCCCTTCGCCACCGCCTCCGTCCCCATGCGGGACGGCAGCGTTCTCGCACTGCGCAGCACATCGTTCCCGGCCACCGGAAGTCCGGACGGAGACCGGTCGAACCCGCTGCGCGAAGCCCTGACCCGGCTGGACCGCCCGCTGCGGGACGTGCGGGACGACATTCTCTACAGGTTGCGCGACACGTCGGGCCATCACGATGTCCTTCTGCTGCTGGCCCGCACCCGCGCCTTTCCGCCGGATCAGGTCGCCACCTGGGCCCTGGACTCCGTGCCCACGGCGGCCGCGGCAGCACGGCACCACGCCCGGGAGCGGCTCGGACTGTGGCGCGTGAGCGAGGAGACCGCGTTCGCCACCGAGTTGATCGTCAGCGAGCTGGTGACCAACGCCGTGCGGTACGGAGCGCCACCGATCCGGTTGCGCCTCATCAAGGACTCGACGCTCACCTGCGAGGTCAGCGACGCCGGCGGTGCGGCGCCGCGCCTGCGCCACGCCCGCACGGTCGACGAAGGCGGGCGCGGCCTGTTCATCTGCTCGCAGATGAGCCACAACTGGGGCATCCGCTACTCCGCGCAGGGCAAGACGATCTGGACCGAACAGACGCTGCCCTAGGGGCAGTTGTTCGGATCACGCCCCAGAGGCGGGGGGCCGGCGCGCGTCCTGCCGCAGACGCGGGGTGCGCCGTACCGCGTCTACCGTGCCAGATCGCCCGCGACCTCGCGTGCCGCGCGGGCTCCCGATGCCAGCGCACCCTGGACCGAGCCCGTGGCCCGGTGGTCCCCGCACACATAGCGGCCCGGGGTCACACGGGCGGTCCGGCCGAGCGGCTGCGGGGGAGGCATCGCCGGCAGGGCGTCGGGAACGGTGCGCACGGTCAGCAGGTCCCAGCCCGCGGTGTCGGTGCCGTAGACGTCGGCGAGCGCGTCGCGCAGCCATGTCTCCCGGCCCTCCTGGTCGTGCCCGAGGACCGAGGTGGCGATCAGCGACATCCCGGGCGGGGCGTAGCCGCGGACCACCTCGCTCAGGACGCAGGTGTTGAGGAAGCGCCGTCTCGTGTCCGTCAGGAGGGTGGGTTCGGCCAGCGGGGAACGGGTCGCGGCGTGGTAGTACGTCGTCACGACGCGGTAGGCCGGAAGGTCCAGCCCGGGCAGCAGACGGGCGGCGGGGCCCGGCCCTGTCGCCACCACCACGGCCCGCGCGGCGAGTTCGCCTCCGGCGTCCAGTTCGACGCCGTCGTCCGTGAGCCGCGCGACCGGGGTGCCGAGGCGTAGGGCGTCCGGGGGCAGCGCCTCGGCCAGCAGGCCCGGCACCGCCCCGATGCCGGCGCCGGGCAGGCACAGGGTGCCGCGCAGCATGCTGCGCCAGACGAGGTGGAAGACCCGGCCGGAGGTCTCCAGCTGGTCCTCCAGGAAGACTCCGGACAGGAAGGGCCGGAAGAACCGCTCGACGAACTCCTCGGAGAATCCGGCCGCGGCCAGCGCGGTGCGTGTCGTACGGTCCTCTCCGCGCTTGAGCGATCGTGCGGGAGCGAGCATGTCCCGGCCGGAGAGGGCGGCCAGCGCGATCAGGTCGCGGGTGCCCGCGAGCCGCCCCGGACGCAGGTCGCCGAGGCGCCGTGGACCTCGGGTCGGGTCGCTGAAGCGCAGCGGCCCGTCCTCCGTGTGCACCAGGATGCCGGGCGTGAAGGGCCGCAGTCCCAGGTCGCGCAGCGCGAGCCGGCGCCGGACCTGCGGATAGGACGTGTTGAAGACCTGGAAGCCCCGGTCGACGACGAAGCCTTCGTGCGGGTCGGAGCGCATCCGGCCGCCCACCCCGTCCGACGCCTCGAGGACGCGGACCCCGAAGCCGTACGCGGTGAGATCGCGGGCGCAGGCCAGACCGGCGAGCCCGCCGCCGACGACCAGGACATCGGACACACAGCGCTTCGCGGTCATGGGCATCATCCTCCGAGCAGCCGGTCCGTCCGCGCGCCGGTCGGCGCGCGGACGTGGTCCGGGCACAGACCGACGGCCCCGCGCCGTCGCACGCGCCCTCCTGAACCGATCTTCCCGTCGGGCGCGCCGGGCGGATGCGGGGCCACGCCGGAAGACCCTGCCGCGTACCGGGTACCGCGCGTCGCACGGCGCGGGCCCGGGGACTCCAGGACTCCGAGGACTCCGAGGACTCCGAGGACTCCGATGGCGGAACAATTCGGCGCGGTCGGCCGTTCAATGGAGTGTGGCGTGGAGGGGACAGTGTCCCCGGGCCTCACCCACGGCCCACGGGACGATCGTCCGGCTGAAGTCCCGTGGAGCCGAGCGGCGACCGCCCTCCGCACACCGCATGAACGGCCCCGGCTGGTCTCCCCCGTCCAGCCGGGGTCCCTTATTGTGCGGCGCCGTATTTCCACGGCGACCGGCGGCAGCGAAAACCGCCGGTGCCACCCGGAATCCGGGCGGAACCGGCGGTTCGCTTCGCGTCAGTGGCCGGAGCCGTAATGACCGCCGAGCTGGTCGCGATAATGCGGATCTCCGAGATGCTTTTCCGTGTCGAATTCCGGTGCCGACTTGATCTCGTCCTTGGTCCGGGCAACCTGGACCGTCTTGTCCTCGTGGCTGATCGACGTGATCGTTCCGGCGGGCAGCAGGACCTCCTTGCCGAAGATCCAGACGCCGGTGTCGACGACGATGTACTGAGAACCGACCTCGTCGGAGTGCTTGTCGACCTTCCCGATGTGGCCGTCGGTCGCTTCCACCCGGTAACCGGTGAGGTCGTCGTCGGCGGTGTGACCGCTGGTCGGGCCGTAACCCCAAAGGTTCTCGTTCACGAAGAAGTCCTCCACTCGTCCGCGGACGCGCGCCGCCGTCCATACGGGGCTGCACGTGCGCGCTTCGATGACCGGATCACGGTCACCCTTTCCTCGGCGTGTTTACCGCCGAAGGCCGACGGGTGTCCCTTTCCCGGCCGCTGACACCCGCTCTCCGGAAATTCCTCGCATTCCCGTCGCGAGCGTGGACACCTCCGACTTCACGCCGGCCGCCCCTCGGGATCCCGGTCGCCGAGAACGCGGCGGCCCCGCCGCGCGATCCCGGGGGGGAGTGGAATCACGGGCGGGGCCGAGAGCTCGCGGCTGCCGGGGGGAGGCATCCACGAGCGGTCTGCGAGTCCTTCTGCCCGCACTCCCCCCGTTCATGCAGGGGTGTTTCGGACGGGGCGGGAGGCGCTGCCGGGGGAGAGCGGGAGCCCGGCCGGAAAAGACCGACTTGGCCGATTCGGTGGCCGCGCCCGATGCACCGGTGAGCGGTGCGCGAAGCGCGGTGCGTTCGGTATCCGCCAATAGCCTCGGCAGGACCGCGCGGCCGTCCGGCGCCACCTCGCCCCGCCGCGCCGGTTCCCCGGCTCCCCATCACCGTGCGGGAATCGAGGGAAGCGGCCGCTCCCCCCGACGTCTCCACGCCCTCCCCACGGGACATCCACTTCCGGCCGGACATCACTCTCCGTGCCCGCATCGGGGCAGACGGTGCGTTCGCGGCTTGCCTAGCCTCCCGGGCCATGCGATCAACACAGTTGAGACGTCTCGGTCTCGCCTCCGCCCTCGCCTTCGTCCTCGCGTTCGCCCTCGCCCTGTTCGGCCTGGCCCCGTCCGCGAGCGCGGCCGACCCGGCCCCGGCCGATCTGACGTTCACCACGGACAGCGCGACGGTCCTCCCCGGCAGCACGGTGAACCTGTCGATGACGATCACCAACCACAGGACGTACGACGTCTGGTTCGTCTACCAGACGATCGAGCCGACCTGGCTGACCACCCAACGGCCCGATCTGAAGTACAGCTTCACCGGCTGCAACCTGGCCTCGACCGCCGGCAGCGTTCCGTGTTCGGGCACGGGACCCACCAACCTCGGCCCGAACTACGGGTCCACCATCCCGCCCGGCCAGAGCCGAACCGTGACGCTCAGCCTCCAGGTCGCCGCCGACTCCGGCTGCAACGGCAACATCGGCTTCTACTCGTACTACTACGCCGAGTTCAGCGACAGCACGAACACCAACGGCGGTCCGGTGTACACACCCGAGACCCGCGTGCTCTGCGCCTGACCACAGGCGCGGAAACACAGGCCAGACGTCGCACGACACGCGGCGCAGCGCAGATCTGACGAGCCGTCCACGGGGCGGGGGGGGGGCCCCCGGGGGGGGGGGGGCGCGCCCCCCCCCCCCGCCCCCCCGGCCCACCCCCCCCCCCCCCCGGCGCGCGGGGGGGGGGGGGGCCCCGGGGGGGGGCGCCCCCCCCCCCGCCCCGTCGGCACACAGGCGATCCACAGGTACGGGTCAGCGTGACCTAAAACCGATCATTCAGCCAAAACCCGCCGCGGTCTGGACCACTGGCGCCCCGGCGGGGCGGACCTCGGCGTTCCGGATCCGGTCCGTCCCGCGCCGTGGCCAGCACAGGAACGTTTCTGTTGGTAACCGTCCGATGCCCCACAGTGACGGCCACGTCTCCGTCTCAGCATGCGACGACCACCCGATCGACACCCGCTCTTTTCCGTCATGTTTCGCAGCAGGCGCACGAAAGCTACACAGAGACACCACTATGTGACGCGACGAACGCGTTGACGACCACGTCTGAGGGGGGCAGTGGCGTCGCGCCAGGGGGTGGTCGGCTCCATGCGAGCAGCACTCACCCCTGCCCGGGGAGGGACTTCACCGCATGAAGCGGACCATTCGCACGACCGCGCTCACCGTCGGCGCGCTCATCGCCTCGTTCGGCTTACCAGCCGGCGCGGCGCACGCGGACACCGCCACACCCCGCATCGATCTGCGGGTCCTGATCGTGACCGACGGCGGTCCGGCCACCGACGCCATCGCCGCCGAACTCAGCACCGCCGGCACGCCGTACACCGTGGTCGACCTGCGGCAGTCCGGACGGCCGGTGATCGACGCCGGCTTCCTCGCGGACACCGTGGGCGGTGTGCCGCGCGCCAAGTTCCAGGCTGTCGTGCTGCCCAACGACAACCCGTTCGCGGCGAACTCGGCCGAGATGGCGGCCCTCGCGGCCTACGAACAGACGTACGCGATCCCACAGGTTGACGCCTACACCTACGCGCGTCCGGAGGCCGGACTCCAGTACCCCGTCCACGGTGGCTACTCCGGCAGCCTCGACGGCGTACAGGCGCAGGTCACCACAGCCGGCAAGGCCGGGCCCTTCGGCTATCTGGACGGGTCGGTGCCGTTCGAGGACAACTCACCGGACGTGGGCGAGAGTTACGCCTACCTGTCGACGCCCGCCGCGGGGGCGGACTTCACTCCGTACGTCGACGCGCCGATCCCCGGGGGGTCGACGCGAGGGTCCCTCGTGGGCGAGTACCGGCACGACGGACGGCGTGAGCTCGTCGTCACGTTCGTCTACAACCAGTACCAGCAGCAGTTCCGGTTGCTGGCACGCGGAATCGTGGAGTGGATGACCGGGGGCGTGCACCTCGGCGCCTCGCGCAACTACTTCGCCGTGCACGTCGACGATGTCTTCGCCGGTGACGACCGCTGGGACACCGCGCTCAACTGCACGCCGGGCGACGTCGACTGCCCGCAGGGCGAGGGGGTCGCGAACCCGATCCGGATGACCCCGGCCGACGTCGACCACGCGACCGACTGGGAGACCAGACGGAACTTCACCCTCGACCTGGCCTACAACGGCGCCGGCAGCGTCGACCAGCGCGAGGACAACAACGGTGCCGACCCGCTCGCCGACAAACTGATCGCCGACCGGAACAGTTTCCGCTGGATCAACCACACCTACACCCACGCGTTCCTCGGCTGCGAGCAGGACACCGCCGTGGTGCCGTGGAAGTGCGCGACGAACGCCGACGGCAGCACCAAGTGGGTCAGCCGCACCACGATCGCCGACGAGATCGCGAACAACCGCGTCTGGGGCCAGAGCGCCGGACTCCCGCTGGACAACCAGGAGTTGATCACCGGCGAGCACTCCGGTCTGAAGGTCTCGCCGCAACAGCCCGTCGACAACCCCAACCTGGCACTCGCTCTCAACGACACGGGTGTCACTTGGCTCGGCTCCGACAACTCCCGTGAGCCCGACCAGCGTCAGGTCGGTCCCGCCACTACCGTCCCCCGCTACCCGATGAACGTCTTCTACAACGCGGGGAAGGCGGCCGAAGAGGTCGACGAGTACAACTGGATCTACACCGGCCGCGCCCAGGGCGGCAGCGGTATCTGCGAGGACCACCCGGACACCTCGACCTGTCTGTCGGCGCCGCTGAGCACCAGTACCGGCTACACCGACCACATCGTGCCGCTGGAGACCCGGATCGACCTGGGGCATGTGCTCGCCAACGACCCCAAGCCGCATTTCATCCACCAGTCGAACCTCGCCGAGGAGCGCATCGCCTACCCGGTGCTCGACGGCGTACTCGACGGCTACGACAGCCTGTTCGCGGACGACACCCCGGTGGTGAACCTGCGGATGAAGGACATCGGCGTCGAACTGCGGCGCCGGGCCGCCTGGAAGACCGCTGTCGACGCCGGCCAGGTCACCGCGTACCGCGTCGGTGACACCGTCACCGTCCAGGCGCCGAGCGGGGTCGCGGTCACCGCCACGATGCCCACGGGCACCACGAACGGCACGGCGGGCTTCGGCGACGCCTACGCCGGCGAGGTCTCCGGATGGACGACACCGGCCGGCACCTCGCTCACGCTCGGCCTGCCGTCGTCCGCCCCCGCCCTGTCCTCGGCCGTCGACGCCGCACGGCAGCCCGCGACCAGCGGCGCGCCGGACACCCGAGTGCCGGCGGGCGTCACCGAGCAGGTCCCCTACAGCCCGGACAACTGAGCCGCGCACCGACCGAAGGTCCCGGCCGCCATCCGCGGCCGGGACGGGCTCGACCACCCCAACTCGGCCGTGGAGCACATCAAATGCACGTTCCCCACGGCGCGCGCAGCCTCAGCTCAACGCGCGTCACCCTGCTCACCGAAGGCACCTACCCGCACAGTCACGGCGGCGTCAGTGTCTGGTGCGACCAACTCGTCGACGGCATGCCCGACATCGACTTCGATGTCATCGCCGTCACCGGCACCGGACGCGAACCGATCGTGTGGGACATCCCCGCACAGGTACGGGACATCGTCGCGGTCCCCATGTGGGGGCCGGCGCCCGACGGCCGCCCGCCCCGCGGGCGGCGCCGCAACCAACTCACCGCCGCCTACGAGCAGTTCCTGACCTCTCTGCTCGACCCGTGCGCCGAGGACCGGTTCGCCACCGCCCTGTACGCGATGGCGCAGGCCGCGGCCGACGGGATGCTGAGTCCGTTCCTGCGCGGCGACCGCGCGATCAGCATCCTGACCGGGGTGTGGAACCGTCCGGGTCTTGCCGTCCGCGAGGCCCGGCCGACCCTGCACGACGCCATCACCGCGACGGCCCTGCTGGAGCACGCGCTGCGCCCGTTGACCGCGCCGCTGCCCGAGCACGGGGTGGCGCACGCGGTCAGCGGCGGTGTCGCCGTACTGCCGGGCCTGGCCGCGCTCGAACGGCACGGCGTACCCCTGCTGTTGACCGAGCACGGCGTCTATCTGCGCGAGCGCTATCTGGGTTACCGCACCGGCCCGTACCGCTGGCCGGTGAAGGCCGTCGTGCTGGGCTTCTTCCGGCTGCTCGCGGAGGAGACGTACCGGCGCGCCGCCCTGATCACCCCGGGCAATCGCTACAACCGGCTGTGGGAGGAACAGGGCGGCGCCGCACCCGAGTCGATCCGCACCGTCTACAACGGCGTGGACCCCGCCGCGTTCCCACCGGCGGGTCCGGAGCCGGAGCGGCCGACCCTGAGCTGGGCCGGACGCGTCGACCCGATCAAGGACCTGGAGACCCTGATCCGGGCGTTCGCCCTCGTACGGGCCGAACTCCCGGACGCACGGCTGAGGTTGTTCGGCGGTACACCGCGTGGCGGCGAGGCCTACCGCGAACGCTGCGAGGCCCTGGCCGCCGAGCTGGGGCACGCGGACGCGGTCACCTTCGAGGGCCGGGTGGACGACATCAAGGACGCCTACGCGGCGGGCAACATCGTGATGCTCTCCAGCATCAGCGAGGGTTTCCCGTTCACCCTGATCGAGGCCATGTCGTGCGGACGGGCGACCGTGTCCACGGACGTGGGCGGGGTGCGCGAGGCCGTCGGCGACAGCGGTCTCGTCGTCCCGCCGCGCGATCCGGGTGCCATGGCCGCCGCCGCGCTGGAGCTGCTGGGCGATCCCGGGCGGCGGCGCTCGATGGGCGAGGCGGCCCGGCTGCGGGTCATCGAGCAGTTCACCCTGCGGCAGACCGTCGAAACCTTCCGGACCATCTACCTGGAACTGTCGGCGCTCGGCCGGATCGTCCCCGGAGTTCCCGAGAGTGCCGACGCCGTGCTCGCGGTACCGGTCGGCCCGGCGGCTCCGGCCAAGCCGAGGAGCCTGGCCGGATGAGCGGACCGATGGCCCTGGAACCCGGCGGCCCGGGCGACACCCTGTCCCTGCGGCTCGCCGACGACCGTACGCTCGCCCTGTCCAGGCCCCGCCAGGGCCCGGACCGGGACGCGGTCGACCGGCTCGCCGCCGAGCTGGCGGACGGCATCGGGCCGGCCGTCCACCCGTACGAGGTGGCGGCGCTGCTGGAGTCGGAGGGGCTGACCGCCGAGGTCATCCAGGAGCGGTACGGGCACCCGAACCTCTTCTCGCTCGCCTCCGCGCTGTACGAACGGGTGCCGCGCACCTTTCCCGAGCCGCCGCGACCGGCCAACCCGTGGCGTCCGGACCATGTCCGCTGCGGGCTGCGCGGGGCGCTGTTCGCCCTGCCGGGCCTCGCCTACCTGCTGACCGGGCGGCTGTGGCACGCGGGCCGGGATCTCGACGTCCTGGTGGTGGCCGGACTCGTCTCCTGGGCGTGGGGCCAGGCCCTCGGACACCGCGCCTACCTGCGCATGACCACGGGCCGACGCGAGGCGGGCCGGACCCTGCTGAAGGGGGCGCCGCTCGGCGCCCTCGCCGCGACGGCGTCCGGGGCGCTGATCGCCGGGTCCGGCACGGCGATCGGGATCGCCGCCGCACAGTCGGTGTATCTCTCGGCGGCCGGGGTGCTGCTGGTACTGGGCGCGGAACGGCTCCTGCTGGCCGCGCTCACCCCGCTGATCGCCGGGGCGGTGGCGCTGCCCTGGTGGGACCCGGGGACCACGGGGCGCATCGCCCTGCCACTGCTGTCCGTGCTCGGCGCGGTCGCCGCGGCCGGCTGGGCACTGCGGGCCACGCTCGCCGCCCCGCCGGTCCCGGACGGCGCCCGTCCGTCGCTGCTGCGGTCGCTGCCCTACGGTCTGTTCGGACTGTCCGCCGGGGTGCTGGTGCTGCTGGAGGGACGACAGCACCCCTACGCCGTGATCGTGCTGACCGTGAGCATGGGACCGGCGGAGTGGCTGCTGTACCGGTATCGCGGGATGTCGGTGGCGGCACTGCGGGCGACGGCGACTCCGGCCGCCTTCCTGCTGCGGTCGACCGGAATCCTCGGCCTCTGTCTGCTCGTCTACGTCCTCCCGCTGCTGCCCGCGACCCTGCTCACCGGCACGGAGCCGGCCCCGCTGCTGCTGCTCGCGGCCACGTTGTGGACCGCGTTGCTGCTCCAGGCCTTCGGGGTGGCCTGGCCGCCGGCCGCGGTCTGCCTGGCGGCGGCCTGCGGGGCCGCCTCCACCGCCGTACTCCATTCCCCACCGAGCGCCGTCGCACTGACCTTGTTCTGCGGCACGGCTGCCCTCTGTCTCACGGCCTGTGCCGTGCGGCTGCTGGGGCGACCGGCACCACACGCCTGAACCACCGCGTACGGCACGCCCGAACCACCGCGCACAGCACGCCTGAATCACCACGCGTCGCCGTGCACCCATCCGAAATCGCACGTCACATGAACAACCAACCGGAAGGACCTACGAGTTGACTACCGAACCACTCGCCGCCGTCACCGGAGCCGAGGGTTTCATCGGCTCCCACCTCACCGAGGCGCTGGTCGCCTCAGGGCATCGCGTGAGGGCCATGGCGCAGTACAACTCCTTCTCCTCGTACGGCTGGCTGGAGACCCTGCACCCCGAAGTCCTGGACCAGGTGGACATCGTCCTCGGTGACGTCCGGGATCCGGGCTCGGTCCGCGGTCTCGTCGAAGACGCCGACTGCGTCTACCACTTGGCCGCGCTCATCGCGATCCCGTACTCCTACCAGGCGCCGCACAGTTATGTGGACACCAACGTCACCGGCACCCTCAATGTGCTGGAGGCGGTGCGCGCGCTCGGCACGCCCCGGCTCGTGCACACCTCCACGAGCGAGACCTACGGCACCGCGCGGACCGTGCCGATCACAGAGGACCACCCCATCAACACCCAGTCCCCGTACGCCGCTTCGAAGGCGGGCGGGGACCGGCTGGCCGACAGCTACCACGCGAGCTTCGACACGCCGGTGGTGACGCTGCGGCCGTTCAACACCTTCGGCCCTCGCCAGTCGATGCGTGCGGTCATCCCCACCGTCATCGGCCAGGTGGCCGCGGGCGAACGCACCATCACCCTCGGAGATCTGCGGCCCACCCGCGACTTCACCTTCGTCAAGGACACCGCGCAGGCGTTCCTCGCCGTGGGCACGGCGCCCGCGGAGCGGGTCGTGGGGCGGACCTTCAACGCCGGTACGGGCGGCGAGATCTCGGTCGGCGACCTGGTGGCGCTGATCGGCAAGGTGATGGACACCGCCCTCGACGTCCGCGAGGACGCGGGGCGCATCCGGCCGGCCAACTCCGAGGTGATGCGGCTGGTCGCCGACGCGACCCGGCTCACCGAGGCGACCGGCTGGAGCCCCGCCCACGACCTGCCCCAAGGACTCGCGCAGACCGTGGAGTTCTTCCGCGAACCGGCGAACCTGGCCCGCTACAAGACCGGCATCTACAACATCTGACCCGTCCGGCACGTCCCACGAAGGAGGAGCCCCATGCACGCAGTGATTCTGGCGGGAGGCAAGGGCGTCCGGCTGCGGCCCTACACCACCGCCCTGCCCAAGCCGCTCGTTCCCATCGGCGACCAGCACGCCATCCTGGAGATCGTTCTCCGGCAGCTCGCCACGGCCGGGTTCACCAGTTGCACGATCGCCATAGGCCACCTGGGCGAGATCATCCGTGCCTACGTCGGCGACGGCACCCAATGGGGCATGGCCGTCGACTACTCCACCGAGGAGAGCCCGCTCGGCACGATGGGCCCCCTGCTGACCATGCGCGACCGGCTGCCCGAGTCGTTCCTCGTCATGAACGGCGACGTACTCACCGATCTCGATTTCGCCGACGTCCTCGTGCAGCACCGGAGTTCGGGCGCGCCGCTGACCATCGCGACGTACGCGCGCAAGGTGCAGATCGACTTCGGTGTGCTGACCACCGACGACAGCAAGGTGGTCGCCTTCACCGAGAAGCCGAGCATCGACTACCGCGTCTCGATGGGCGTCTACGGTCTGTCGCGGTCCACGCTCGTAGGCTATACACCGGGGCTGCCGCTGGGCTTCGACGAGCTGGTCCTCGACCTGCTGCGAAGCCGCAACGAGCCGCACGCCTACGATTTCGACGGCTACTGGCTCGACATCGGCCGCCCGGACGACTACGACCGGGCCAACGCCGAATTCACCACCCGCAAGTCGCTGTTGCTCAAGGGAGCCTGACCACCGCATGCGCATTCTCGTCCTGGGCTTCACCGGCTATCTGGGCGGCCATGTCGTCGAGCACCTGCACACCCTTCCGGGTGTGCAGGTGCTCGGCGGCGGCCGCTCGCCCGCCGCGGAGTTCGGCATCGACCTGGCCACCGCCCGCAAGGAGCGACTGGTTCCGACCCTGGCGGCGGCCGCACCCGACGCCGTGATCAACTGCGCCGGCGCGACCGGCGGTGACGCCGTGACTCTCGCCGAGGTCAACTCCCGTGGTCCCGCTGTTCTTTGCGCGGCGCTGCGCGAGGCGGCACCGGCCGCCAGGCTGGTCCATCTGGGCTCGGCCGCCGAGTACGGTCCCGGTGTCCGCGACACCAGCGTCACGGAGTCCGCGGCCACCTGTCCCGTCACCCCGTACGGGGCCACCAAGCTCGCCGGCACGGTCACCGTCACCACCTCCGGCCTCGACGCCGTGGTGCTGCGGGTGGGCAACCCGGTGGGGCCCGGAGCTCCGGCCGCGGGGCTGCCGGGGCGGATCGCGGGACTGCTCCGCGAGGCCGGCTCCGATCCGGACGCGGTGATCCGTCTGGGCGACCTGTCGGCGTACCGCGACTTCGTGGACGTACGCGATGTGGCGCGGGCGGCGGTGTCCGCGGCGACCACCGCCGGACGGCTGCCACGCGTCCTCAACATCGGGGGCGGAAGGGCCGTTCCCGTGCGCGACCTGGTGGACGGCCTGGCGCGCGCCGCCGGGTTCCGCGGGCGCATCGAGGAGAACGGCGGCGGGTCCGCCCGCTCGGGCGAGGTGTCGTGGCAGTGCTCCGACATCACCGCTGCCGGGGAAGCCCTCGGCTGGCGGCCGTCTCTGACTCTCGACGACTCGCTGGCGGCGCTCTGGACGGCCGTGACGGGGACGGCTCCCGCACCGCGTCCCGAAGACGACCGGACGCCATGAGCCTGCTGATTCCGCTGTATGTCCACCCGGGCGAGGACCCCGGCGCCTGGCACCGTCTGATCAGGTCGGCCGACCGTACGTACGGGGTCGTCATCAATCCGGCCGACGGGCCCGGCGAGGGACCGGATCCCGCGTTCACCGCGGCGGCGGACGCGCTGCGGTCGGCGGGCGCCCGGCTGCTCGGCTATGTCGACACCGACTACGGCGCACGCGATCCGGACCTCGTCGCGGACGAGGTGCTGCGCCACCGGGACTGGTACGGGGCCGAGGGGTGTTTCCTCGACCAGGTGGCGTCGACCCCGGAGGCGCTGCCCGGCTGCAGGCGGCTGGTGCAGAGCCTGCGCCGGCTCGGCGCGGCTCCGATCGTGCTGAACACGGGTGTCCACCCCGCGCCGGGGTACGCCCGCTTCGCCGATCTGCTCGTCACGTTCGAGGGTCACTGGTCCACCTATGTGTCGGCGTTCAGCAGACCGGCCTGGACCGCACGGCATCCGCCCGAGCGGTTCTGTCATCTGGTCTACGGCGTCCCCGAGGCGCTCGTTCCGCTCGCCGTTCGCACCGCGCGTGAGCGCGGCGCGGCGGTGGCCGGGCCGGTGACGGGCGAACTCCCCAATCCGTGGGCGCGGTTGACGCCTGCCCTGAGCGAAACGGAGTCCTGAGCGGCACATATCCCCGATCACCCTTCCAGCGCCCCGACCTCCTTTCCAGGACTCGGACCTCCTTTCCATCCCTTTGATGGCATGTCTCGGTCAAATCTGCGAGGCTTCCTGGTGCCGTCGCCCTGACCCCAGGGTGACGGCACGGAAATCTCACCAAGCGGCCGCGCGCACCCGCGCGCGGTCCGCGGCCACCCAGCGGCGCACCCCAGTCGTCCCGGGCGGCCACCGAGCAGGCCG
This sequence comes from Streptomyces sp. NPDC005784, assembly GCF_042871525.1. Classification (NCBI taxonomy): domain Bacteria; kingdom Bacillati; phylum Actinomycetota; class Actinomycetes; order Kitasatosporales; family Streptomycetaceae; genus Streptomyces; species Streptomyces sp. NPDC005784. The sequence goes on from NZ_JBIAIQ010000007.1 coordinate 237,585, forward strand.
GAATCCCGGTCGCTTCAAAGGAGTTTCGTGTGAGACCGACCCCCCTCAAGGCCCTGGCGGCACGCGTCCTCGTCGTCGCCGCCCTGGCCGCAGTCTCGCTCCCCAGCACCCCCGCGGCGGCCTCGCCGCGTACCGCACCGGCGGCCGCGGCTGCCTGCACCCCGGCCCAGGTGGTGACCAACGGCGGCTTCGAGAGCGGTACTTCGCCCTGGACCCAGTCCTCGACCACTGTGATCACCAGCCGCACGGGCCAGAGCGCCCACGGCGGCACCAGCTTCGCCTGGCTGGACGGCGTCGGCAGCACGCACACCGACACGCTCTCGCAGAGCGTCACGATCCCGTCCGGGTGCAGCAGCGCCAGCCTCACCTTCTGGCTGCACATCGACACGGCGGAGACGACTTCGTCGACGGCCTACGACAAGCTCACGGCGAAGATCGGCAGCACGACGCTGGCGACGTACTCGAACCTCAACAAGGCCTCCGGGTACGCCCAGAAGACGTTCGACGTGTCGGCCTTCGCGGGCCAGACGGTGACCGTCGCCTTCACCGGCACCGAGGACTCCAGCCTCCAGACGAGCTTCGTCCTCGACGACATCGCCCTCAACACCTCCGGTGACACGACCCCGCCGGCCGACTCCACCCGCACCCCGGCCGCGCCCGCGTACACGGTCAGTCTGACCAGCAACACGAGCGGGACCGGCTGGACCGGTCACGAGAGCGTGACCTTCACCAACGCCTCCTCCACCGCGCTCAGCGAGGTGTACCTGAGGCTGTGGGACAACTACCACGGCACCTGCTCCGCGATGCCCATCGCCGTCAGCAACGTCAGCGGCGGCACCGCCGGCGCCCTCTCCGTCAGCTGCACGGCGCTCCAGATCAGCCTGGCGTCACCGGTGGCACAGGGCCAGAGCGCGACCATCGGCTTCGACCTGGCCATCACCGTGCCCAGCGGCGCCGACCGGTTCGGCTACGACGGAGCCTTCAACAACATCGGCAACGCGCTGCCCGTGCTCGCGGTCAAGGACGGCTCCGGCTGGCACCTGGACCCGTACACCAACAACGGCGAGTCCTTCTACTCCCTGGCCGCCGACTTCAAGGTGACCCTCGACCACCCGACGAGCCTGCTGGTCCCGGCCACCGGCACCTCGGTCGACACCGCCGGCTCCAGCGGCCGCACGATCACCACGGCCACCGCGGCCAAGGTCCGTGACTTCGCCTGGGCCGCCGGGCCGTTCACCAAGATCTCCGGCACCTCCCCCGCCGGCACCGCGATCAACATCTACTCCGTGACCGGCATCAGCTCGGCCAACGCCCAGTCCATGCTCACCACCGCCAAGTCCGCCGTGGACGCCCACGCGGCGCGCTTCGGCGCCTACCCGTACGGCGAGCTGGACGCGGTGATCGACAACAACTACTGGTTCGGCGGCATGGAGTACCCCGGGTTCGTCCTCGACCTGGTCAGCACCACGGCGCTCACCCACGAGATCGGTCACCAGTGGTTCTACGGGATCGTCGGCGACGACGAGTACAACAGCCCGTGGCTCGACGAGGCCTTCACCGACTACGCCACCGACCTGGCGCAGGGCCTCACCGGCACCAATTGCTGGAACAGCACCTCCTGGGCCTCGACCGCCGAGAAGATCACCAACTCGATGGCCTACTGGGACGCGCACTCGTCCCGCTACTCCACCGTCGTCTACGGCTACGGCAAGTGCGCCCTGCACGACCTGCGGCGCGTGCTCGGCGACACCGTCATGGCCAAGCTCCTCAAGGACTACGCCACGTCGCACTGGTACGGCGTCTCGACCACGGCCGAGTTCAAGGCGGCCGCCCAGGCCGCCACGACGACGGACCTGACGTCGTTCTGGACGACCCACCGGATCGACGGCTGACCGATCACCGTACCGAGAGCTGACTGATCCCCCGGTTCGCCGCGGTGGCGCCTTCGGGCGTCACCGCGGCGCGCATGGTCCGCCAGGTCGGGGGCAGGTTCCGCCGTACGGCGGCTCCCGGTCCGGGAGCACCCGCCCGATCATGGCCGGGTGAGCCGCCGGGCTCGGCGCGAGGAGAAGTCATGCTGCTGGTACCGCCCCCGTTCGACCCGGAGCTCGGTGTCGCCCTCGCGGCGGTCGGCGGGTCCACGCCCTCCGGGCCCAGCCTCGCGGACATCGCCGCCCTGCGCGCGGAACCGGAGCTCGCGGTGCCCGTGTACGACCTCACCGGCGGCGGCGCCTTCGAGACCACCGATCTGACGGTTCCGGGTCCGACCGGCGCTCCCGACATCTCGCTGTTCGTCATCAGGCCTCTCGCGCCCTCGAGGGACGGACCGCTCCCGGTCATCTACCACTCCCACGGCGGAGGCATGGTCCTCGGTACCAACCGGGCCGGGGTGGAGGTCGTCCTGGAATGGGCGCAGGAACTGGACGCGATCGTGGTCTCCGTGGAGTACCGGCTGGCGCCCGAACACCCCTACCCGGCCGGGGTGGAGGACGTCTACGCCGGTCTGCTGTGGACGGCACGGCACGCCGGGGAGTTCGGCGGCGACCCGGAGCGGATCGTCGTCGCGGGCGCCAGCGCGGGCGGCGGCCTGACCGCGGCACTCGCCCTGCTCGCCCGGGACCGCGAGGGACCACGGCCGCTCGGGCAGGTCCTGATGTATCCGATGCTCGACGACCGCAACGACACTCCGTCCGCGCACCAGATGGCGGGCGTCGGCGCCTGGGACCGTACGGCCAACTCGACCGCCTGGACCGCCGTGTTGGGCGAATCCCGCGGCGGCCCGGACGTGCCCGCCTATGCCGCTCCGGCGCGGGCCTCGGACCTGTCGGGACTGCCCCCGGCCTTTCTCGACGTCGGGTCCGCGGAGACCTTCCGGGACGAGGTCGTCGACTACGCGTCGCGGATCTGGCAGGCCGGCGGAGTGGCCGAACTGCATGTGTGGCCCGGCGGATTCCACGGCTTCGACTCCTTCGCCCCGCACACCGTGCTCGCGCGGACCGCCCGTGCCGCCCGCGTCGCGTGGCTGCACAGGCTCCTCACCCCGTGAGGGCTCGACACCGCCGCACCCAAGGTTGTTGTTCAGACGGGCAGGAGGCGGCCGATCAGCGCGCTGAGCTGCTGGGCGTTGCGGCACTCGTGCATCTCCACGAGCTCGGCGTAGGCGAGGGCCGCCGAGTCGCCCGTGCCCCACTGCGAGCGGGCCTCGGGATTCAGCCAGTAGGCACGGCGGGCCTGTCGGGTGAGCTGCCGGACGGCGGGCAGGTTCGGATCGCTCATGTTCGTACGGGCGTCACCGAGCACGAAGACGGTCGTCCGGGAGCCGACCGCACCCGTGTACCGCTCGGCGAACTCGCCGAACGCAACGCCGTAGTCACTGCTGCCGTGCCAGCCCGTGATCGTCGCCTCGGAGCGGATCCGGGCACTCAGCCCCTCGGGGTCGGCGGCGCCGGGCCCGATGAGCCCGGTCACCTCGTCGACCCGGTTGACGAAGGCGAACACCCGCACCTTGCTGAACTGGTCGTGCAGCGCCTGCACCAGCAGCATCGTGAAGTCCGAGAAGCCGGACACCGACCCCGACACATCGCACAGCAGCACCAGTTCGGGCCGCACGGGACGGCGTCTGCGCAGTACGGGACGCATCGGTACCCCGCCCGTGGACAGCGATCCGCGCAGCGTCCGGCGCAGATCGATGGTGCCGCGGCTGGCACGGCGTCGGCGCGCGGCGAGGCGGGTGGCCAGTTTGCGCGCGAGCGGCTGTACGACCTTGCGCAGTTCGGCGAGCCGGTCCCGGCCGGCGAACAGGAAATCGACGCGGTCGGCGGTCGGAGCCACCGCGCGCCGGGCGATCTCGTCACGGTCGCGCCGCTCGGCGATCCGGCGCCGCGCCTCCGAGGCGACCTGTCCGCGGAACACCTCGATGCGCCGCCGGATCTCGTCCTCCAGCAGCCTGTCGGTGAACCCGGCCCCGCCGCCCCGCGCACGGACCGTGTCCCTTGCGCGGGCCATCAGCGTCTGCGGTCGCAGCCGGTCGAGCGTCTGGTACGAGGACCAGCCGTCCGTGCCGGTCGTGCCCCCGTAGCCGCCGAACCCGTCCACGGCCTCGATGGCCAACTGACCCATGAGGGCTTGGTCGTTGGCGGCCAGGGCGGCCGTGAGACGGTCCCGCAGATCGTCCCGGTCCGCGGGCGGCACGCCGTCCGGGCCGCCGACACCCCGCGGGAAGTACACGTCGAAGACGGGATCGAACACCCGGCGCTGTCCCGGGTTGTGGAGCAGGGTGGCGGCCAGCCCCTCCCGGAGCCGGTCACGGTCCGCGAAGCCCAGCGCCGCCACCGCCTGCGCGGCGTCCACGGTCTCACCGGTACCGATCCGCACGCCGTGCGAGCGCAGCGCGCCGACGAGTCCCGTCAGCCGGTCGGCGACACCGGCCGTCGGCACGGCGGCGTTCACACGGCGCCCAGGTCGAGCTTGGCCGCCGCCTTCAGCACGTCGTCCTGGTGCTTGAGGATCACACCGAGGCTGTCGCGTACGACGCTCTCGTCGAGGGTGTCGGCGCCGAGCGCGAGCAGCGTGCGGGCCCAGTCGATGGTCTCGGCGACGGAGGGGACCTTGCGCAGGTCCATCTCCCGCAGCGCCCCGACGACCCGCACCACGGACTCGGTGAGCGCCTCGTCGAGTCCGGGCACCTTCAGCCGTACGATCCGGCGCTCCAACTCCTCGTCGGGGAAGCCGATGTGGAGGAAGAGACAGCGGCGGCGCAGGGCCTCGGACAGCTCGCGGCTCGCGTTCGAGGTGAGTACGACGAAGGGACGACGGGTCGCCGAGATCGTGCCCAGCTCGGGGACGGTGACCTGGAAGTCACTGAGCACTTCGAGCAGCAGGCCCTCCACCTCGACGTCGGCCTTGTCGGTCTCGTCGATCAGCAGGACCTTCGGGTCGTCGCCGCGGATGGCGGTCAGCAGCGGGCGCGCCAGCAGGAACTCCTCGCTGAAGATGTCCGTGCGCGTCTCGTCCCACGTCTCGTCGCGGCCCGCGGTGATGCGCAGCAGCTGCTTGGCGTGGTTCCACTCGTACAACGCCCTTGACTCGTCGACGCCTTCGTAGCACTGGAGGCGGATCAGCCGGGCCCCGGCGACCTGTGCGACGGCCTTGGCGAGTTCGGTCTTGCCCACGCCGGCGGGGCCCTCCACCAGCAGGGGTTTACCGAGGCGGTCTGCCAGGAAGACCGTCGTGGCGACGGCTGGCGACGCCAGATAGCCCGCGTCGGCGAGCCGTGCGGAGACGTCGTCGACGGACGTGAACAACAACGGGGCCTCCAGCACGCGCGGACCAGGTCGGGCTCACTATCTAAGCGCTTGTTCACCCTCGCTGTCACGTGTGACGGCCCCCACGGCACAAGGGCCGACCGTCTCCTGGGACGACGGCCCCGCAGCACAGGCGGCTGTCACACGGGACGGCCCTACGGCACCACAGCACAGGCGGCTGTCACACGGGACGGCCCTACGGCACCACAGCACAGGCGGCTGTCACATGCGCCGACTCCACGGCACCACTGCGGGAGGCCCCGGGAAGGCGTCCCGGCCTAGGAGACGCGCAGTACGATCTTGCCGCGCCGGTGCTCCCGTTCGAGGGCCGCGTAGGCCCCGGGGGCGCTCTCCAGCGGAACGATGCGGTCGACCTGCGGGACCAGCCGGCCCGCCTCGACGAGTGCCGTCAGCTCCTCCAGACCGGCGCGGTCCGGCTCGACCACGAAGAACACGGCGCGGGCGTCCGCCCCGTCCGGCGGCGCCGACGGCGCGACGACGCTGACCAGGACTCCGCCCGGGCGCAGTACCTGCCAGGAACGGGCCTGTGTGTCGCCTCCGACGGTGTCGAAGACGATGTCCGCGTCCTTCACCTCGGCCTCGAAGCGCTGTCCGGCGTAGTCGATCACGGTCTCCGCGCCCAGGCCACGCACGAAGTCCGCGTCCCGGGCCGCCGCGGTGGCCGCCACCTCGGCCCCCAGCGCGGCCGCGACCTGCACCGCGAACGAGCCCACGCCACCCGCTCCGCCGTGCACCAGCACCCGCTGCCCCGGCGCGATGCCGGCATGAGCCACCAGCCCCTGCCATGCCGTCAGACCCGCGAGCGGCAGCGCGGCCGTCCGCTCGTGGTCGAGCGACCCCGGCTTCGCGGCGAGATCCGCCGCGGGAACGGTCACGTACTCGGCCGCGGCCCCGTCCCGGGTGAAGGGAATCAGGCCGTAGACCGCTTCCCCGGGCCTGAAGTCCGCGACGCCGTGCCCGAGCTCGGCCACGACACCGGAGACCTCCTTGGACGGCACGATCGGCAGTCGCGTGCTGCCGCCGCCGTCGAAGCTGTCGGTCCAGGTGGCGTCCCAGCCCAGTTCCCCCTGGGTGACCGACGCCGCCCGCACCTCGACCAGCACGTCACCGGGACCGGGGACCGGCTTCGGCGCGACCTCGTACATCAGCTCCTCCGGCCCGCCCCGCCGATGACCGCGCACCGCGTGCATCGTGCCGTTCATCCGGTTCCTCCTCATCGGGACGGCACAGGGCCGCCGTCGAGTCGATCGCCATGGGTCCTCCGGCTCCGGCACGGACCGGCCGTTCTTCACGATAGGTCCCGGACCGGCGGCTTTCCTGCCGGGCTCGTGCGCCCCGCCGTCGCGGGAGCGGGACGGGCGGCTTCCTGCCGGGCTCGACTCGTCCTCGTTCCGCCTCGAGAGCGGGCTCCTGGGTCGTCAAGGCCCGCGGGGCGCAGTGCGAGCGCCCGCCGGGAACGGGCCCCCGGTCGACCGCGGGGGGGGGCCGTCGGACGCAGAGAGGTCTGACCCGTCACCACGGGGGGAGCGACGGGCCAGACCCTCCGTCCACGGTGCCATGCCCGGACCGTGTCGCGCAGTGCCTTCGCGAAGTCCCGCGCGGACCGGTTCACGGACCCCCGGCGCCCTGGCCCCCTGACCTGCCCGGTCCTCCCGGCCCGCAATGACCGCCTGCGACAATCTGCGGTAGTGCCGGTGTGCGACGCGGCGCGCCGCGAACGATGGAGGAGCCTGTGCCACTGCCTTCACGCCCCTTGCGAAAGCTGGGCTTCCTGACCATCGGCCTGTTCGACGAGGACGACCCCGGGCGCGGGCACGAGTCCACACTCGGCATCATCGAACTGGGCGAGCGGCTGGGCTTCGACAGCGCGTGGCTGCGACACCGCCATCTCCAGTACGGCATCTCCTCGCCCGTCGCCGTCCTGGCCGCCGCGTCGCAGCGCACCCGCCGCATCGAGCTCGGGACGGCGGTCATCCCCGTGGGCTGGGAGAACCCGCTGCGCCTCGCCGAGGACCTGGCGACCGTCGACCTGCTGGCCGACGGCCGCCTCAATCCGGGTGTCAGCGTCGGCCCGCCCCTGCACTACGAGCGGGTGAAACACGCTCTCTATCCCGACACCGGCGAGAGCGAGGACTTCGGATACGCCCGCCTGGAAAGGCTGTTGGACTTCGTGCGCGGCAAGCCGGCCACCGACTTCAGCGGGACGGAGGGCTTCGAGGTGTTCTCGGACCGCGTCCAGCCGCACTCCCCCGGCCTGGGCCGCCGTATGTGGTACGGCGGCGGCAGCCTGCGGTCGGCGCGGTGGGCGGGCGAGCACGGCATGAACTTCCTCACCAGCAGCGTCGTCAAGGCGGAGGAGTCCGAGGACTTCGCCGAGGTCCAGCTCTCCCATGTGCGGGCCTTCCGCGCCCGCCACCCGGACGGCGACCGCGCCCGCGTCTCGCAGGGGCTCGTCGTGATCCCCACCGACAGTGCCTCGCCCGAACAGCGCGCCAGGTACGAGGAGTACGCCCAAAAGCGGCTGCCTCGCACGACGACACCGCAGGGGCCCGCGCGCCTGATGTTCGCGCCGGACCTCGTCGGCAGCTCCGAGCACATTGCCGAACAGCTCTACTCCCAGGCCGCGTTCAGGGAGATCGACGAGGTGGCGTTCGCCCTTCCGTTCACCTTCGGCCACGAGGACTACGTCCAGATCCTCACCGACATCGCCACGAAGCTGGGCCCGGCGCTGGGGTGGCGGCCGACCGCCTGAAGGATGCCGGAGAGCCCGCCGGGTGGCGTGATCGCCCCTGGCGGGCCCGGGTCGACGTCGAACACGTCGTCCCCGCCCACCCGGGAGCGTCTCGCGGGTGGGCGGAAGCGTCTCGCGGCGGTCAGCCCTTGAGGCGGTCGATCTGCCGGATCTTGTTGGTCGCGTCGAGGGCGGCGACCTTGTAGGACTCGGCGAGCGTCGGGTAGTTGAAGACGGCGTCGACCAGATAGTCGACCGTTCCGCCGCAGCCCATGACGGCCTGACCGATGTGGATGAGCTCGGTCGCGCCGGTACCGAAGCAGTGGACGCCGAGGAGTTTACGGTCGTCGGGCGAGACCAGCAGCTTCAGCATGCCGTGCGAGTCGCCGATGATCTGCCCCCGGGCCAGTTCGCGGTAGCGGGATATGCCCACCTCGAACGGCACGCAGTCCTCGGTGAGTTGATCCTCGGTCCGGCCGATGAAGCTGATCTCCGGGATGGTGTAGATGCCGATGGGCTGCAGGTCGAGCATCCGGTTCACCGGCTCTCCGCAGGCGTGGTACGCCGCCGTACGGCCCTGTTCCATCGAGGTGGCCGCGAGCGCCGGGAAGCCGATGACGTCACCGACGGCGTAGATGTGCGGCACCTCGGTGCGGTAGTGCTCGTCGACCGTGATCCGGCCGCGCGGGTCGGCGGACAACCCCGCCTTGTCCAGGTCGAGTTCATCGGTGAGGCCCTGTCGGCCCGCCGAGTACATGACCGCGTCGGCGGGGATCTTCTTGCCGCTCTCCAGGACCGTGAGGGTGCCCCGGGCGTGTCGCTCGACGGCGGCGACGGTCTCACCGAACCGGAAGGTGACGGCGAGATCCCGAAGGTGGTACTTCAGCGACTCGATCACCTCGACGTCACAGAAGTCGAGCATCCCGGAGCGCTTCTCGACCACCGTGATCTTGGAGCCGAGGGCCGCGAACATGGAGGCGTACTCCATGCCGATCACGCCGGCGCCGACGATGACCATGGAGCGCGGCACCTGCTCCAGGTTCAGGACGTTGTCCGAGTCCATGATCGTCCGCCCGTCGAACTCGACGGTTCCGGGCCGCGCCGGACGCGTACCCGTGGCGATGACGATGTGGTCGGCGCTCAACAGCTTCTCGTTGCCGTTCACTTCGACCAGGGCGACGGTGTGGTCGTCCACGAAGCGGCCCGTGCCGGCGAACAGCGACACGTGGTTGCGTGAGAGCTGGCTGCGGATGACGTCGACCTCGCGACTGACCACGTGCTCGGTGCGAGCGGTCAGATCGGCGACGGTGATGTCCTCCTTCAGGCGGTAGCTCTGCCCGTACAGATCCCGCTGGCTGAGGCCGCTGAGATACAGGACCGCCTCACGCAGTGTCTTGGACGGGATCGTTCCGGTGTGGATGGAGACCCCGCCGACCATGTCGGGGCGGTCGATGACGGCGACCCGACGGCCGAGCTTGGCCGCTGCGATGGCGGCCTTCTGGCCGCCCGGGCCGGATCCGATGACAAGCATGTCGAAGTCGCGCACCTGCGGAGTCTGTCAGCCCGGGACCGCTTCCCGAAAGGGTGAACGGGTGATCAGTCGCCGGAGTGACGGATGAAGCGACGGCTCGCAGTGCCGCCGCTGCCATCCCCCCGTACGCTCCCGTGCCCGTGCGACAGCCCTCCGCACGGTCACCGCCCGAGCCGACCGCCTCCGCCCCGGCCCGTGCTGTCCCCCTTCGTGCGGCGGCGTCCTGGAAAGGCCGTCGGGCGTCAACGGCGGCCGGATGGACAGCTGTTGGTGCTCCGGCGGGGCGAAAGGGAGGGTCCGGGGAACGGAAACTCAGCGGTGGGCGAACGCATGCCGGAATGGGGGCGCGGGCGTCGCCGGTGTGGGCTACATTCGGGAATCCTTGACATCGGCGCCTCCGGGGGTGAGGTCACGTCGAGGAGAATTCCGGAGCGGCGAATGCACCAGTCCCACCTTCCTCCACCGCCAACCGCACTCACCCAGGGGGGACTCGCCGACAGCCTCCGTGCAACGGCGCTCAGCACCCCTGATCTGCCGCAGCTCGCGCGCCGCGCCGAGGGTCGCTCGGGCGCCTGGACGCAGGTGACGGCGGCCGAGCTGTGGGGCGAAGTGGTCGACGTGGCGCGGGGGCTCGTCCGGTCCGGCGTCCGGCCCGGCGACCGCGTGGCCATCATGGCGCGCACCCGCTACGAGTGGACGGTGCTCAGCTACGCCCTGTGGTCGGTCGGCGTGGAGATCGTGCCGATCTACCCGACGTCGTCGCACGAACAGGTCGCGTGGATCCTGAAGGACGCGCACTGCGTGGGCGTGGTGGTAGAGGACGAGCAGGGCGTCATGACGGTCGGCTCGGCGTGCGCCGCGCTCCCGTTCCTGCGCCATGTCTGGCAGTTGGACACCGGAGCGATCGCGCAACTGGTGGAGCGCGGTCGTGCGATACCGGTGACCGCGGTCGACTCGCTGCGCCGGATCGTGCTGGCCGACTCCACCGCGGTCGTCGCGTACACCTCGGGCACGACGGGACAGCCCAAGGGCTGCGCGCTGACGCACCGCAGCCTGGCGAGCCCCTGCGACACGCTGCTCGAAGGCTGGAGACAGACGGCGGCGCCGCCGGGTGTGCAGCCGGCCGTCCTGGCCTTCCTGCCCTTCTCCCATGTCTACGGCCTGATGGTCCAGGGGCTCTGTCTGCGCGGCGGCATCCTGATGGGGCACGAACCGGATCTGCGGGAGGAGACGCTTTCCGAGGCGATGCTCACGTTCCGGCCGACCTATTTGTACGCCGTCCCGTCCGTGTTCGAGAGGATCTACAAGAACTTCGTGAAGGCGTCCCAGCGGGCCGGCCGCAGTGTGCTGTTCGAGCGCGCCGTCCGCACGGCGCAGGACTTCGCCCTGGCCGAGGAGCAGCAGCGGCTGGGCACGGGGACGGGCCCGGCTTTCGATCTGCGGCTCCAGCACTCCCTCTACGAGAAGACGGTGTACAAGCGGCTTCGCGGCGCGCTGGGCGGGCGGGTGTGCGGCGCGGTCTCGGGCGGCTCCCCGCTGAATCGTGAACTCGCCCTGTTCTTCGCGGGAATCGGCATCTTCATCCACGACGGCTACGGGCTCACCGAGACCAGCGGAGGAATCACCGCCCAGCCGGTCGGCCGGGAGAAGTCCGGCACCGTCGGACGCCCCCTGCCGGGCACGGAGATCCAGATGTCCGACGACGGGGAGATCCACGTGTGGGGGCCCTCCGTGTTCCAGGGCTACATCAACGACGCCGCGGCGACCCGGGCCTCGTTCCGGAACGGCTGGCTGGCGACCGGGGACCTCGGTCAGGTCGACGCCGACGGATACCTGACCATCACCGGGCGCAAGAAGGACATCATCATCACCAGCGGGGGCAAGAGCGTGGCCCCCGCCGCTCTCGAGGAACGGCTGCGGGTCCACCCGCTCATCCATCAGGCTGCCGTCGTGGGCGACAACCGGCCCTGCGTGGGCGCCCTCATCACCCTGGACCCCGAGTTCGTGACGCACTGGCGTGCCTCCCGGGCCAAGGGCGAGACGCCCGCCCGGGACGCGCGGGAGGAGAACGAACTGCGCGAGGAGGTCAGGCGCGCGGTCGCGGCGGCCAACACCACCGTGTCCCGCTCCGAGTCCATCCGGGTCTTCCGTGTCCTCCCGGAGCCCTTCGACCTGTCCAACGGGCTGCTGACGCCCTCGCTGAAACTGCGCCGGGACGCGATCGCCCAGCGGTACGCCGCCGAGATCGAGGCGATGTATCAGACCTCGTCGCGGGTCCCGCGGGAGGCGGCGATCGGTGAGCCGTCGATCCTCGACGACTCGGACAACGTATTCCGGTGATCCGGATACGGGCGGCCCACGGCGCGGCGCGGGACGTAGGTGCCTCCCAGAAGTGACCTCAGCGGCGTGACGCGGCTCCTGGTCTCCGGCTGCTCGGTGATGTTCATGCGCCCACCTTCCGCCGGACCGGCCTGAGCGACCAGACCCCTCCTGTGAGCAGGACCACCGGTCCTGGTACCGACACCACCACGATCACGGGGAATACGGCACTCCTCGCTCAGCCCGACCCGGTGGCGTGCGAGGCGGGCTCCCGTGCGCAGGGCAGCCGCAGTGTGAAGACCGTGCCGGTGCCGACTTCGCTGGTGACGGAGACGGTTCCGCCGTGGGCCGCGACGAGTTGCCGGACGATGGCGAGGCCCAGACCGCTGCCGCCGGTACGCCGGCTGCGGGACTTCTCCGCCCGCCAGAACCGGTCGAAGACGCTGGCCAGATCTCGGGGGTCGATGCCCGCTCCGGTGTCGGCCACTTCGAACACGACCTGACCGTCCTCGTCGTGCGCGGCGAGGGTGACCGTGCCGCCGGCCGGGGTGTGACGGGTCGCGTTGGACACCAGGTTGCCGAGCGCCTGCCGCATCCGTACGGGGTCCGCGTCCAGCCACGGCGTACCGGCCACCTCGGTGACCAGCCGGATGCCGGCGGCCTCCGCCCCGACCCGGTGCGCCGCGGCGACCTGTTCGAGGAGTTCGTCGGCGCGCACCTCCTCGCGGTGCAGTCGCAGGGTGCCCGCGTCGGCGGCCGCGAGGTCCTGGAGGTCGTCGATGACGCGCTGCAGGACCACGGCCTCCTCGTGCAGGGAGGACAGCAGTTCCGGGTCGGGGTCGACGAGCCCGTCGCGGGCCACCTCCAGCCAGCCGCGGATATTGGTGAGCGGAGTGCGCAGTTCATGCGCGATGTCGCTGACCATCGCCTTGCGCTGCGCCTCCATGCGCTCGCGGCGCTCGGTCAGTTCGTTGAAGGCGAGCGCCAGGATGCCGGTCTCGTCCTGGGTGGTGACGGGCACCCGTACATGCCGCTCCGGCGGTTGCTGCGCGGCCTGGGTCAGCGCCCGCAGGGGCCGTACGAGCCGGGTGGCCACCAGAGCGGTCACGGCCACGGTGAGGGCGAGGACGAGTCCGGCGACACCGAACACCTTGGCCTTGTTGGCCGTGGACATGTCGAAGTGGGGGACGGGCCTGTCCCCCGTGCCGAGGAAGAGTTCGGCGACCGGGGCCACGTAGGGGGCGAGTTGGCGACGCCGGGAGTCGTCGACGCAGGCGTTCGCCGTCCGGGCCAGGGCGCCGTGCTGGTCGACCGCCCTCTTCCCGATCAGGTAGGGGGCCGGGGTGGCCCCGCTGGTGGCCTCCAGCGTCAGCCCCACGTCGTGGTCGAGGTGCACGTTGTGCCGGTCGAGACACATCCGGGTGAGCGCCGACAGCGCGTCCAGGGCCTTCTGTTCGGTCGGGGTGGGGGTGTTGAGCAGCCCGTCGGCGCACTCGGTCGGCACATAGCCGGAGTCGCGCCTCCCGTCCCCGTCCGTCAGGACGGTACGGCCGCTCGGCATCCGCTCCAGACGGGTCTCAATACCGTTGCGCGCGAAGCACAGTTGGCGCACCGTGGCCAGCTTGGCCACCCGCAGGCGCTCGGCCGTCGGCAGCCGGTACGGCCCCACCGCGCGGGGGTCGACGCCGGCGAGCTGTGCTCCGGGTTCCGTGTAGGTGTCGGTGCGCAGCGGGTCGACGGTGGCGGCGGCCCGGGGCGGCAGGGAGGTCCCGCGGGCCGCGGAGTCCGCGAACGGCGTGCGGTCGCCCGAGGTCAGGGCGATGCGCCGGCCCGTCCTGTGCGAGATCGTGCGCAGCGTACCGGCGACACCGGACCAGTCGGGATGGCCGGCCGCGTATCCGCTGAGCTGCCGCAGGATGTCCATGTCCTCGGCGAGCACCTGGCCCTGCTCCTCCTGGATGGCCCGGGTGGTGGTCTGCACCGCGAGCCAGGCGGTCGCGGCCACGGAGCACAGGGCGATGAGCACGGAGGTGATCAGCAGCCGCACCAGCAGGCTCTTGCGCAGGGGCATGGCGCGGCTCACGCCCGGTCGCCCCTGAGCTTGTACCCGACGCCGAACACCGTCAGCAGACGCGTCGGCCGGCGCGGATCCGCCTCGATCTTCTTGCGCAGGTTCATGATGTGGACATCGATGGCCCGTTCGGTCGAGGCCCGGTCGATGCCTCGGGTGCGGTGCAGCAACTGCCGCCGGGAGAAGACCCGTTCGGGCTCGGCGGCCATCGCGAGCAGGATCTCGTACTCGCCCGGGGTGCAGTCCACCGGCGAGCCGTCGCACCGGACCGTGTGCCGCTCCGGGTCCACCGCGATCCCGGCCGCCCTGACGACCGGATCGCCCCGCCGCTCGGTGGCGGGCCGTCCGCTGCGCCTGAGGACCGTACGGATACGGGCCATCAGCTCGCGCGGACTGTACGGCTTGGTCATGTAGTCGTCCGCGCCGAGCTCCAGGCCGAGCAGTACGTCGTCCTCGGTGGAGCGGGCGGTCAGCATCAGGACGGGGATGTCGTCGTTCTCCCGGAGCGCCCGGCACACCCCGAAGCCGTCGACCACCGGGAGCATCAGGTCAAGGACGACGAGGTCGGGCCGGTGCCGTCGGACCTCGTCGAGAGCGGCCCCGCCGTCGTGGACCACGGTCGCCGTATGCCCCTCGCCCAACAGCGAGCGGCGTATCAGCTCCGCCTGCTTCTCATCGTCCTCCGCGACCAGCACATATGCGCACACGCGGCCGATGTTAGGGGCTGCGGGGCACGAAACGGCCGGCGAGAGGGGCTTCCCACACCCTGACACCTTCCTCACATCCTCCAGGGACACTCCGGGTGGGTCCGACGTCGTGAGGCCTCCCGGAAGGTGCCGACGTGGCCTCCCGGAAGGTGTCAGCGTGCCAGCGAGGCCGCGTCCCCCATGACCACCACGGGGTGAAGGGCCGGGTCCAGAGCGCGCATCAGCTCTTTCAGGTCGTCCTCGCGCAGACCGACGCAGCCGTGTGTGGGGCCTCCGTGGTCCACGTGCAGCCAGATGCCTCCGCCGCGGGCCGCGCCCATCGGCCGGGTCCAGTCCAGGGGTGTGGTGCCGGGGCTGCGGTTGTAGTTGATGGCGACCACGTAGTCGAAGGAGCCGGCCAGCGACTCGCCCTCGAAGCCCGTGCCGGGTGAGGTGAAGGCGCCCGAGCGGTCGTACGGGAGCCGGGTGCCGGGGTCGGGCAGCAGCCCGCCGGCGTCCGTCAGCGTGAAGACACCGATGGGAGAACGCAGGTCACCGGCGTGATGGTGGTCGGTCCAGCCCTTGAGCGCGTTGTGCGCGGACCGGCTCGGGCCCGCCTGCCAGCCGGCCTCCGTGCGCTCGTACAGCACCACGGTCGACAACGGGGAGTTCCTGCCCTCGCCGGTCACCACGACGGCCTGACGGGTCCGCGACGGAACGGCGGCCGAGGTCCGGGGGCCGAGGCCCGGCAGTCGCCGCGGTGCCACGGCGCGCGAGCCGGTCGGAGCGGGGGCCGGTGTGGCCACGCCGTGACGCGCCGGGGAGCCGCCGGCTCCGGGGCCGAGCCGCTCGGCCGGGCCGCTCCCGCAGCCGAAGAACAGGAACGAGGCGGCGACGATCGCCGCCGGAACACGGTGTACGGGGTTGATCATCCGTCGACCCTGGCCGACACATATGAGGAACTCGTCAGGTCGTCCATGGTCCGCCGACTACCCAGGACGCGCGGGATCACCGGTGCTCCGGCCTGTCGTGATCTTCACGTCCCCGTGACCGTCACATCACGCGTGATCGACCCGCTCGTACGGGGCGACGGCCTCCCGCGAGTTCACCCAGCCCAGCAGGGACACCGAGACGACCGCCGCGAACGCGCACCACGTCGAGACGAACTCCAGCTCCCACAGCGACCAGCAGACAGCCGCGCCCACCCCGACCAGGACACCGAGCAGCAGCAGCCCCCGGTCGCCGGACATGAGCAGCGCGCCGACGGTGGCGAAGAGGTAGCCCACGATGACCAGTTCGTGCTGGGGCAGGTCGACGGCATAGCCCATGGTGTGGCCCCGGATCTCGGCCCGCACGGGATGGACGGCCATGGCGTGCGCGAGCGCCGCCGTGGTCGCGATACCGACGGCGAGCGGGAACGGCAGCCGGCGCCGGGCACGGCGCGGTGCCGCGCACAGCACGCCCGCCGGCACCCACACCGCCAGCAGCGGGAGTGCGATCACGGCCCAGACCACGGTGGCGGGTCCCGTACCGCCACCGGCCTCCCAGACCCGGGATTCAACGATCTGATGGGCGCCGAGCAGCAGCGGCAGCGCGGCCAGCGGGAGATCCTGCCTGCGCCGCGCGCGGATCACACAGGCCACCCCGACAGCGGCGACACCGGCACCGGCCGCCAGATCGGCCGTCGCGCTCCAGCACATCGCGCCCCCCTGAATCCGCCGTCACAAGATCCTGCCGTCCGGAGCCCACGCTACGGCGCCGTACGGCCGGACCGTTCGAGGCGGAGCCCGGCCGGCCGGGCCGCCCCCGCCACGGCCAGGCACATCATGAAGTTTCAACAAAGGTATCCGTACGGTCCGGTTCGCCCCTGTGCCACGGCTGCGAAGAGTGATTGGGTGGGCCCCGGCCATGCCATCCAACACGCAGGAGAGCTCCGCAACCATGAGCACCCCGTACACCTTCGAATACAAGGTCGTCACGTTCCGTGAGTCGCTGATCGGCGACGCGCTGGACAGCGACAAGCTGGAAAAGGTCCTGAACAAGCACGCCGAGGACGGCTGGGCGCTCAAGGCGATCACGGCCGCGGACGTCAAGGGCCGCATAGGCCCCGGCGCCGTGGAGGGGCTGCTGCTCACCCTGGAGCGTCCGCGCGCCTGACGCTCGTGCGGTGCGAGCGGCGCCGAGGCGGGAGATGCTGTTGCTGATGGGACAGCGGATCCGCAGGTGCTACTGATGCCGTGAGAGGCCTTCCGGCGCGGAAGGCCTCTCACGGCTGAACTCACGTCCTGGGACCCGACGAGGGTCCCGCACCCCGCGCGACCGCTGCCGACCGGTGCGGTCGGGACGGACGGCCCAGTGAGGTCAGGACGGACGGCGATGAAGAGCGACGGAACACTCCCCACCGGTGTCGTCACCAGCCAGTCGGTGTTCGGCGCCCCGTGCTGGGTCAGCCTGACCACCCGCGATCTGCGGGCCGCCGAGCGTTTCTACACCGCGGTTCTCGGCTGGAGATGGGCCTCGGGCACCCGGATGGGCGACCAGTACCGGATCGCCCGCGTCGCCGGGATTCCGGTCGCCGGAATCTCCGAGGTCGACTTCGTGGCGAGGATGGGGGTCGCCTGGACCCCGTACTTCGCCGTGGCCTCCGCGGACGAGACGGTCTCCCGCAGCCAGGAACGCGGCGGTACGACCGCGGTGGGGCCGATCTCACTGCCACCGGGCCGGGCCGCGCTGCTGGCCGACCGGGACGGCGCGGTCTTCGGCATCTGGGAGGGCGCCCTGGTGTCAGGGTGGGAACGCTGGCGCAGCGCAGCCCCGGCCTTCATCCGCCTGCACACCCGCGACGCCTTCGACGCCGCCATCTTCTACGGGGAGGTACTGGGCTGGGAATCCGGGGTCCCCGGCTGCTGCGAGGTGGGCTACGAGGAGAACGAGGTCGTCCTGCGCAGCCTCGGCGACGTGGTGGCCCGGATCTACTCCGGCGCGGTGGGAGCCGCCCCCGACCCGAGCGTCAGACCGCACTGGCAGATCCACTTCGCGGTCGACGACGTGGAGGCCTGCGTCCGCGCGGCGCGCGCCCACGGCGGCACCGCCCATCAGCAAGGTGTCGGCTCGATGGAAGCCGTCCTCACCGACCCCGACGGAGCCCGCTTCACGGTGACCTCCCGGGCCGCCCAATGACACCTCGGACGAGGCGCACACGACCGCCCTTCGGCGAAGTCGCCCGGCCCACGACGCGACGGATTACGCCGTTCGGGCTCCAATAGAGGATGACGGGATACCCCCGGTACGACAGGCGCCGACGACCTCCGCGGTCGCGCGGCGACCCGATGGAGGTCCGCAATGCCCACTGCTCTACGGCTCCTGCACGCTCTCTCCCCCGAACACCGCGAACGGCTGATGAGCGTGGCGCGCGAGGTCTCCTTTCCCGCCGACGGGCCGATCTTCGAGGAGGGGGGTACCGCCGACCGCTTCTGGGTGATCCGCTCCGGAACGGTCTCCCTGTACCAGCGGGTCATCGCCGAACGACGGATCACCGTCGCGCAGCTCGGGCCCGGTGACCTGCTGGGCTGGTCGTGGCTGTTCCGCCCGCACACCTGGGACTTCGGCGCCGAGGCGTTCAGTCCGGTGCGCGCCTACGAGTTCGACGCCGGCGAGGTGCGGACCCTGTTCGACCAGGATCCGACGCTGGAGCTGTCGCTGACCCGGACGATCGGCGCCATCCTGGCCCACCGTCTCGAGACGACCCGGGCGGCGCTCATCGACCATTACGCGCGCCGTGGGGGCGCCGACTGAGGGCGCGCGGCCGCCGCCGGCCGGCCGGTCCGGCCCACTGTCGGACCCGGCTGCGACAGTGATCTCTTATGAACGACATCCTCGATTCCCCCGACACCCAGGACTCCTTCGTACTCCTGCCCGGTGCGGTCCACTCGCCCGTGATCCTGCACGTCCCGCACTCCTCTCGGGAGATTCCGGCGCCGGTCCGTGACGGCATCCTCCTCGGCGACGCGGCGCTGGCGGGCGAGTTGGACCACATCACCGACGCGCACACCGCTGAACTGGCGGCGGCCGCCGCCGAGGCGGCCGGGCTGACGCCGTGGCGGTTCGTCAACCGGCTGTCCCGGCTGGTCGTCGATCCCGAGCGCTTCCCGGACGAGCGGGAGGAGATGCTCGCGGTCGGAATGGGCGCGGTCTACACGCGGACGACGCACCGGGCGCCGCTGCGGCCCGCGGACCTCGATCCGCGGCCGCTGATCGACCGCTACTTCCATCCGTACGCGCGGGCGATGACGGCCGCGGTCACCGACCGGCTGGCAGCCACCGGGCGGGCCGTGATCATCGACGTCCACTCGTATCCGACGGCCCGGCTGCCCTACGAACTGCACGGTGACGGGCCGCGGCCGCCGATCTGCCTGGGGACCGACTCCTTCCACACGCCGCCGGAACTGGTCGCGCTCGCGGAGAAGGCGTTCGCGGGGCTCGGTGGTGTGGGGATCGACAGCCCGTTCGCGGGCGCGTACGTCCCCCTGCGGCACTACGAGCGGGAACCGCAGGTCGCGGCGCTGATGGTGGAGATCCGGCGGGACACGTACATGAAGGAGCCGGGTGGCCCGGTGGGCGCCGGATTCTCGCGTCTCGTCGCGGCCCTGACCACGCTGGTGGACGCCGTGGACGGGTAGACCCGGAGCGTCGACGCCGTGGACGGGTAGCCGCGGGGCACGGGACATCCTAGGGTCAGCGGTAAGCAAGCGCTCAGCCGCCGATCCAGGGAGGGCACAGGACCATGCCGGTCGTCGACGCGTGGATGCAGCACCCCACTCTCCGTCACTCCAACCACGAGATGTTCGAGTCCCTGCGCCGCTGGACCGGCATGAAGGTGCTGGAGGAGGAGATGCCGGTCGAGGTCACGCTGGCCGCGCTGGCGGCTGCCGACGTGGACACCGGTCTGTCCTCGGCCTGGTACGGGCCTGAGGGCGCCCTGATCACCAACGACGAGGTCGCCGGATTCGTGGCGCGGTCGAAGGGCCGGCTGCGCGGCGTCGCGGGCGTCGACCTCACGCGCCCTGTCGCGGCGGTGCGGGAACTGCGGCGGGCCGTCGAGGAGTTGGACTTCGTGGCACTGCGGATCATTCCGTGGCTGTGGCAACTGCCGCCCACCGACCGGCTCTACTACCCGCTGTACACGGCCTGCGCCGAACTCGGCATCCCCTTCTGCACCCAGGTCGGGCACACCGGACCACTGCGCCCCTCCGAGACCGGCCGGCCCATCCCGTACATCGACCAGGTCGCCCTCGACTTCCCCGAACTGACCATCGTCTGCGGGCACATCGGCTACCCGTGGACCACGGAGATGATCGCGGTCGCCGACAAGCACGCGAACGTGTACATCGACACCAGCGCCTACACGACCCGCCGCTACCCCCCGGAGCTGGTCCGGTATCTGCGCGGCCGGGGACGGCGCAAGGTCCTCTTCGGCTCCAACTACCCCATGATCGAGCCGAGTCGGGCACTGGAACACCTCGGTGAACTGGGCCTGGACGAGGAGACCACCGCGCTGTTCCTGTCGGACAACGCCCGGCGCGTCTTCCGCCTCCCCGATCATTCGTAGATGCTGGAGCCCGACCAGCGTCCGACGTCGAGGTGAGGGCAGCCCGGCCATGGCTTTGCAGATCAGCGCCACCAACCCGGAGCATCCCGCGCTCCTGCTCGAACTGCCGTGGCAGCAGCCCCTTGAGGAGTGGCCCGAGCACCTGCTGGTGCCGCTGCCGCGCGGCATCTCCCGGCACGTGGTGCGCTACGCGCGCGCCGGTGACGAGGTGGTGGCCGTCAAGGAACTCGCCGAGCGGCCCGCGGTGCGCGAGTACGAGCTGCTGCTCGGCCTGGACCGGCTCGGGATCCCCGCGGTCGACCCGCTCGCCGTGGTCACCGGCCGCACCGACACGGCGGGCGAGCCACTGGAGTCCGTGCTGATCACCCGGCACCTGGGCGGCTCACTGCCGTACCGGTCGATGTTCGAGACGACCATGCGGCCGGCCACCATGCACCGGCTGATGGACGCGCTGGCCGTCCTGCTGGTGCGGCTGCACCTGGCCGGCTTCGCCTGGGGCGACTGCTCGCTGTCCAACACCCTGTTCCGGCGCGACGCGGGAGCGTACGCCGCCTATCTGGTCGACGCCGAGACCGGCGAGCTGCACCCGCGGCTCAGCACCGGGCAGCGGGAGTACGACCTCGATCTCGCCCGCGTGAACATCAGTGGCGAACTGCTCGACCTGGAGGCGGCGGGCGCCCTGCACCCCTCGGTGGACCCGATCGAGTTCGGCCGGGAGATCTGCGCGCGCTACCGGGGCCTGTGGGAGGAGCTGACCCGCACCTCCGTCTACCCGGCCGGCAAGTACCACTACATCGACCGCCGCATACGCCGCCTCAACGACCTCGGTTTCGACGTCGCCGAGATGCAGATCGCGA
Organism: Streptomyces sp. NPDC005784; assembly: GCF_042871525.1. NCBI lineage: Bacteria > Bacillati > Actinomycetota > Actinomycetes > Kitasatosporales > Streptomycetaceae > Streptomyces > Streptomyces sp. NPDC005784. The sequence continues at coordinate 258,712 of NZ_JBIAIQ010000007.1, forward strand.
GCTCCTCCAACGGCGACACCGTGACCTTCGTGCCCAAGGTCGTCGACGCGGGCCACCACCAGCGCCAGCTGCTGCGGCTGACCGGCCTTGACACCGAGGAGAACCAGGCCCGCCGGCTCCTGAACGACCTGGAGAGCTGGATGGCCACCCAGGACGACTACGCGCCGAGCGGCCCTCGCCCGGGCTCCCGGCCCGGTCCGGGCGGCGGGCACCCGCGTGCCGCCCGGCCGGAGGTGCTCGCCCACCGCTGGGTCCGGGACGTGTTCCGGCCGACGGTCCGGGCGGTACCGCAGGATCTGCGCGGCTCCATGGATCCGGCCGAGCTGTACCACGAGCTCCTCGAACACCGCTGGTTCCTGTCCGAGCGCGCCCAGCACGACATCGGCCTGGACGCGGCCGTCGAGGACTACGTCACGAACATCCTCCCCAAGGTCCGCGACCCCCTGCCGGTCCCGGCGGACGCGCCGGAGCCATCCCACGGGTACCCCGTTCCCGAGCAAAGGTGACCGATCGTACATACGATTGGCTCTGTACCCGCCCTGCGGCGCCCGCGGTGTCCGCTCGGCCGGAACGCAACCGACCTTCTCGGGGTGGGAGAGGTATGACCCAGGCCGCCAGTCCGGCGCGGACCGTCATTCTGACCGTCGACGACGACCCCGGGGTGTCGCGCGCCGTCGCGCGGGACCTCAGGCGCCGCTACGGCGAGGCGCACCGGATCGTGCGCGCAGAGTCCGGGGACGCCGCGCTGGACGCCCTGCGCGAGCTGAAGCTGCGCGGTGATCAGGTGGCCGTGATCCTCGCCGACTACCGGATGCCGCAGATGAACGGCATCGAGTTCCTGGAGCAGGCCCTCGATGTGTATCCGGGCGCCCGCCGGGTGCTGCTGACCGCGTACGCGGACACCAACGCGGCGATCGACGCGATCAACGTGATCGACCTCGACCACTATCTGCTCAAGCCCTGGGATCCGCCGGAGGAGAAGCTCTATCCGGTCGTCGACGATCTCCTGGACGCCTGGCGGGCCAGCGACTACCGGCCGGTGGGAGCCTGCAAGGTGGTCGGACACCGGTGGTCGGCGCGTTCGTCGGGCGTCCGGGAGTTCCTCGCCCGCAACCAGGTGCCCTACCGGTGGTACTCGTCCGACACCCCGGAGGGACAGCGCCTGCTGGCCGCCGCCGGACAGGACGGGCAGAGGCTGCCGCTGGTGGTCACCCCGGACGGCACGCCGCTCGTCGAGCCCGAGGACCCCGAGATCGCGGCGCACGTCGGGCTCGCCACGACGCCCACCTCGGAGTTCTACGACCTCGTCGTGATCGGCGGCGGTCCCGCCGGACTCGGAGCGGCCGTGTACGGCGCGTCCGAGGGGCTGCGCACGGTGCTCGTGGAACGGTCCGCGACCGGTGGGCAGGCGGGCCAGAGTTCACGGATCGAGAACTACCTCGGCTTCCCCGACGGCGTCTCCGGGGGGCAGCTCACCGACCGGGCGCGGCGGCAGGCGGCCAAGTTCGGCGCCGAGATCCTCACCGCGCGTGAGGTGACCGGACTGGAGGTGACCGGGGCCTCGCGCACGATCCGTTTCTCCGACGGCTCCGCGATCTCCGCGCACGCGGTGATCCTCGCGACCGGTGTGTCGTACCGGCAGCTCCAGGCGCCCGGTCTGGCCGAGCTGACGGGCTGCGGCGTCTACTACGGCTCGGCGCTGACCGAGGCGGCCGCCTGCCAGGGCCACGACGTGTACATCGTGGGCGGGGCGAACTCGGCCGGCCAGGCGGCGATGTATCTGGCCCGGGGCGCCAAGTCCGTCACCATCCTGGTGCGCGGCCCCTCGCTGTCCGCCTCGATGTCCCACTATCTGGTCGAGCAGATCGGCGAGGCGTCCAACATCTCGGTGCGCACCGGCACGGTCGTCGAGTCCGCGCACGGCGACGGCCATCTGGAGCAGCTGACCCTGCGCGATGTGGAGAGCGGCCACACCGAACTCGTCGACGCGCAGTGGATGTTCCTGTTCATCGGCGCGGCCCCGCTCACCGACTGGCTGGAGGGCACGGTGCTCAGGGACGGCCGCGGATTCATCGTGGCGGGCCCTGACATGACACCCGACGGGCAACCGCCCCGGGGCTGGGAGCTGGACCGGCCCCCGTACCACCTGGAAACCAATGTGCCCGGCGTGTTCGTGGCCGGGGACGCGCGCGCCGAGTCGGCGAAGAGGGTCGCGTCCGCGGTCGGAGAGGGAGCCATGGCCGTCATGCTCGTCCACCGTTATCTGGAGCAGTCGTGAGCAGGCGGTCGGTGCCGTGCGACGCGGCGGAACTCAGCACGCTCTTCCTGTTCGAGAAGCTCGACGACGACCAGCTGGACCGGCTGTGCCGGGAGGGGCGGACGGAGGAGTTCGACCCCGGGCCGGTCTACACCGAGGGTGATCCGGCCACCTGCTTCTACGTGCTCCTCGAAGGCACGGTGGTGATGTCGCGCCGGGTCGGCGCGGACGACGTGGAGATCAGCCGCACCTCGAAGCGCGGGGTGTACGCGGGCGCGATGCAGGCGTATCTCAGCGGCCCGGACGACGCCCAGTACAAGGGTTCCATGCGGGTCACCGAGCCCTCGCGGTTCTTCGTCCTGCCCGCCGCGACGTTCTCCGCCATCCTGCGGGACTGGTTCCCGATGGCCGTCCATCTGCTGGAGGGCATGTTCTTCGGCAGTCAGAACACCCAGCGGACCATCGGACAGCGCGAACGGCTCCTGGCGCTCGGCTCACTGTCCGCCGGGCTCACGCACGAGCTCAACAACCCGGCCGCGGCGGCCGTACGGGCCACCTCCGCGCTGCGCGACCGGGTGGCCCACATGCGGCAGAAGCTGGGGGTGATCGCTGCGGGATCGTACGCGCGCGACACTCTGGAGACCTTGGTCGAGATCCAGGAGCGGACCGCCGAGCAGGTCGCCAAGGCCACGCCGCTGACCCCGCTGGAGGCCTCCGACCGCGAGGACGCGCTCGCCGACTGGCTCGACGACCACGAGATCACGGGCGGCTGGCAGCTCGCGCCCACGTTCGTGCAGGCGGGGCTCGACACCGACTGGCTGGACCAGGTCGCGGCGGCGGTGGACGGGCCGACTCTCGAAGGCGCGGTCCGGTGGCTGAACTACACGGTCGAGACCGAGCTGCTCATGAACGAGATCGAGGACTCCACCACCCGGATCTCGCACCTGGTGGACGCGGCCAAGCAGTACTCACAGATGGACCGCGCGCCCTACCAGGTCGCCGACGTGCACGAACTGCTGGACAGCACCCTGATGATGCTCGCCGGCAAGATGGGCTCCGGCATCAAGGTCGCCAAGGAGTACGACCGTTCGGTGCCGCGGATCCCCGCCTATCCGGGCGAGTTGAACCAGGTGTGGACGAACCTCATCGACAACGCCGTCTCGGCGATGGACGGCGAGGGGAAGCTGACAGTGCGCACCGCGCTCGACGGCGACCAGGTGCTCGTCGAGTTCCACGACACCGGTTCCGGAGTACCCGCCGAGATCCGTGACCGCATCTTCGACCCGTTCTTCACCACGAAGCCGGTGGGTGAGGGCACCGGGCTCGGCCTGGACATCTCCTGGCGGATCGTCGTCAACAAGCATCACGGAAGTCTGATGGTGCAGTCCGTGCCCGGCGACACCCGCTTCCAGGTCCGCCTCCCCCTGACCGTCACGGAGACCTCCGAGGAGCCGTCATGACCACGCCCAACGGTATCGACCCCTCCGTCCCGCCGAGCGGCACCGGCTGCACCGAGTGCGACGCCGTCGGCGGATGGTGGTTCCACCTGCGGCGCTGCGCCCAGTGCGGGCACATCGGCTGCTGCGACGACTCCCCGGCCAAGCACGCCACCGCCCACGCGCGGAGCACGGGTCACCCGGTCATCCAGAGTTTCGAACCGGGCGAGAACTGGTTCTGGGACTACGACACCTCGGAGCTGTACGAGTCCGGTCCCGAGCTCGCTCCCCCGGTGAGCCATCCGCTCGACCAGCCCACACCCGGCCCCGCGGGGCGCGTCCCGGCGAATTGGGCCGAGACACTGCGCTGAGGCCCAGGCCCCGGGCTCACAGGACCGCGTTGCCGTACATCTCGCCGAGCGGGTCGGCGAGCAGTTCGACCCGGGCGCCGTCGGGGTCGCGGAAGTAGAGCGAGGTGCCGCTCTCCTCCATGTACGTGACCTCGGCGGCGTCGAGTCGCTCGCGCAGCCCGCGCCAGGTGACGGGGTCGACCGAGATGGCCAGGTGGTGCAGTCCGCCGAGGACCTCCGCGTACGGACCGAGGTCGAGTCCGGGGAAGTCGAAGAAGGCGAGCAGATTGCCGTTGCCGAGGTCGAAGAAGAAGTGGGTCGAGCCCTGGTAGTCCCGGTTCTCGATCATCTCGGTGAGGGGAAAGCCCAGGACGCCCTGGTAGAACCGTACGGTCCGCTCCACGTCCGAGGAGAGCAGCGCGACATGGTGCACGCCGCGGGCCGTGCTCGCCGGCCTTTCCGGCATCAGATGGGCGTCCCGGATCCGCTGACGCTCCGCTTCGATCGCTGTCAGGTCCAACGCGCCCATCGAAAGCTCCTCGCCCAGAGAAGTAGCAACGCACTCAGTACTGAAGACAACCACTTCACTGAATACAACCACTTCACGCCATACGACGACTTCGCATCCGCCCGTCCGGATGCGCGGCGCGGCGCGAAGGACGATCCTGGAGACATGTCCGGACGGGCTCCTTTGGTTGTGCATCCGACCCTGGGTACCAGTGGCCGCGAGGTGACCGCGCGGGGTGAGAACCTCGGCGTGGCGTTCTCGGACGAGGATCTGCTGGAGTTCCTCGGCCGCGCCGGTCTGCCGGACGCGGAGGATCTGCTGGACGATCCGGCATGGGTGAAGTGGCGCGGAGGCCAGGCGCACTTCTACGGGGCCGGATAGCGGGCACAGGTCTTCGCGAGCGGCGGGTCGTAGCGTTGCGCCGAACGGGGGACGTGGTCACCCGACCCGGTGGGCGGTCGGCGAGGCGCGTTCCACCGGCGCGGACGCACACGTTGCTCCGGCATGGACAGCACTCACAAAGCGTTGCGACACGTTCCCGCTCTGCGAGCCGGTGCCGGCACCCGTACGAGCGCGGGGACGGTCATGGGAACAGGCACGGGCCGGCCCTACGCCGAGCCGTCCGGCCGTCCCGGTCATCAGGGCACTCATCCGGGCGGCCATCCGCCGATCTACGCTCAGCTCGTGTCGGAGTGGCGGGCCGAGGGTCGGCTGGTCCCGGAACCCCGCGAGGTGCTGTGGGCGAGCTTCGCGGCACCCGTTCCGGAGAAGGACCAGGACGGATGCGTTCCCGCGGTTCCCGTGCCGCGTGGCCTGGCCGACTGGTGAGTGCTACTCCTCGGCCGACGGTGCCAGGACGGCCAGGGTGCCGTTGGCCTGGCGCAGCGCCAGTTCCAGGGAGAGGGCCGGATGCAGGGCGCCCGTCCCGTCCGGCGGGATGATCCACTCCAGCGGTCCCGCGGAACGGTACGGGGGCGGTACGGCGATCCACGAGCCCTTGCCGAGGTGGCGGAGCCCCGATCCCTCCCATCGGCTGGCGGGGTCGGGCGGCAGGAAGAAGCCGACGCGGCGGGCCGTGCAGTCGACCAGGGTGGGCCCCGGCACCTGGAGCGGGTCGGACCACAGGATGTCCAGGGCGAGCAGGCCGAGTTGTTCGGGCACGCTCAGCACGTCCCAGTAGCGTCCGGCCTCCAGGAGCACGCCACCGTTCCCCTGGTCCCACTCCCGTTTGCACGCTCTCGGATTCCTGGCGGCCGCCGCCAGCCACTCCACGCTCTGCATCCACATCACGTTCGTCACGGATCACCCCGGAGATAGTCCCCTCCGCTCGGCAGGCGCGGAGGGAGGCACCGGCCGAAGACCCGCGGTTGCCCGCCAGGACCTCGGCTTTTGCATGTTGGTAGATATCTCTACGTGGCGGAAGGGGTGGCGCGGTATGGCGTTTTCCGATGGCCCGTTCACGCCAGCCGTGACGGTGCGTGAAGGGACGCCAGGGAGCGGGCGTGGAGCGGGGTGGTGTGCCAGCGGGCCGTGAAGGTGCGATCGGGGAGGGAGCAGGTCACGGTCAACCGATGCGGGGTCTCCAGGAACAGCACGTCGACGCGCAGGGTGACCGGGTCGGTCCAGCCCCCGCTCACCGCCGTGGGCGTCGGGCCGGGGTCGACGGTCCAGCCGGTTCCGCCGAGTCGCAGCTCGAGTCGCCGGTCGCCCTCGACCAGGGTGACGCACGGGCCCTTGTCGCCCTCGGTGACGACCACGCCCGTCAGCGTCCGCTGCTCCGCGCAGACGCCTCCGGCGGGAACGAACTCCGCGTCCCACCAGGTGTCCGCGGGCTCCGCGGGCTCGGGCCCGGCCTCGACCGGCGGCAGGGCGAGCCGGGCGAGCCGTCCGCGCAGCGCGTGGTCGGCCTCGCCCCCGGGCGGCAGCGGCGCCGTTCCGAACGCGGGCAGCAGATGCCGCCACATCAGGTCCAGCAGCTCCTGCATCCGGTCGGTCGCCGCGGTCGTCGCGATCACCGCGTCGTGTTCGGGCAGCACGACGCAGAACTGCCCGAACGCGCCGTCGCCGCGGTATCCGTGCCGCCCCCGCCAGAACTGGAGTCCATAGCCCTGCTGCCAGTCCGACCGGGCTCCCTCGGGGGTGCCGTCCGCGTTCGCGATGTGCGCGCGGGTCGCCTCCGCGACCCAGGAGGCCGGCAGGAGCCGCTGCCCCTCCCAGACACCTTCGCGCAGATACAGCTGGCCGAGCCGGGCGATCGCGTCGGTCGAGGCGTGCAGCCCGCTGAAGCCGATCTCCCGGCCGGCCCGGTTCCGTGTCCAGGCGGTCTCCCCGATGCCCAGCGGGTCGAACAGCCGGGGCCGCAGATACGCGGTCAGCGACAGACCGGTCACCCGCTGGACGATCGTGGCGAGCGTGTACGTGGCGGACTGGTTGTACGCGAACACGGTGCCGGGGTCACGGTCCGGCGGGATCAGCAGGAAGCCGCGTACCGCCTCCTCCCGGTCGAGCCGGAGCGCGTCGGCGTAGGTCTCGGCGAGATGGCCGCTGGCCATGGCCGCGACGTGCCGGACGAGCATCGCGCGGCTGCGCGGATCGGTGATGTCGGCCTCGAACTCGGGGAAGTACGAGATCACTGGTTGGTCCAGGTCCAACAGGCCCTCGGCCACGGCGAATCCGGCCGCCGTGGAGGTGAAGCTCTTGCTGAGCGAGTAGAGCAGCTGGAGGCGCTCGGGTGTGTACGGCGCCCACCAGCCGGAGGCGACGAGGTGCCCGTGGCGCAGGATCATCAGACTGTGCGGTTCGATGTCCGGGTCGGCCTCGACGGCGTCGAGGAACGCGGTGATGCCCGAGGCGTCGACTCCCTGCTCGGCGGGCTGGCTGACGGGCAGCGGTCGGGCACTCATACGGGCGGCCTCCTGGTGGCTCGGGCGGTGAGCGGACGGACACGGTGAGCAGAGGGCACTGTGTGCATCTGGCATCTTTCCCGGGCGGCTCCCTGGTGTCCATGTCCCGGCGGCGACAGTGCCCCGCGTTCCGGGTCCGATGTCAACTGCCGTCCCCTGAGGGCGAGTTGCCGGTCACAGCGGGCCGTGGACTCCTACCTCGGCCAGGAGGCTGTGCGGTGAGTCGACGGGGAACACGGGCCTGCACTGTTCGTACGGGTGCGCGACGGCGGCGCGGCCGAGTAAAAACAGGTATCTCGATCCGTCTTCCGTTGAACACTCTTCGTCACGTCCCGCGTACTTCTGGGAAAGGTGAGTGCCCGGTACGCAACGAGGGATGAAGATGGCGAAGGCGCAAGACTCCGCGGGCGAGTTGATCGCCGGGCGATACCGGCTGCTCGAAGTCGCCCTGCGCGAAGAGGGGCGGGCCGTATGGCACGGCGAGGACACGGCCTTCGGACGGCCCGTCGTCCTGACCCGGTCACACGTCGCCGAGCACCGGGGCGAGGAGGTGCGGGAGCCCGCCGCCGACCGGATCCTGCGCGCGGCCGAGATTCTCGGTCCGGCCTGTCCCGGCCTGGTGGCCGCGGTCCTCGATGTGGTCGAGGAGCCCGGCTTCGTGTGGACCGTGACGGAACGGCCCCCGGGCGTCCCGCTGTCCGAACTCCTCCTGCACGGCCCCGTCGCCCCCGTGCGGGCGGCCCGGATCGGGCTCGGCGTCCTGGATGTCCTCACCGCCGCCCATGGCGAGGGAGTTCTCCACGGCGAACTCGGCCCGAGCCAGGTGTGGGCCGACGACCAGGACACGGTCACGGTGACCGGGTTCGGACTGACCGCGGCCACCGACGCTACGCGCGTCACCGCTCCCTCGTACGCCTCCCCCGAACAGGCCCGCGGTGAGGGCGGCGCACCCGCGGCGGACCTCTGGGCACTGGGCGCGATCATGTACGCGCTGGTGGAGGGCAAGCCGGCCGTGCGGGACCGGGGGCAGACGGAGGCCACGCTGCGGGCGGTGGACCGGCTGCCGGTCAGGGCACCGCGGCACGCGGGCCCGCTCGCGCCCGCCATTTTGGGCCTGCTGCGCTGGGACCCCGTGGAGCGGGTGCCCGAAGCCGTCGTACGCGAGGCGCTGACGCGCATCCTCCGGCAGAACCTCGAGGAGTCCACGCCGCCGGAGCCGCTGCCCGATCTCCTGGATCCCGCCGGGGACTTCCGCTCCAAGGGCGCGGACGAGGAAAGAACGGGACGGACCCGGGGAGGCCTGCCCGTCGGCCGGCCGGTACTGCTGGGCGGGGCCCTCGCCGTCACCGTCGTCGCCGTCGCGGTGTTCGCCACGATGGGCGGACTGCCGGGCGGAGACGACGCCTCCGGCTCCACACCGTCACGGGCGGCAGCCGGCGCGCCGTCCGCGGCCCCCACCTCTGCCGGCACGACCCCCGCCCGGACGCCCACGGCGTCCCCCGAGCCGTCCTCCTCCCCGTCCCCCTCCCCCAGCGCCACCGCCGGCGCGACGCTGCCGTCCGGCTTCTCCCTCTACCGGGCGCCCCAGGGCTTCGGCGTCGCCCTCCCGCTCGGCTGGAAACCGGTTGAGACGCAGTCCTCCGACGACCTCGCCTACCGGGTGACCTTCGGCGCGAGCGGCGACCCGCGCACCCTGGCCGTCACCTACAGCACCCAGCTCGGTCCGGACCCCGTGGCCGTCTGGAGCGACCTGGAACCGTCCCTGCGTGCCGTCTCCACCGGCTACGAACGGGTGGGCGACATCCAGCCGGTGACCTACCGGGGCATGAAGGGCGCCGACATGGAGTGGTACTCCGTGTCCCGGGGCGTACGGGTGCGCACCCTCGGCCGTGGCTTCCTCATCGGCGACCACCGGGGCTTCTCGTTGCGCTGGACGACCCCGGCGGACGACTGGGACACCGCCGCCAACCGGCTGGCGCTGAAGACCTTCTTCAACTCCTTCCGGACAAGCACGAAATGATCGACCGTCACCGGACGCTCAGGTCAATGTCCTTCCGGGATACGGAGACCGGGCCTCCGCTGCGCCAGCCACACGGCGACCTCGTCGGCGATGGGCTGCCCGGTCTCCAGCTCGACGAAGCCGAACTGGCCTCCCTGGTTGCACTCCAGGAACCACCAGATGCCCTCCGCGTCCTCGGCGAAGTCGAAGGCGGCGTAGGCGAGTCCGGTGAAGGCGAGGTAGTCGTGGACCGCACGGGCGATGCGATGCGGCACCGGTGTGGGCTCCCAGCCGTTCCCCGTCTCGCCGAACCGGCCGTCCACCTGACCGGGCTCGGCGGCCTTGCGGGCGGCGAACAGCCGGGTGCCGATGCCGGTGAGGCGGATGTCGGCGCGCTTGGGAATGTAGCGCTGGAGCAACGCGGGGCCGGCCGCCACGCCGGAGAAGTCCGTGTCGGGTCCGACCAGCGTGGTGGGCAGAGCCGCCGGAGGCTCGCCGGGCGGCGGCCCTGAGGCGGACTTCACCACCACGTCCCCGTACTCCTGGACGAACTGCTGGGCCACCCGGGGGGCGGTCGTGATCACAGTGGGCGGCACCGCGAATCCGCTGCTGTGGGCCACCCTCAGCTGCCAGGGCTTGTGCCGGGCCTGCTCGGCCCGGCGCGGGTGGTTCATCCAGCGGGTCGAGGCCGAGTAGAGCATGCCGAACAGGGCCTGCCTGGTCTCGGCGGTGAGCCATGCGGATGGTTCGGCGGCATGGGCCGCCGGCTCGCCCGGTCTGCGCACCCACACGGAGCGCAGGCCACCCATGCTGAGCACATGGCCGTTGACCGACAGATAGCCGTCGAAGTCACCGTGGGCGTAGTCGGCGGACAGCACCGCCTTGCCGGGCAGGTCGGCGGGATCGAGGCGCACCATGGGCACGCCCCGCTCATGCAGCTTGGCCACCACCATGTCGGCGGTGACGTCCTGTTCGGCCGTGAGTATGAGAACCGTCATGCGCGCGGCATCCGTCAGTCGTCGAAGTGCGTCTGGGAACCGGCCGTCGACGTCGTGGTGCCGGTCGCCATCAGCAACGCGCGGTCGCTGACGGCCGGGCGGCCGTCGGGCAGCACGTTCAGTTGCAGGGACACGTCGAAGTGGTACGGGGGTACTGCGGCCGACTGCCCTGAGGGCTGGGCGTAGTTGAGAGTGAACGGTCGCACGAAAGATCCTCCCGCGGTCGCGCGATGGTCGATACCCAGCCGTACGTGACACGGCCGTAAGGAATTCATCACTTTCTGCCACATCGGGGTGAAGGTCATCACATCGCGTCGTTTCTGGCTTACACATTTCGGATTTACTTGGGTGTCCGCTTGGTTCCGGTCCACGCGTGACTGCTTGATTCCACGCAAACCTTAGGCCAATGCTTCATCCTCCGTGACATCAACGCCCCGCCATCCCAGGAGAGTTCCCGTTGACCGCAGCCATCGCCTCGTCCGAAGAATCCGCCGCGCGCGCCGACACGCCGAACCCCGTCGAGCGCGACGCCCATGACTTCGGCGCCTACGCACGGAACGGCGGCTGGGCCTTCGCGCTGAAGGTGGCCCGCAGTGTCCGTCCCGGCGGGCAGTCCGCCGACGACACGCAGAAGGTGTCCGCGAAGGAGTTCGCGGAACTGGCCGGATGCTCGCCCGAGCGCGTCATGCGCTACTACAAGGCCTGGGACAGAGCCGCCGACGACGGCCTGGTCCCCCATTTCGAGACCCTGCTCCCCGGCGCGGACGTCGAACTGCCGGACGCGGAGGCCTGGTCCGCCTACTACGCGTCCCGTTCCAGTGCCGCCTCGGAGCGCGGCACCGCCATCGCCGAGGCCGCGGAGGCCGAGGGCATCCGTCCCACGAAGGCCCTGGAGGTGGCCGAGAACCCGACCGCGCTGCGGGCCGCGATCCTCGCCGACCCCTCCACGGCGAAGGCGGCGCGGGCCGCACTCCTGGACCGGGTGAAGGAAGACCCGGCGCTCCAGACCGAGTTGGCCCGCGACATCTCCCGCACGGAGGAGCTGAAGAAGGCGGTCGCCACCGAGAACCGGGCGGCCGACCGTATCGGCTATGTGCGCCAGATCGCGGAGAAGGGCCAGATCAGGACACCGGCCGGGCAGACCCTGGACGCTCCGGCCGAACTGCGCTCCGAGGCCGAGCGGCATCTGTCCCTCCTCGACGAGCTCGACGAGGGCGAGGACGCGGGCGAGTGGGCCACGGAGGCGTACGACACGATGAAGAACCTCGTCGTCGAGACGGTGGAGGCCGACCCCGAACTGCGCGTCCAGGAACGCCGGACGAAGTTCTACAGCAGCCTGCAGAAGGCCACGAAGGTGTTCGAGGAGCTGACGTTCGACGACGCCGACGACATCTACGAGGACGACATGGTGCAGCGCCTGGAGGAGCTCCAGCAGGCGATCGGCACTGCCATCGCGGCGCTGCGCGGGGCGGCCGGCCGGGACTGAGCGGGCCGTTCGGCCGCGCGGGAACATCCGTTCCCGCGCGGCCGCGCGGTCACTGCGGCAGGTCCTCGGGGGCGGTTGCCCACTCGGCGTCGGGCTGCTCGCCGAGTCGGAATCTCACCGTGCCGCCCTCGGTCGTGAGACCGGCGCCGGTCCAGGAGCGTTGCGTGGGGCGCCCGTCGACCCGTACGGCGTCGATGTAGAGGTGCGTGGCATCCGCGTCGGGCGCGCTGATGACGATGCTCTTCCCGCCCGGCCGCGGCACCACCGCGCGCGGGAAGACCGGGGCGCCCAGGAGCATCGTCGCGCTGCCCGGGGTCTGCGGGTACAGGCCGAGCGCGGAGAAGACGTACCAGGCGGACATGGTCCCGAGGTCGTCGTTGCCCGGCAGGCCCGAGGGGCCGGTGCCGTACACGGTGTCGAGGATCTGCCGGACGGTCGCCTGGGTCTTCCAGGGCTGTCCGAGCCCGTTGTAGAGCCAGGGCGCGTGGATGCCGGGCTCGTTGGTCGGGTCGTAGCGCAGGGCGTCCCCGCCGCGCACGGACCAGGAGCCGTCGGCCTTGTGGAAGAAGCCGTCCAGCCGTGCCGCGGCCGTGTCCCGGCCACCCATGGCGGCGGCCAGCCCCTGGACGTCCTGCGGGACCATCCAGGTGTACGTGGCGCTGGTGCCCTGCGCGAAGCCGAGATCGCTGCCGGGGCTGAACGGCGTCACCCAGGACCCGTCGAGCCTGCGGGCCTGGATGTAGCCGGCGTCGGCCGTGGCGGCGGGGTTGAACACATTCCGCCAGTAGGCGCCCCGCTCGGCGAAGACGGCCGCTTCCTGGTCGCGACCGAGCAGCCGCGCCCACTTGGCGAGTGCCGAGTCGGCGACCGCGTCCTCCAGCGTCTCGGCGGCGCCGCCCCAGCAGTGGCACACGTCCTGCGCCGCGTAATGCGACGTCAGATACTGTGCCAGGTTGGGCCGTTGGCCCACGCACTGGCCGGGGCAGCCGGCGTCCAGCAGTCCTTCGGGGCGCGGCACGGTGGCCTGCCGTACTAGTGAGTCGAACGCTCCCTCGTAGTCGAAGTTGCGGACACCCATCGCGTAGAGGGTGGCCACGGTCGCCGCCGAGGGGTCGCCCGTCATGACGTGAGTGGCGCCACTGATGTGCACCCAGCGGTCCCAGACCCCGTCGTTCTGCCGCGCGAAGTTGTAGAGGGACTGGGCGAAGTCGCCCGCGACCCGCGGCTTCAGCAGGGCGAGGAGCTGTATCTGGGCGCGGTACTGGTCCCAGCCCGAGAAGTTGCTGTACTGCGCGCGCTGGCCCCTGGCGAGACGGTGCACGGCGCCGTCCATGCCGTAGTAGCGGCCGTCGGCGTCGCTGATCAGGTTGGGCTGCATGAGCGCGTGGTAGAGCGCGGTGTAGAACGTGGTGCGCCGGTCGGTGGTGGCGCCGTCGACCCGGACGGTGCTCAACTCACGGTTCCAGGCGCGGGTGCCCGCGTCTGCCACGTCCGTGACGCCGGCGTTCGGGGCGATCTCCCGGCGCAGGTTGGCCTCGGCGCCGCCGAGACTGACGTACGAGATGCCGATCCGCATGTGGACATCGTTGTCAGCACTCGTGTCGAAGCCGACGTACCCGCCGGAGCCCCGGCCCGCCCGGTCCGCGCCGGTGGCGTAGCCCTCCCCGCCCGAAGCGGTGGTGGACCCCGCGAACAGGGTGCCGTCCTTCCAGGTGCCGACGGAGGAGAAGTCCCGGTCGAAGGACGCGCTGAAGTACAGCCGGTAGTAGCTCTTGCGGTTGTTCGTGCCGCCGTTGGCGCGGCGGCCGCAGAACGCGCCGGTCTGCACCGAGCCGGTCACCTTGCGGTGCGCGGTGTCGATGTCGACCTGCGCGTCCTCGCTGCCGTTCAGGGAGTTGGAGACCCGGAAGAGCAGGTTGGCGGGGCGGTCGGCCGGGAAGGCGAAGTCGGCGACGCCCGCCCGCCTGCTCACCGCGAGGTCGGCCGACGCGCCCGACGCGAGGCCGAGCGAGTAGCGCCCGGGCACGGCCTTCTCGGCCGTGTGCGAGAAGTTGGACGCGTAAACGGCGTCCTTGGTGTCGGCGGAGGGCGAGGAGGTCACGTCACCGACGTACGGCATGATCGGGACGTCGCCCGCGGCACCGGGGTTGCATCCGGCGCCGTTGACATGGGTGAGACTCAGACCGCGGATGCGGGTGACGTTGTACTGGTAGCCGTTGGCGGCCCCGGTGCTGGTCTGGTCGCCGGTCGTGCTGGTCGGGGACCAGCCGATCATCCCCTGCGGGAGCGTGGCTCCGGGGTAGGTCGTGCCACTGTTCGCCGATCCGATCAGCGGGTCCACCAGGGACGCCGGCCGCTCCACGGCGGTGCCGCCCGCGTCGGCGGGGAACGGGGTCGCCAGGGCGAGGGCGGTGGTCACGAGCACGGCGGCGGACCTGCTGCCGAACCGTCTTGCTGTGCGCGGCCATGAGGGGCGCATAAAAGGTGTCGCCTTCCGACGGACAGGGTGCGAGGACAGTCGGACCGGAGATGTCCGGCGACTTCCCCGGACCCCGGCCCGGGCGCGAGAATAGAGGGCGCCCGGGAGTGCCGGAAGTGACGTGCGCGTCCGGAGGGTGACGGCGTGGTGAAGGGTGGGCCCACCCGGTGGTGAAGGGGGTCGCGCCGTCGGCCGACGAGAACCGGAATTCACTGACCAATCGTCACAACTACTGCTCTGTACGTCAGTTGGCGTCGCCCCGGTACTGGTTCATCAGGTCGACCAGGCTCTGCGGGGCGTCCGGACTGAAGCAGATCGAGAGGTTCGCGGCGGATTCGGTGGCCGCGTTCTCAGAGCGAGGGAAGAGCGCCTCCTCGTAGGCGGTGAGGGCCTTCTCGGTGTCGCCGGGGTGGGCGACGAGGGCGGCGGCGACTTCGGCGCCGTCGAGCATCGCGAGGTTGGCACCCTCTCCGGCGAACGGGGACATCACGTGCGCGGCGTCACCGAGCAGGGTGACGCCGGGGACGCGCTCCCAGCGCAGGCCGGGCGGCAGGGCGTGGATCGGCCGGGCGACGAGTTCGCCGTCCGCGTCCGCGATGAGGGAGAGCAGGCTCTCGTCCCAGCCGTCGAAGTGCTCCAGGAGGCTCCGCCTGGCCGCCTCGGTGTCGGTGAAGTCGACGGCGCCGGAGACCGCCCAGTCGGCGGGCGTGCGCAGGGCCGCGTAGACATGCAGGGAGCCGTCCGGGTCACGGTGGCCGAGCAGGCCCTTCTCCTCGGCGAGCGCGAACAGGATGCCGCCTCCGACGACGGCCGCGCCCTTCGGGTGACGGGTGTCGGCGTCGAACAGATGCATCTCGACGAAGGAGATTCCGGCGTAGACCGGGGTGGCGTCGGTGACCAGCGGCCGTACCTTCGACCAGGCGCCGTCGGCGCCGATCAGCACGTCGGCGGTGAAGCTGTTCCCGTCGGCGAGGCTCACCTCGTGGCGGCCGTCCCCGGCCGTTCGTGTCCCGGTGACCTTGGCGCCCCAGCGGACGGTGCCCTCCGGCAGCGAGCCGAGCAGGATGTCACGCAGGGTGGCCCTGGAGATCTCCGGGCGTGATTCGTTCTCGCCCGCGTCCTCCATCCGGACGGTGGCGTTCTTGTCGAGTATGCGCATGGCCTCGCCGCCGGCGTGGATGGCCGCGCGGAATTCGTCGTGGAGCCCGGCGGCGCGCAGCGCGGCCTGGCCGGACTCCTCGTGCATGTCGAGCATGCCGCCCTGGGGGCGGGCGGTCGGTGAGGCGTCCAGGTCGTAGACGGCGGCTTCGATGCCGTTCAGGTGCAGGACGCGGGCGAGCGTGAGGCCGCCGAGACCGGCGCCGATCACGGCGATGGGGTGGTGGGTGTTCGTCATGGCTGGTTCTCCTTGTAAGGGTCGGTACGGGGCTGACCGTCCGCTTTCGGTGACGGTGCGGGGTGGTGACGGCCGTCGGCTGGTGGGGCTCACGGCGTGTCGGGTGGCGTGGGGGAGGTCGGCGCCTCCGGCGTGTCCGGCCGGGGCGTGAGCACGACACCGTTGATCAGGACGTGGAAGCCCCAGTTCAGACGAGCCACGCCCGGCCCGGAGAGCAGGTCCGCGCCCAGCGCGGCGACGTGCGGGTGCCGCTCGCGGGAGGCACCGCGCACCGCCGCGGCGAGCGCCGCCCACTCGCCCTCGGTGTCGACCGTGTCCTTCTCCCCCGCGGAGTGCTCCGCCGCGGTGGCGGTGGCGAACTGCAGCAGCAGGTCGATCCCCCAGGCCGCCCTGTCACCGGGGACACCGCCCTCGTCGAGCAGGGACAGCAGCGCCTCGGCCAGGTCGAGGTAGCGCTCACCGGACGGGCGGGCCACCAGGGCCGAGCGGGCGAGCCCCGGGTGCTCGAACAGCACGGCCGTGTACGAGGTGAGGACCTTCACGAGCCGGTCGCGCCAGTCGCCGTCCGCGCGGGCCGGGCCCAGGTCGACGCCGCCGAGCAGGTCGTCGAGCACCGCCGCGTGCAGTTCTGCGGTGTTGCGCACATAGACGTAGAGCGAGGCCGGTCCGGTGTCGAGTTCCTGCGCCAGGCGGCGCATGGTGACGCGCGGGAGACCTTCGGCGCGCATCAGCGCGACGGCGGTACTGATGATGCCGGCCCTGGTCAGGGCCGGCTTCGCCGGGCGCTCGCGGCGGCTGGGGCGGGGAGCTGGTTGTCCTGTCACCCCTCAAAGATAACGAACATGTTCGTTGCGAACAAGTACGTCACGAACGTGTTCGTCGAAATTACCCGTCCGCCGGTGAGTACCCGTACTCATGCCACCCGCCCCGGCCCTCCACCACGATGGGGCCACCTGGACGAAGGAGCCCGCCATGCCCGGAACAGTCCTCGCCCCGCCCGGCCCGCACCCGGCTTCCCCGGAGCGCGCCCCCGGCCGGACCCTCCCGGCCGTGCTCCTCGCGGTGGTGATCGCGGGCATGGCGCTCTCCGCATGGCATGCGCACGACGGAACGACCTGGCTGCTGGAGACCGTGTGGGTACTCGTCGGGCTGCCGCTGGTGGTGATCGGCCGGCGGCGGTTCCCGCTGACGAGCCTGCTGTACTGCCTCCTCGCGGCGCACGCCCTGGTGCTCGCGGTGGGCGGCCACTACACCTACGCACAGGTGCCGCTGGGCGACTGGGTGCGCGACACGTTCGGGCTCGACCGCAATCCGTACGACCGGTTCGGGCACCTCATGCAGGGCTTCGTGCCGGCCGTCCTGGTGCGGGAGCTGCTCAGCAGGACGTCACCGCTGCGCGGCAGCAGGTGGCTGGCGCCGCTGACCGTGTGCGCGTGCCTCGCCTTCAGCGCCCTCTTCGAGATGTTCGAGTGGGCGGCCGCCGTGATCGGCGGCCATGGCGCGGACGCCTTCCTCGCGACCCAGGGCGATGTGTGGGACACCCAGTGGGACATGTTCTGCGCGCTGATCGGCGCGAGCGTCTCGGTCCTGGTGCTGAGCCGCGTGCACGACCGGCAGCTCGACGCGCTTCCGGCGGCGCGGGCCGCCGGGGACTGACCCGCCCCGGCGGCACCGGGCTTCCGGGCCGGCCTGCGCGGGGGGTACGAGCCGCCGAGAAGCCGGCGCGTCCCTGCGGCACCGGCCCCCGAGGTCGACGTGCCCCGGCGGGGCGGACCACCGACAAGCCGGCGCGTCCCGGCCGTACGGGCCTTCAGGGACCGGGCATACCCCGGTGACGCGGACCAGCAAGAACGCACCCGCCCCGGCGGCACCGGCCCGCACAGGACGGCATGCCCGGCGGCAGGGACCGCCAGGAACGCGTGCGTACCGCCGCCGGGTTCGGTCTCGCTGCTACCAGCGGCTCTCCACCTGCTCCTTGATCCGCCGCTCGTACAGCTCGTCGATGGCGTCCAGCGTCGTGCGCGACAGCTCGGGCAGCTTCGCGGCCGCCGCGTTGGCGCGGGCCTGTTCGGGTGAACGGGCTCCCGGGATCACCGTGGTGACGCCGGGCTGCCCGACGATCCACCGCAGCGCCAGCTGGGCCGGGGTGTACCCCTCGGGGGCGAGGGCGGAGAACTCGGCCGCCGCCTCCACGCCCGTCATGAAGTCGACCCCGGAGAAGGTCTCCCCCTGGTCGAAGGCCTCACCGCGGCGGTTGTACGTCCGGTGGTCGTCCGCGGCGAAGACGGTGTCCTTGGTGTACTTGCCGGAGAGCAGCCCGGAGGCCAGCGGGACCCGCGCGATGATGGCGACGCCGGCTTCCCGGGCGGCCGGCAGGACCTGCCGCAGGGGCTTCATGCGGAAGGGGTTGAGGATGATCTGGACGCTCGCCACGTTCGGCCGGGCGATGGCGGCCAGCGCCTCGTCGCACGTCTCGACGCTCACGCCGTACGCGGCGATCCGCTCCTCCTCGACCAGGGTGTCGAGGGCGTCGTACACCGCGTCGGAGGAGTACACGGGTGTCGGCGGGCAGTGCAACTGCACCAGGTCGAGGCGGTCGACGCCCAGGTTGCGGCGGGAACGGTCGTTCCAGGCGCGGAAGTTGTCGAGGACGTAGTTCTCCGGGATCTGGTCGACGCGGCGGCCCATCTTGGAGGCGACCATGACGTGCAGGTCCGGCCGGCCGCTCAGGAAGGTGGCGATGATCTCCTCGCTCCGCCCGTCGCCGTACACATCGGCGGTGTCGAAGAAGGTCACCCCCGACTCCGCCGCCGTCTCCAGCACGGCCAGGGCCTCCTTCTCACTCACGTCGCCCCAGTCGGCACCCAGTTGCCAGGTGCCGAGACCGATGACCGAAGCCTGCTGACCCGACCTGTCGAATACGCGCTCGTCCATGGCGTCAGTCTGACACTTCCCGCCTGCCGGACAGGACGCCCCGCCCCGCGCGTCCTCGCGTGCCGGTGCGTCCCTCACCCGTCGGCGGCCCGGAGGCCGCGTCGGCCGACCCGGCGCCAGATGGCGCGCTGACCCCTGAGCGTGAGCGTGCCCACGACGATCAACACGGTGACGTTGATGAGGAGTTGGATGAACGCTCCGCGCGCCTCGGTCCAGCTGCCGAAGGCGGCGGAGACGCTGAAGTCGGCCGCCGCGGGGATGGTGGTGACGGAGATGAAGACGCCCAGCAGAGCGCTCGTCCTGGCCTCGGTCAAGGAGACGATGCCCACGATCCCGGCCAGCGTGGCGACCGCGAACGAGAAGAAGTCGGGTGTGTCGATCAGATGGGAGACGGGACGCACGCCGACGTCGAACGCCTTGGACTCCAGGTCGAATCCGCGGATCAGCAGAGCGAAGAGGTACGTGGCCGCGATGGCCAGCGCGAACCCTGCCGTCAGGGCAGTCAGTCCCTTGCGGACGCGCGGCGCCGAGCGCTGGTCGATCCCCAGCGCGACACTGACGA
The DNA here is from genome assembly GCF_042871525.1 of Streptomyces sp. NPDC005784. Lineage (NCBI taxonomy): Bacteria > Bacillati > Actinomycetota > Actinomycetes > Kitasatosporales > Streptomycetaceae > Streptomyces > Streptomyces sp. NPDC005784. The sequence continues at coordinate 278,020 of NZ_JBIAIQ010000007.1, forward strand.
TGGCACCGTACTCGGGCCCGACGACCATGGCCGCGACGATGAGGATCTGGGAGTTGGTGACGATGCCGACCGCGCCGATGAGACCGGCGACCACGAGGTAGAGGTAGAAGCTCGGGGCGTAGGTGCCTTCCGCTCGGATGCGGGCCTCCACCTCTTCCCAGACGGGCGCCCGGGAGAGCGCCCCGAGCCGATCGGCACCGGCCTGTTCGGCGCGTCCGGAGAACGCCATGTCGACGGGTTCGACAACGATGGAACCCGCCTGGTCGAGGCGCAGCTCGCGCAGACCGCGCAGCACGCCGTTCGCCCCTCCGGTCAGCACGTCGCAGGCGAGGGCGTCGCCGTCCGGGTTCCGCGCGATGCCGGGCTGCACCACGAGGTTGAGGACACTGGGGTCGGCCGTGAGAAGGGCGACCGCCGCGTCGGTCAGCCGGGCGGGACTCACCATGCGCACATGGATCATGTCCATGCGGTTACCTCCCGGGACACCGGCGCTGCCTCCCGGAGCACCGGCGCGCGCCTCGTCGACGTTGAGCGGTCCACTCCAGTAACCCCGGCCGCCCGGTGTTCGGCAATCCAGCCACGTCCCCCCGCGATCCCCGTCCTTCCCTGGGTGAACAAGCGGACACGTCCGCCATGTCGGATAGTGAAGATGCCTGGATCCTCGAGATTGGATCGCCATGGACCGCTATCCGCCCATCGCCGACCACGGCCTGGTGGGCGATCTCCAGTCCTCCGCTCTGGTCTCCTCCAAGGGCGTCGTGGACTGGTTCGCCGCCCCGCGCTTCGACTCCCCCAGCATCTTCGCCGCGCTGCTCGACCACGACGGCGGAGGCTATTTCCGGCTGGCGCCCTCCCACCTTGAAGGCGCCTGGAAACAGCTCTACTACCCGGACACGGCGGTGCTGGTGACCCGGTTCATGTCACCGGACGGGGTGGGCGAGGTCCTCGACTGGATGCCCCCGGACCGCACCGGGACCGTCTCCGCCCGGCACCGGCTCGTCCGCGCCGTGCGGACGGTGCGGGGAACGATGCGGTTCGTCCTGGAGTGCCGCCCGCGCTTCGACTACGGGCGGGCCGGTCACGACCTCGCCCTCGGCCCGGACGGCGCCGTCTTCCGCAGCCCGGGAATCACCGCGTTCCTGCAGAGCACCTTCCCTCTGGAGCGGGACGGACAGGACGTCCGCAGCTCCGTCACCCTGAACGCCGGCGAGATGGCGACGGCCGTGTTCACCGTGGACGGGCCGGACGCCACGGCACCGCCGCCGCCCACCGTGCCGGGGACCGAAGAGAACCTGGCGGAGACCATCGAGTTCTGGCAGCGCTGGGTGCGGACCTCCAGGTACCGGGGCCGCTGGCCCGACATGGTGCACCGCTCCGCGATAACCCTCAAGCTCCTGACCTACGCGCCCACCGGCGCCCCGGTCGCGGCGGCCACCATGGGCCTGCCGGAACAGGTCGGCGGCGAACGCAACTGGGACTACCGCTACACCTGGGTACGGGACGGCTCCCTGTCGCTGCGCGCCCTGCTCGACCTCGGGTTCGTCGAGGAGGCGACGGCGTTCACCCACTGGCTGCGCGAACGGCTGATGGAACGCCTGGACCAGGAAGGCGAAGCCCTCCAGATCATGTACCGGGTGGACGGGACACCCTTGCTGGGCGAGGAGATCCTGGACCACTTCGAGGGCTACCGCGGCTCCTCCCCCGTACGGGTCGGGAACGCCGCCGCTGACCAGCTCCAGCTCGACATCTACGGCGAGGCTCTCTACGGCCTGTCGGAGGGCCGGGAGATCGGCATCCAGGCCGACTACGCGGGCTGGAAGGCCGTCACCCGAAGCCTGGACTGGCTCGCCGACAACTGGGACCGCCCCGACGAGGGCATCTGGGAGACCCGCGGCGGGCGCAAGGACTTCACGTACAGCAGGGTGATGTGCTGGGCCGCGTTCAACCGCGGCCTGCGTCTGGCCCACGACTGGAGCCGGCCGGCGAACACCGCGCTCTGGACCCGGGCGCGCGACGCCGTCCTGGAGCAGGTGATGGAGCGCGGCTGGAACGACAAGGAGAAGGCGTACGTCCAGTACTACGACGGCGGCGTACTGGACGCCTCGCTCCTGCTCATCCCCCGGGTCGGCTTCCTGGGCGCGAAGGACCCGACCTGGCTGTCGACCCTCGACGCGATGAGCCGGACCCTGGTCTCCGACAGCCTCGTCTACCGCTACGACCCCGCCGCCTCCCCGGACGGACTGCGCGGCTCGGAAGGCACCTTCAGTCTGTGCACCTTCCTGTACGTCGACGCGCTGGCCCGCTCCGGCAGGCTGGCCGAGGCGCGCTACACGTTCGAGAAGATGCATACCTACGCCAACCACGTCGGTCTCTTCGCCGAGGAGGTGGGCCCGACGGGCGAGCAACTGGGCAACTTCCCCCAGGCGTTCACCCATCTGTCGCTGATCATGGCGGCCACCACGCTCGACGAGGCACTCGACGGGCTGCGCGGCTGAGACCGCCGGCCCACGCCCGACCAAGACCGCCGACAGCCATCTCGACGCGCTCTGCCACGTCATCCACGACGGCACCCTGCACGGCGGCGTCCCGACGTCCTCGCTGACGGCCGACGGGGCGACCGCGCTGTCGAACAGGAGGACCGCTGGTCCTTCCTGTGTGTGGTCGCACCCCTGCGGCTTCCGGCCGCCACGGGCTCACCGGTCAACCCGATCGCCCTGCTGTGAGAGGCCGGCTCCGTCGGCTCCGGGAAAGGGCGGCGCCCTTGGCCTGCGGAGAGCCCGGCTCCCGGGCTCATCCGGATCCGGTCAGACCCGGGCCCCGTGCACATGCTTCGGCTCGGCCAGCAGGCCGTAGATGACCAGCAGGGACACGAGCATCGTGAACACCGACCAGAACGGGTAGACCGGAAGGAAGATCATCTGCGCGATCAGAGAGAACGCGGCCAGGAAGATGCCCGTCAGCCGCGCCCCCCTGGAGCCCACGAACACACCGAGACTCGCCAGCGCCATCACGATGCCGATGACGACGAAGATCCAGCCCCAGGCCGTGTAGTTGAGGATGAGCAGCCGGTTGCCCTGGGAGTACACGGTCGAGTAGTAGCCGTGGTTGAAGATCGCCACGAAGCCGTTGAGAAGGTTGAACAGGGCGCTGACCATCAGCAGGATCCCGGCGAAGGCCACCCAGTGCGAACGCTCCATCGGCGGCACGAGGTCGTCTGGGTCAGAGGCTTGTTGCTACATGAGAACCATGAGATCCAGCCGGACGGCAGACCGCAATCCGTGCTGGCCCGTTGGTGTTCGGACACGACCGGGGCGGGTGGCCCGCACCGGCCGCCGTCTGCCTCTCTCGCCAGTCCCCGTCGTCTGTGTCTTTCGTCAGTCCCCGTCGTCAGTCGCCGTCGTCATTCGGTCCGTGCCATGCCGGGTACCCGGGCCGGACCGAGCAGGATCGCCTTGTCATGGGCCCCGGGCTGTGGGGTGCGGGTCTCGGTGACCGGGTCCAGTCGCCCGTCCGGCCGTACGAGGAACAGCAGCGCGTGTCCGGCAGGGATGCCTTGCTCGGCGGAGCGGAGGGTGATCCGGGCGCCGTTCTCGTAGCGGCGGGCCAGTTCCGGCCTGTTCAGCTCGGCCCCGAACAGGGTGTCGCCGGTCGTATAGGGGGCGACCACGCCGTGACTCAGACCGGGCGGCCCCAGCCGGTGGACGAACCCGTCGACCGTGCCGCGCAGGGTCTCCGACGCCAGCGCGTTGAAGTCGTCCTCCTCGGTGAGCAGCAGGACGCCGGTGATCCCTTCGAGTTCCGCTCCCTCGCCGGTGGCCGCGGCGAGCAGCTCACCCGGTGCGAGGCGCAGTCCGGCGGCCCGGATCAGGTCACGTTGCTCTTCTCGTCCGGCCCACATCAGCACGTCGAGGCCCGCGGAGTGCAGGGCGCGTCCCAGGTCGATCGCCCAGGGGTCGCCGCCCACGAGCAGCGGGCGGGCCCGCGCCGGGCGCAGCGCGCCCAGCCGCCGGGCGACGGGGTGCGCGCTCAGCCCGTACAGCGTCACCGTGGTGACGATCACCAGGAAGGTGGCGGGAAGGATCTTCTGGGCGCCGCCGACGTGATCGGAGACCAGAGCGGCGGAGAAGGTCGAGGCGGTGGACGCGGCGACGATTCCGCGGGGTGCCATCCATCCGATGAACGCTCTCTCGCCGCGGAGCAGGTCCGTTCCCAAGGTGGACAGCAACGCGACCAGTGGCCTGACCACCAGGACCAGGGCGGCGACGAGACCGAGCGTGGGCAGGATGACGTGCCGCAGCGACGCCGGGGTGACCGTGGCCGAGATGGAGATGAACAGCAGCCCGATGATCAGCGACACGAGGGTCTCGAGGAAGGGGCGGCGCGCCGGGAGGGACACGCCCGGCAGATTGGCGAGGGCCATCCCCGTGACGACCGCGGCGATGAGCCCGGTGTCGTCCCGGATCGCGTCGCAGGCGGCGGCCACCCCCACCGCGGCGGCGAGCTGCGCCGTCGTGCCCAGCACCTCGCCCAGGTGCAGGCGGCTGAGAAGGAACCACAATACGGCGGCCCCCACCGCGCCCCCGATCAGTCCGACGGCCGAACTCTCCGCGAACTGAGCGAACTTGCCGCGCAGATCGTTGCTGCCGCTCGCGACGACGGCGTGGAAGACGAGCGCCCCGAGGATGCCTCCGACCGGGTCGATCAGCGACCCCTCCCAGATCAGGATGCGCTGCAAGCGCTCGGTCGGACGCACGAAGTGGAGCAGTGGGCCGACCACGGTGGGCCCCGAGACGACGAGGATCACGCCGAGCATGACCGCCGCGCTCTTCGACATGCCCAGCAGCGGGACCGCGAGAGCCGCGGCGGCCGCCCAGGTGATCAGGACGCCGATCCAGATCAGGCGCGCCACGACCCGTCGCATGTGGCCGTGGAGCCTGCTCACGTTCAGGCCGAGCCCGGCCTCGTAGAGGATCACCGCCACGGCCAGTGACACCATCGGGGAGAAGGCGTCGCCGAGCAGTTTGTCGGGGTTGACGATGTCGGTCAGGGCACCCGCGGTGAACCCGACCGGCAGCAGGACGATCAGGGCGGGGATCCGCAGCCGGCTCGCCAGCAGTTGGGAGCCGACGGCCAGGACGACGATCAGTCCGAGGCCTTCAAGGATCTGATTCTCCGTCACGGCTGCCTCCCTGCCGGTGGTTTGGCCGACGGTCGGTTCTCACGGTCCGTCGTACGGGGGTGGGCCGGGCGGTCAGCTCACGTCGGGGCGGCCCGCGCCGCGGGTCTCGGCGAGGCCGATCAGGGGCAGGACGCCGACGGCGGCGAGGCTGCACCAGGCGCGCCGCCGGAAGTACGCGATCGGGTCCGGGGCGTCGAAACGGCGGGCGTCCGCGGTGAGGAAGACCGCCCCGAGGAACGGGGTGGCCGCTACGGGGAGAAGTCCGGCGACGATCGAGGTCGTTTCGACCCACACGTCGGCGGAGACGGTGACCCCCGGGGCGGCCCGGCCGGAGGCCGCACCGCCGACCCCCGCGCCCGCGGGCCTCATCGGCTGGTGCCGGCGGTGGACGCGGGTGAGGGCGTTGGCGGGGAACTCGAGGTGAGCGCGGGTGCCACGGCCTCAGCCGCCGGTGGCGAAGCCGGGGAAGAGGGTCATCCCGCCGTCGACGAACAGGGTCGTGCCGACGACGTAGTCCATGAGGTCGGAGACCAGTACCGTCACCGCGGCGGCGATGTCCTCGGGGTCACCGACCCTGCGGTAGGGGATCAGTTTGAGCAGCTCCGCCTCGGCCTCGGGGGTCTCCCAGGCGCTGCGGTTGATCGGGGTCTTGATGGCACCCGGCGCGACCGCGTTGACCCGGACGCCATGGGGGCCCAGTTCCTGTGCCAGCGTCTGCATGAGCATGAGGACGCCGCCCTTGGAGGCGGCGTAGTTCAGGTGACCGGACCACGGGATGATCTGGTGCACGGAACTCATGCAGACGATCTTTCCGGCGGAGCGGGAGACCTCCGGCACGACACCACGCCGCAGGAACTCCTTGGTCGCCTCCCTGGCGCACAGGAACTGGCCGGTGAGGTTCACGTCGATGACCTTGTGCCACTGCGCAAGGGTCATCTCCGTCACCGTCGCGTCCCGTTGCAGACCCGCGTTGGCCACCAGGATGTCGATCGTGCCGAACTCCTCCAGCATGCGCGCGAACATCCCGACGACCTGGCCCTCGTCGGACACGTCCGCCTCATGGGCGAAGGCCCGCACGCCGAAGGCCTGGATCTGCCGGACCACGTCCTCGGCCGCTTCCTGCCCGGAGACGTAGTTGACGACCACGTCGGCGCCCGCCCGGCCCAGCGCGATCGCCGTCGCCAGTCCGATGCCGGAGTTCGCCCCCGTCACCAGAGCTTTCTGGCCCCGCAGCAGCGGCAGTGTCGCAAGCTGCCCACTGATGTCCACGCCTGAGGTCACTGCCGTCTCCCATTCGTCGGTGCGCCATGTGCGGGGACCCGACCTGCCGTCGCTCCGCCGGCCCACCCCGCGCGGGCCCGCTCGGCACAGCGCCGGTCTCCTTGGGCCGCGGGGCGGTCCTGTCCGCCGCGCCACGTCGATTTCCGGTCCGCGGACCCCGCACCGAGGCAACCACTCCCGCCCGGAGTCGGCGAGGGCGGGCGCGGCCCGCTCGGCCGTTGGAAGTAGCCGGGTCCCTCCGTCGGAGCAACCGCCCGGCTCCGGTGCCCGGCGGAGCGAAAGCGCCGCACGAGCGGGCCCGCCTCGGCACCGAATCCACCGCGCGGAACGACACCGGGCTCCGTCCGCGGCGCACCCGTCCGGGTGTATTCCGCCGGACCACGTCGTCGCGCGGGCCCGGCGTCCAGGGCTTCCCCCAGGATTCCGGCGAGGGCACCCACGTCCTGCCGGACCGATCCAGGAGGAGCCGCATGCCATCACCCGGGGCGGGACCGACGATCGTGGTCGTCATGGGCGTCTCGGCGTCCGGCAAGAGCACCTTCGGGAAGAAGCTCGCCCAGCGTCTCAACGTGCCCTTCGTGGAGGGCGACGACTTCCACCCACCACGGAACATCGCCAGGATGAGCGCTGGCCGGCCGCTGGACGACGCCGACCGCGAACCCTGGCTGCACACGCTCGCGAACTGGATCCGCGACACCACCCGGGCCCGGCGCGGCGCGGTCGTGTCCTGTTCCGCCCTCAAACTCACCTACCGGGAGCTGCTCCGTGCGGCCGGACCAGGCGTGTGGTTCGTGCATCTGGATCTGGAGCGTGAGATCGCCCGTCGGCGCATCACGCACCGCACCGGCCACTTCATGCCCGAGGAACTCCTCGCATCCCAGTACGACGCCCTGCAGCCGCTGCTCGGCGACGAACCGGGGCTGACGGTCGACGCCACGGGCGACACCGAGACGATCTTGGACCGGGTACAGACCGCCCTTGCCGCCTTCGAGTCCGAACGCCGGGACACGACCACCGACTAGCGGCATACGAACCACGGGAGCCACGAGCCACGGCCACAGGTCACGGGTCACTGGTCACAGGTCACGGGTCACTGGTCACTGGTCACTGGTCACTGGTCACGGCGACAAGACACGCACGGCGCCCCGGAAGTGCTCCGGGGCGCTGTTCCGCGGCAGCCGCTTCCCTTGCCGCAGGACACGAACCGGCGGTGCCGGTCGGCGCGGTGGCCGGTGGATTCCCGTGTCTCTCCAGACAGGAGTCACCGACCCGGAACCAGAGTGCCCTGAGATGCGGGTGAGGAGGGTGTGGTTCGCCGCCCTGTCACCACCTTGTAAGAAACCCCACACCTGGGACGCCGTTCCGGAGCCCGCAGGTGACCGGGATTCAAGAATTGAACCGCGATCCACCGGGACGAAGCGCGCACGTCGTCGCGAGCCCTTCGCGGCCGCGCGGCCGGCCGGCGGTTCAGCACTTCGACAGCAGGTCCCACTTCACCGAACCTGTGAACACCCCTGGCGTAGCACCGAGTTCAGGGCCCACCTGTTGACAGGATGTTCAACTCCTTGCGCCCGCAGCCGATTTCAAAGGGTTCTTTGTTTCATATCTTGACGTCTTTGGTGCAGACCTTTAGGTTCACCGATCACCACGACTCCATGAATGCATTCGATGTTCACGGACATGAACCCCCCACCAGTTCAGGAGTGTCCCCCATGTCCAGATTCCCCCTGCCCGGATCCGGAAGAGAGTCCGGGCGCCACCGAACGGCCAGGCTGCTGACGGTGACCGCGCTCGTGGCGACGACGGTGTCGGGCCTGACCGTCGCCTCGCAGAACGCCGCCGCCCAGAACGACACGGTCACGCAGGCAGCCGCCGTGCCGACCGGCTGGGCCACCGTCGTCAACGCGGACAACGGCAAGTGCGTCGACGCCCGCGCCGCCGCAACGGCGAACGGCACGGCGGTCCAGCAGTACGCCTGCAACAGCAGCCAGGCCCAGCAGTGGCAGTTCGCCGCCACGTCGAGCGGGTACTCCCAGGTCGACAACCGGGCCGACGCCACCAAGGCCTGGGACATCACCGACGTCTCGACCGCCGACAACGCGCTGGTGCAGTTGTGGGCGTACGGCGGCGGCACCAACCAGCAGTGGCAGGCCGTGGCGGAGGCCGGCGGCGCCTACCACTTCGTGAACCGCAACAGCGGCAAGTGCCTCGACGTGCCGAGCGCCTCCACCGCCGACAGCGTGCAGCTCCAGCAGTACACCTGCAACGGCACCGCGGCCCAGTCCTTCTATGTCAACGCGGTGGACACCCAACAGCCGCCGGGGACACCGGACCTGGGCCCGAACGTGACCGTCTTCGACCCGTCGACCCCGGCCGCGACCATCCAGAGCAGCCTCGACTCGGCGTTCTCCCAGCAGGAGACCAACCAGTTCGGCACCGCGCGCAAGGCCTTCCTCTTCAAGCCCGGCACCTACAGCGCCAACGCGAACGTCGGCTTCTACACCCAGGTCGCGGGTCTCGGCCTGTCCCCCGACGACGTCAACATCCAGGGCGCGGTGCACGCCGAGGCGGACTGGTTCCAGGGCAACGCGACCCAGAACTTCTGGCGTTCGGCGGAGAACCTGTCGGTGACCCCCACGTCCGGCTCCGACCGGTGGGCGGTGTCGCAGGCGGCCCCCTACCGGCGGATGCATCTGCGCGGCAACCTGGCGCTGGACGACGGCGGCTGGTCCAGCGGCGGCTACATGGCCGACACGAAGATCGACGGTCAGGTCAACTCCGGTTCGCAGCAGCAGTGGCTGTCACGGAACACCGAGTGGTCGAACTGGACCGGCTCCAACTGGAACATGGTGTTCGTCGGCGCGAAGAACGCCCCCGCGAACAGCTTCCCGAGCCCGCCGTACACCACGGTGGACCAGACGCCGGTCTCGCGTGAGAAGCCCTTCCTGTACGTCGACCCGGCGGGCGCCTGGAAGGTGTTCGTACCGTCCGTACGCACCAACTCGACGGGCACGAGCTGGAGTTCGGGAACGCCCGCGGGCACGTCCCTGCCGCTCTCCGACTTCTTCATCGTGAAGCCGGGCGCGACCGCGGCGCAGCTGAACGACGCGCTGGCCCAGGGCAAGAACCTGCTGGTGACGCCCGGCGTCTACCACCTCGACCAGACGCTCAAGGTCACCCGGGCCGACACCGTGGTACTGGGCCTCGGTCTCGCCACGCTCGTCCCCGACAACGGCATCACCGCGATGACGGTCGCCGATGTGAACGGCGTCCAGCTCGCCGGGCTGCTGATCGACGCGGGCACCACCAACTCCGCGCAGCTGCTGGAGATGGGCCCGAGCGGCTCCTCGGCCGACCACGGCGCCGACCCGAGCTCCCTGCACGACGTGTTCTTCCGCATCGGCGGCGCGGGCGTCGGCAAGGCCACCACCAGCCTGACCATCAACAGCGACGACGTCATCGGCGACCACCTGTGGCTGTGGCGCGCGGACCACGGCAGCGGGGTCGGCTGGACCAGCAACACCGCCGACACCGGGCTCGTCGTGAACGGCGACGACGTGACCATGTACGGCCTGTTCGTCGAGCACTACCAGAAGTACCAGACCGTCTGGAACGGCAACGGCGGCCGCACGTACTTCTACCAGAACGAGATGCCGTACGACCCGCCCAACCAGGCGGCGTGGATGAACGGTTCGACGCAGGGCTACGCCGCCTACAAGGTCGCCGCCTCCGTGACGAGCCATCAGGTCTACGGCTTCGGCAGCTACTGCTACTTCAACGTCAACTCCGCGGTCGCCGCCGAGCACGCCATCGAGGCGCCCGTCAACGCGAACGTGCGCTTCAAGGACATGGTGACCGTCTCGCTGGGCGGCACGGGCACCATCCGGCACGTCGTCAACGACCGGGGCGGTCCGTCCAACTCCTCGACCAACGTCGCCGACCTCGTCAGCTACCCCTGACACGTACGGGAAGGAGAGTCCGATGCGCATCAGCGAATCCGGTCCGGCGCGCGGTGTCCTGCGGGTCCTCGTCCTGCTGGCGACCCTGCTCGGCCTCGCGGCGCCGCCCGCCGCGCACGCGAGCGACACGGCGGCCCCGTTCAAGGTGCTCGCCCTCTACAACGGCACCTGGGACGCGGCCCACATCAGCTTCGTCCACGAGGCGAACGACTGGTTCCCGAAGCAGGCCGCGGCGAACGGCTTCACCTACACGGCAAGCAACAACTGGGACCTGCTCAGCAACGGAGGCGTGAACGCGTACCAAGTCGTCCTGTTCCTCGACGACCTGCCGCAGACCGCGGCCCAACGCTCCGGTTTCGAGCAGTACATGCGCGGTGGCGGCGGCTGGCTGGGCTTCCATGTCTCCGCCTTCACCACCGACGCGCAGAGCTGGTCCTGGTATCACAACCAGTTCCTCGGCAGCGGTGACTTCAAGTCCAACACCTGGGGGCCGACCACGGCCGTCCTGAAGGTCGAGGACCGGACGCATCCCTCCACCGCCAACCTGCCCGCGACCTTCACCTCGTCGGTCAGCGAGTGGTACAGCTGGTCCAACGACCTGCGGCAGAACCCGGACATCAGGATTCTCGCCTCGATCGACCCGAGCAGCTTCCCGCTCGGCACGGACCCCAACCAGACCTGGAACAGCGGCTACTACCCGATTCTGTGGACCAACTCGAAGTACCGGATGCTTTACGCGAACTTCGGCCACAACGCGATGGACTACGCGACGAACACCACGCTGTCGTCGACGTTCGCCAGCGCGACACAGAACCGGTTCCTGCTGGACGGGCTCAAGTGGCTCGGCGGGGCGGACACATCGGTGCCACCAGCGGACCCGATCTCCGAGACCACCTGGTACTCACTGGCCAACTCCGGCAACGGCACCTGCGTGGACGCCCGTTCGGCCGGCACGGCGAACGGGACCGCGATCCAGCAGTACGCGTGCAACGGCACGCAGGCACAGCAGTTTGAGTTCCGCTCGACGGACAGCGGCTACACGCGGATCACGCTCCGCCCGAATCCGCAGCAGGTCGTCGACGTCACCGACCGCTCGACTGCCGACAACGCACCGTTGCAGCTGTGGAGTTGGTCTAGCGGCCAGAACCAGCAGTGGCAGCCGGTGAAGGAGAGCACCGGGCGTTACCACTTCACCGCCCGGCACAGCGGCAAGTGTCTGAGCGCGGCGGCTTCCGCGACGAACAGCGTGCAGCTCACCCAGCGCACCTGTGACGGCTCGGCCACGCAGAGCTTCGCACTCACCGCGCAGCCCTGACCGGCCCATGCCATGCCCACCAAGGGTGCCCCCGTCGCGTGCGTGCGGCGGGGGCACCCTCGCATGGGAAGCGCCCCGGCGGCTTCACACCTTCCGCCATCGCGCCATCGCGAAGGAGAACAGACCGAACAGGACCAGTCCCGCGGCGACGCAGGCCAGCAGCCAGGGACCCGCCGGGGTTCCCGCGAAGGACCGCAGCGTGCCGTCCATCCCCTTGGCCTGGTCGGGTTGGTAGTCCACGGCGGCCCGGACCGCGAAGGCGCCCGCCGCGGCGAACACCACGCCACGCGCGGCCCCGCCGCCCACGCCCGCCGTGTCGACCGCCCTGCGGACCCGTCGCGACATCTCACCGAGCTTCAGGTGCTTGTGATACTTGCGCATGACGGCCCGCACGGCGATCCAGACGCCCGCCACGACCAGTCCCGCGCCGGCCATGCCGACGATCCACTGGCCACCGGGCATACCGAGCGCCTTGGCCGTGACGTCGCGAGACTGCCGGTCGCCCGAACCGCTGCCGCGCGAGCCGGCGGCGAAGGCCAGCACGGAGTAGGCGACGAACCCGTAGAACACGCACCGCGCGGCCGACATCAGTCGCTTGCCCGCCGCGCCGCCGTCCTGCCCGGCCGCACCGAACAGCGCCTCGGACAGCCGCCACAACGCCATGCCGACGAGCCCGGCACCGAGGGCCCACAGCAGGGCCGCGCCGAACGGCTTGGAGGCGATCTCCTCCAGGGCCCCGCCCCGGTCCGCCTGCCGCCCGCCGCTGTCGCCGAAGGCGATGCGCAGGGCCAGCACGCCGACCAGGGCGTAGATCACCCCTCGCGCGGCCAGTCCCGCGCGGGCCGCGCCTTCCCGCGCCGATCCGGTCGCCGCGCGGCGGGCGCCCATCTCTCCGCCGCGCGCCGCCGTCCCGGCGTTCACCCGGACCGTGTCTCGTGCGCCGTACTCGAATCCAGCCGCAGCTTCATCTGAACCTCCTGGTCACCGGCCTCCGTGCCCAGCTCGTGCACGGTGAAGGCGGCACCGAGGGCCTCGCGCAGACGCTGTGTCGCGCGGGGACCACCCTGTGCCTCCACAGTCGGCTGCCCCGAAAGTTCCACGACAGGCCCGGCACCTCCTCCCGCTCCTCCGGCTCCTCCGGATTCACCGGCCGTGTCGAACAGCGCGGTCCACACCGTCGGTCTGCCGCTCGCGGACTCGTGGGGCTCGTCCGCGCTCTCCCGGTCCGCGGTGAAGCGGCCGGACAGGACGGCGAGCACGCTCTTGGCATCAACGGCGGAACAGTCCCCGAGCATCACGTGAACCGTTGACGCGGGCAGTTGTTGCACGCTCATGAAAACCCTCTCCCTCGCGCCGGCGTACAGGCACGCGCGCCCGCGAACGAGCACGTCGTGGTGCCTGTGCGAGTACCCCGCGATCCCGCGCGAAACGAGGAACCGACGCATTGCTTGCGCCAATACCGGCCCAGGTCAGAAGGGTCCGTGAGCTATGTTGAGTTCTCGTGGGACATGAAGGAGGCGCACCGGTGCCATCGCCGCAGCAGGCACGCGCCCAGGCATCCGCGATCACCTCGGGAAAGACGGCTCCCGAGGCGGGCGCCGCACCCACGTCCCAGCTCAGGGAACTGTTCGACGGCCCCCGGCTCTCCCCGGGCCAGCGGCGCATCGCCCACTACCTGATCGAGCACATCACCGAGGCGGCGTTCCTGTCGATCACCGACCTCGCCGAGCGGGTGGGCGTGAGCCAGCCCTCCGTGACCCGCTTCGCGGCGGCGGTGGGGTTCAGCGGTTACCCCGCGCTGCGGGAGAGCCTCCAGGCCATCGCGCTCAGCACCCTCGGCAGCACACCGGGAACCCCGGCCGAGGTCACGAGCAACGAACTCCAGGCCGCGGTGGACGCCGAGATCGAGAACCTCGAGAACCTGCGGCGGGACTTCGCCGACCCCGACCAGATCATCCGCGTCGGCCGGGCCATGTCGGAGTCGGCGCCGCTGACGGTTCTCGGACTGCGGATCTCCGTCTCGCTGGCCGAGTACTTCGCGTACGCCGCCCGCCGTATCCACCCGGACGTGCGGGTGGTGACGCGCGGCGGCTCGGTCGCCTACGACGCGCTGCTCCAGTCGCGCGAGGCGGGCGGCACCTGGGTCCTGGCCTTCGGGATGCCCCGGCACGCCCAGGAGACGCTCACGGCCATGCGGGTCGCGCGCAGCGCGGGCCTCCAGGTGGCCCTGATCACCGACCTCGGGCTCGGCCCGCTGGCCGACGAGGCCGACGTCACCTTCGCCACCGGCACCGGCTCCCGCCTCGTCTTCGACTCCTACGCGGCGCCCGTGGTGCTGTCGGCGGCGCTGCTCCAGGCCATGACCGACGCCGATCCGGAGCGCACCCAGGCCCGCCTGGAGGAGTACGAGCAGGTCGCCGAGCAGCACCAGTTCTTCCTGCGGGACTGACCCCCGGCAGCACGCCGAGGACGGGCTCACGCGGCGGCGCGGGCCCCCTCAGCACACGGGCCGCCTCACCACACGGGCCGCCCCGCGGCACGGGCCGCCCCACGGCACGAGCCACCCCACGGCACGAGCCACCCCACGGCACGAGCCACCCCACGGCACGAGCCACCCCGCGGCACCTGCGGCCACGGCGCGAACCACCTCACGGCACCCGCCGACCCCCCTCTCCCGTACCGGCTGTCACCACGGCATCACGGGATCATTCACATCAAAGCACGCATGAATGTTTTCATGCCCTTGCGCATCCGGAGGTATATATAAATACTTCTTTCGGATCGTGCCCCGGATGCTTCCAGGTCACGACCCATGACCACCCGGGGCCGTCCGCTCCTACCCGCATCGGGTCCCGGGTGTTCGAGCGGGTCTCGCCTGCGAGACCCGTGGTGGCGGCCCCGGTCATCCCCTATGCCGGGGCCGCCCCAGAGTCCCCCGCCGACGTAACCCGGAAGCGATGAACATGGCCCTGACGTATTCACCGATCACCTCGGACTGGCCGTGCCAGGTCAAGACCCCCGGCAGCTTCGACTGGGAGCGATCGGCGGTGAAATGGCTGCGCGAGCTGGTGCCGAGCCGCTACGCGAGCTATCCCGTCCTGCACAAGCACCCCGTCCTGCTCGCCCGCCACGCGCACCTCCAGGTGCAGCAGGAGATACGGGTCGCCCGCACGGCACTGCAGACCGCCCGCTCCGAGCTGCCCGGCCTCGGGCTGCAGGAGGGGGTCATCGAGCACACCATCAAGCTCTATGCCGCCGAGGTCATGCAGCTCCAGCACATCGCCCGGAGCATCCGTACGGTGTCCCAGGCGCTGGTGGACCACGCCCACCCGCGAAACTGAGGTCCCGGGTCCTGCCATGGCCCGGCAGGACCGAGCCCGAGGAGACAGCGTGGACACTGCTGGGCAGCAGACCGACGGCGCCCGTGGAAGCGACGATTCCGCACCTGCCGCACCTCTCGACGTGCGGTGGATCCACGGCTCGCCCTCGGCCAAGCACAACACGGATCCGGACATCCAGGTCCACGCCTACGACGAGCACACGGTGATCCTTCGCCAGAACATGGCGATCGACTACGAAGCGCCCTTCATGTTCCTGCTGTTCGGGACGGCGCGGGCCGTGCTGATCGACACGGGCGCCACGGCCTCGGCCGACCACTTCCCCCTGCGTCGCGTCGTCGACGAGGTGATGAAGTCCTGGCTGGCCGGGCATCCCCGGGACGACTACGGGCTGCTGGTGCTGCACACCCACGCGCACGGCGACCACATCGCGGGGGACGGCCAGTTCACGGGCCGTCCCGGCACCGAGGTCGTGGACGCCGCGCTCGACAGCGCCTGGGACTTCTTCGGCTTCCGGGACGATCCCGACGCCGTCGCCCGGGTCGATCTCGGCGACCGGGTGCTGGAATGTCTGGCCACGCCGGGGCACCACGAGGCCGCGGTGACGTTCTTCGACCCCTGGACCGGGTTCCTGCTCACGGGCGACACGGTCTACCCGGGGCGCCTCTACGTCGAGGACTGGCCCGCCTTCACCCGCACCGTCGACCGCCTGATCGACTTCTGCGGGCGCCGCCCCGTCACCCACGTTCTCGGCTGCCACATCGAGATGACCCGGGAACCGGGGCGTGACTACCCCGTGCGCACCACCTACCAGCCCGACGAGCCGCCCCTGCAGATGACCACGGATCAACTGCGGGACATCCGCCGGGCCATCGAGTCCGTCGGCCCGCGACCCGGCCGGCATGCCTTCGACGACTTCGTCATCTGCTGCCAGGACACACCCGGCGAGGGCTGACCCGTACGCACCCTTGTCCCGGAACGCGGGCACGGATGGGGGTACCCGGGGCGGTAGCCTGGGCGCGAGCGGGCACACGGAAGGGAAGCACACCCCGACGAGATCTCTGGACGGACGCATGGATTCGACCGCATGGACCCTGGTCCTCATCGTCGCCGTCCTCGGAGCCGCCGCGCTCGCGGGGGCGCTAGTGCTCCTGCGCCGCCTCGTACGCACCCGTCGTGATCTGCGGCTGGCCGGACTGCCGACCGGACCCCGCTGGGTGTTCTGGGGCGCCGTCATCTATCTGGTGCTGCCGACCGACCTGCTGCCCGACCCGATCTACCTGGACGACATCGGCGTCATGCTGCTCGCCCTGCGCTCGCTGCGCGCCGCCGCACCCGCCGTGTCATCGCTCCGGCCGCCGGCCGCCCCCGGCGACCTCCGGGCCATGCCCGGCACGCGGCCGACCGCGCGCAGGTCGCGGGAACCCTAGGGCACGGGTGGTCCGTTGAGCGGTCGACGGCCCGTGCTCCGGGCCCGATGGCGCGGCGGGCACGGATCATCACATCGACGGGCGGCGGCATGAGCGAGCTGGTTCCCGGGGGCAACACGCCCCTGCCGGACGGGGTCCTGACCCTCAGGGTGCCGGGCCCCTTCGACGTGTCCGCGCTGATCACCGACGACGGCGGCAAGGTGCGCGGCGACGGCGACTTCGTCTTCTACAACCAGCCGGCCGCGCCCGGCGCCCGTCTCGACGGCGACCGGCTCACCATCGATCCGGCGCGGCTGAGGCCCGGGGCGACCCGCGTCACCGTCGTCGTCAGCCCCGCCGACCCCGCGACTCCGCTGGGCCGGCTGCCCTCCCCCACCGTGCAGGTCACAGCGTCGGACGGCCGCGCCCTCGCCCGGTTCACCCCGCCCCGGCCACAGCGCGAGACCGTGCTGCTCCTCGCCGAGCTGTACCGACGCGGCACAGCCTGGAAACTCCGTGCCCTCGGGCAGGGGTACGCGGACGGACTGGCGGGCGTCGCGCGGGATTTCGGGGTCGACGTCACCGAGGACACCACGCCGCGGGGGGCGACGCCGAACGCGGCACCGAACACCGCACCGGGCGCGGTGCGGGGAGCGACACCGGGTGGCCGGCCCCCGACGAGGCGGGGCACGGAGCCGGGCGCCGGGCCGGGCGCCGGGCGATTCTCCGCACCCTGGGCCGGACAAGACTCCGCACCCCGAGCCGGACAGGCCTCCGCACCCGGGGCCGGGCGATTCTCCGCACCCGGGGCCGGGCAGACCTCCGCTCCGGGCGCCGGGCGCCTCGTGACTGCGGGCGGCGGCCAGGTGAGGGGCGGACTCATGGGGACGCCGGATGGCGGGCCCGACCCGGACGGATTCCTGGGACCGGTGAACTCCGCGCGCGCCTCCGCCGGTTCCCCGCCCGTCCGCCTCGATGCCCGATTGACGGCTGCGGCACGGGACCACGCCGGTGCCATGGCGGCCCGCGGTCTGCTCAGTTCGGAGAGCCCGGACGGCATCTCCGTCTACCAGCGCGTCATCGCGGCCGGTTACCCCTACCTGACCATCGGCGAGCATCTGGTCTCCGGCCCACGCACCCCGCGCGAGTTCGTCGAGTACTCCCTCTCCTCCGAGCAGTCCCGGCGCACGCTGTGCGATCCCGCGTTCGACCAGGCAGGACTGGCGTGCGTCCCCGACGCCCGCTCGGGCGACCTGTACTGGACGGCGCTGTGGGCCCGGCCGTTCAGCGCGGCGGGCCTGCAGCGGACGGCACGCGAGGTCATCGCGCTCACCAACACCGAGCGGGCCTCGGCCGGCCTGCCGCCCCTCGCCGCCGACGCGACGCTCACCACGGCGGCCCAGGCCCACAGCGCCGACATGGTGGCCCGTGACTTCTACGCGCACGAATCCCCCGACGGCAGCCGGCCCTGGGACCGGGCCGCCGCGGCGGGCTGCACCCGCCGCTCCATCGGCGAGAACATCGCCTGCGGGCAGCGCTCCCCCGCCGAGGTGGTCCGCGGCTGGATGGACAGTCCCGGCCATCGCGCCAACATCCTCAAGCGCGACTTCACCCACATAGGCATCGGCCTCGCCGGCGGCAGCCGGGCGGGCACGTACTGGACTCAGCTCTTCGGCGGCTGACCCGGCGTCACCTCCTGCCCGCCGTCTCCCACAGCCCGTGTGAACGGGCGCCTGTCCGGACAGGCGCCCGTCTGATGCGGCGCCCCGCGCGGCGCCTTTCCGCCAATTCGCCGATTCCCCTTCACCGTTTGCGCTTCATCCCCGGGCAATGCAACCCGCGCGCCTCTTCAGCGCGTACAGATGGTGCCGACGTCCGCATCCGCGGCGCGGTTCGAGCCGGGACGTCGAACCGGCAGACGGCACTCGGGAGATGAATCAGATGGTCTCAGCAACGGTGGGTACGGGCACGGCGCTGGGCGCGGTCGTGGTGTCCCTGCTGGCGGCCCCGGCGCAGGCCGCGACGCCGACGGGCACGAATCACGCCGGCACCGAACGGGCCGCGGTGGCCGCCGCCGCGGCGCCCGACGACGCGGGGCTGCGCGCGATCCTGCGTACGGCGCGCAGCCAGGGAGCACCCGGCGCGATGGCGAGAATCGACGACAACGGCACGGTGCACCGGCTGGTCGAGGGGGTCGCCGACCGGGCCACCGGACGGACCATCAGCACGAACGACCGGTTCCGCGTCGGCAGCGTCACCAAGTCGTTCTCCGCCGTGGTGCTGCTCCAGTTGGTCGACGAGGGCAGGCTGAAGCTCGACAAGTCGGTCAACAGCTATCTGCCGGGTCTCCTCCCCGACAGCAGGATCACCGTCCGGCACGTACTGAGCCACCGCAGTGGTCTGTACGACTACACCAACGACATGTTCGCCCGGACGGTCCCCGGCTTCGAAGCCGTCCGCAACAAGGTGTTCAGCTACCGCGACCTGGTGAAGCTGTCGCTGAAGAATCCGCGCACCAACGCGCCGGGCGCCGCCTACTCGTACTCGAACACCAACTTCGTCGTGGCCGGCATGCTGATCGAGAAGCTGACCGGGCACAGCGTCGGCACCGAGTACCAGAAGCGCATCTTCACCCCGCTGAACCTCACGAACACCTTCTACGTCCATCCCGGCACCGCGATCCCGGGCCGCCACGCCAACGGCTATCTCAACCCCGACACGGCGGGAGCGGCCCTGGTGGACTCGACCAAGCAGACCGCCTCGTGGGCGCAGAGCGCGGGCGCGATCATCTCCACGCCGCACGACCTCGACGCCTTCTTCTCCGCACTGCTGCGCGGCAAGCTCGTCTCCGCCGCCCAGCTCACCCAGATGACGAAGTGGACGCGGGTCAACAGCAACACGTCCTACGGTCTCGGACTGCGCCGCCGCGATCTGTCGTGCGGGATCTCGGTGTACGGGCACACCGGCACCGTGCAGGGCTACTACACGTACGCCTTCACCACGAAGGACGGCAAACGCAGCCTGACCGCGCTGGCCAACACCTCCAACAACATCACCGTGCTCAACACCATGTACCGCACACTGGAGTCCGCGTTCTGCGGCAAGCCCGCGACCACGGCCGCCGCACGGGTCGCCGCACCCGACGCGGCGCCCCTGGAGCGGCACGAGGACATCGCACCCGCCATCACCCGCGACTGACGCGCCGGCGGCCCCCGCGCTGCGTCTCACCCCTGAGAGTTCGGCCGCCGGTGCCGCGGCTGGTCCGGGGCGGGGCGCAGCCTCGGCGCCGGAATGGGCAGGCTGTGCGGCTTGTCGGCGTCGACCGTGAAGGGTTCGCGGTAGTGGTGGATCTCCAGGGGGCCACCGGTCGCGAGCGTGTACGTGGCCACGTCCTGCTCGATCTCCACGCGCAGTCGGCGGCCGAGGACCTCCAGGGAGAAGGCTAGACGGCTGAACCGCTCCGGCAGCCGGGGCGCGAACTCCAGGGTGTCCCCGTGGTGGCGCAGGCCGCCGAAGCCCGCCACCAGGGCCATCCAGGTCCCGGCGAGCGAGGCGATGTGCAGGCCGTCGCGGGTGTTGTGCTCCAGGTCCTCCAGATCCATCAGCGCGGCCTCGACCAAGTAGTCGTAGGCGAGGCCCGGATGGCCGGTCTCGGCGGCGATCACGGCCTGGCAGCAGGCCGACAGGGAGGAGTCGCGGACGGTGAGGGGCTCGTAGTAGGCGAAGTTGCGGGCCTTGTGCTCCTCGTCGAAGAAGGGGCTGCACTTGTACATGGCGAGCACCAGGTCGGCCTGCTTGACGACCTGTTTGCGGTAGATGTCGAAGTAGGGGAAGTGCAGCATCAGCGGGTACTGGTCGGCGCGGGTGGTGGTGAAGTCCCAGCGCTGGTATCGGGTGAACCCGGCATTCTGCTCGTGGACGCCGAGTTCGTGGTTGTAGGGGATGTGCATGGCGTCGGCGGCGTCGCGCCATGCCGCGCTCTCCTCCTCGTCGACGCCTAGTTCCGCGGCCCGCCGGGGGTGCCGCTCGACGGCGTCCGCGGCGGCCAGCAGGTTCGCGCGGGCCATCAGGTTGGTGTAAGTGTTGTCGTCGGCGACGGCGCTGTACTCGTCGGGCCCCGTCACCCCGTCTATGTGGAACCTTCCCTGATGGTCGTGGTGTCCCAGGGAGCGCCACAGCCGGGCCGTCTCGGTCAACAGCTCGACGCCGGTGTCGCGTTCGAAGTGCGCGTCGCCCGTGGCTGCGGTGTAGCGGACGACGGCGTCGGCGATGTCGGCGTTCACATGGAACGCGGCGGTGCCGGCCGGCCAGTACGCCGAGCCCTCCGAGCCCGCTATGGTCCGCCACGGGAACGCGGCGCCCCGCAGGCCGAGTTGGACCGCCCGCTCACGTGCGGCAGGAAGGGTGTTCTGGCGCCAGCGCAGCGCCTCGGCGACGGCACCGGGCGAGGTGTAGGTGAGCAGCGGCAGGACGAAGGTCTCGGTGTCCCAGAAGGCGTGGCCGTCGTAGCCGGAGCCGGTCAGGCCCTTGGCGGGGATGGCGCGCTGTTCGGCGCGGGCACCGGCCTGGAGAACGTGGAACAGCGCGAAGCGGACGGCCTGCTGGATCTCCTCGTCGCCTCCTATCTCGACGTCGGAGCGGGCCCAGAAGTCGTCGAGATAGCTGCGTTGCTCGTCGACGAGCTGCTGCCAGCCGCCGTGCTGGGCGGCGGCGAGCGCCGCGTCGACCTGGTCGCGCAGAGCGGGCAGGGACCGGTTGCCCGACCAGCCGTAGGAGACGACTTTCTCCAGCCGCAGTGTCTGGCCCGGCTCCAGCACGGAGGTCACGGTCAGGCGGGCGACGTCGTCGCTGCTCTCGCTGCTCATGGTGGTCCGGTCGGGTCCCCTGACCGCGTGGTCGGCGGCCGCGGCGACCCGCAGTGCGCTGTTCCGGGTGCGGTGCACGAGCCGCAGCCGGCGGCCCGCCGCGTAGTGCTCCTCCGCCACCAGCGGCGCGTCCAGGGCGATCGCCGCCCGTGGATCGCCGGTGCGGCCGGGCAGTTGCTCGTTGGTCACCAGCTCCGACTGGACGACGACGCGGGTACGGCTGTCGACGGGCTCCACCTCGTAGGCGACGGCCGCGATCGCCCGCTGGGTGAAGGAGACGAGCCGGGTGGAGCGCACCCGGACCGTGGAGCCGGCCGGTGAGGTCCACTCGCAGGTGCGGGTGAGCAGCCCGGTGCGCAGGTCGAGGACGCGCTCGTGGGAACGCAGTCGTCCGTAGCGCAGGTCGAACGGTTCGTCGTCCACGAGCAGCCGGATGAGTTTTCCGTTGGTGACGTTGATGACCGTCTGCCCGGACTCCGGGTAGCCGTAGCCCGCCTCCGCGTAGGGCAGCGGATGCGTTTCGTGGACGCCGCCCAGGTAGGAGCCGGGCAGGCCGTGGGGTTCGCCCTCGTCGAGGTTGCCGCGCCAGCCGACATGGCCGTTGGCGAGGGCGAACACGGACTCGCTCTGCGGCAGCAGCCCGAGGTGCAGCTCGCTCTCGCGCATGGCCCACGGTTCGACTCCGTACGACGAATGGGTGATCACGCGCGCTCCCCCAGTTCCGCCAGATCCCGTACGACGATGTCGGCGCCGTGGGCACGCAGGGCGGCGCCCTGGCCGACACGGTCCACACCGACGACGTACCCGAAGTGGCCCGAGCGGCCCGCGTCCATGCCGGCGAGCGCGTCCTCGAAGACGGCCGCCTCGGACGGCTCGACCCCGAGGTCCTTCGCCGCGGCCAGGAAGGTGTCGGGGCGCGGCTTGCCCGGCAGCCGCCGTTCGGTGGCGACGACACCGTCGATGCGCACGTCGAAGAGGGACTCCGCCCCCACCGAGCGCAGGACGTCCCGGCAGTTGGCGCTGGAGGAGACGACCGCGGTCCGCAGGCCGTGCGCCCGGACGGCCTCGATATAGCGCAGGGTGCCGTCGTAGGCCTCGACTCCGTCCGTGCGGATCATGTCGAGGAGCAGCTCGTTCTTGCGGTTGCCCAGGCCGTGGACGGTCGCGCGGTCCGGTGGGTCGTCGGGTGTTCCGTCGGGGAGTTCGATGCCGCGCGAGGCGAGGAAGGAACGGACGCCGTCGGCGCGTGGCAGCCCGTCGACGTACGCGGCGTAGTCGTCGGCGTCGTCGAAGGGACGGAATCCGTCGCCGTCGCGGCCGCGCAGGAAGTCGTCGAACGTCCGCTTCCAGGCGGCCGCGTGGACCACGGCGGTCTTGGTGATGACCCCGTCGAGGTCGAAGAGGCAGGCCAGGATCTGTTTCGGCAGGCCGAGCTCAGTCATACTCGCAGTCTGCCCCCGGGAACCGACTCCAGCGGGTGGCGAGCGCCACATCGCCGTGCGCCGGGTTTCCGTCGTGCTGCGATCGCCCCCCTCCGGCACAGGACTTCCCCCGCGTCCCGCGTCGTCGATACTGGGCGCATGGAAATCGCTGTCCTCGCGCCCCGGCCCGGGCTCGTATGACCGAGGCGGGTCCGACCTTCGACGACCTGGTGGAGCGGGCCGCCGCGCTCGTACGTCCCGGCCGACGCGCCCTCCTCGGCATCGCCGGCAGCCCCGGGGCGGGCAAGACGACGCTTGCCGAGCGTCTGGTCCGGCGGCTCGACGAGGACGGGCCCTTCCGCGTCGCCCACGTGCCGATGGACGGGTTCCATCTCGCGGACGCCGAGCTGGACCGGCTGGGGCGCCGTGACCGGAAGGGGGCTCCGGACACGTTCGACGCGGCGGGGTTCGCGGCGCTGCTGCGCAGGCTCCGCGAGGACGAGGAGGATCTCGTCTACGCGCCCGGCTTCGAGCGGGTCCTCGAACAGCCTCTGGCCGGAGCGCTTCCGATTCCGCGGGCCGCCCGTCTGATCGTCACCGAGGGGAACTACCTGCTGCTGCCCGAGGACGGGTGGACGCGAGCCCGCGCGCAGCTCGACGAGGTCTGGTTCTGCGAGCTCGACGAGGCCGACCGCATCCGGCGGCTGGTCGCACGCCACGAGCAGTTCGGGAAGGATCACGACACGGCGACGGCGTGGGTGCTCGGAACGGATCAGCGCAACGCGGAGCTGGTCTCCGCGACCCGGGACCGCGCCGACCTGGTGGTCGGGGCGGCGGTCGTCGGGTCGGGGGTCGTGGGGTCGGGGGTCGTGGGGTCGGGGGTCACCGGAGACGCGGTCACGGGGCCGGCGGTCACCGAGGGCTGATCTCCAGCTCGGGTTCCCCGTGGGCATCACCCGCGGGATCGCCGATCCGCGCGGTGAACGCCTCGGTGCGGACGGTCAGTTGGGCCGACGTGCCCGCGAACGTGGGGGCATAGGGGCCTCCGGGTCCGTACCGGACGGCGAAGACGTGCAGGTCGTCCGGGGCGCCGGGCGCGGGGTCCGCTTCGAGGGCCGTGGAGGAGACGAGGTGGCGCCAGCCCTCGTCCGGGTTGCCGTAGACGCGCGGGTCGGCGGCGAGCGCGAAGGCCGCCTGCTCCTGCGTGGAATCCGACCGGGCGTCGAAGTGGTCCACGCCGTCGGCCCGCGGGTGTGTCAGGCGCAGGGCGGCGGCGGACATCACCTCGGCCTCGGCTGTTCTGCGCACCCGCTCGCCGTCGTCCACGGCGTACGGCAGCCCGGCGAGCAGATAGGGACTGCCCGGAAGGCGTTCCACGGCGACCGTCAGCCACAGGCCTGTGCCGTCGGTGACGTACAGGGACCGGACGTGGCGCAGGACGTGGTCGCGGCCGACGACCGGCTTGGTGACCAGCTTGCCGGTCAGCGGGCCGGTGCGCAGATCACGGACGCGGACCTCGCCCAGGGGACGGCAGTACAGAAAGCCGTCGACGACCGGGCCGAAGCCGTGCTGCCGGTGCACCGCGGCGGGCAGGCAGTAGGTGCCGGCGGCCTCGACCAGGGCGGGCGTCATCCGGTCGTCGAAGGCCACCGAGACGCGGCCCGCCCGGAGTTGGTGCCGTACCGGGTCCTTCGAGGGGAGGCGGTGCCAGCGTGTGCCGTCCTGGATCTGCCAGACCAGCATGAACGCGAAGTGGCCGTCGACGCCGCCGTCGCGGTGGACCGCGTGCCGGCCCCAGCGGGTGTCGCCGCGGTAGCGGCCGAGGTCGGCGCCGACGCGCCGGCCGAAGTAGCGCAGGCCGAGGACGGCCTCGAAGCCGCAGTGCTGCTCGCTGTACCGGGGGCCACCGACGTCGAACCCGCCGACGGTCAGCCGCGCGTCGATGTACCGGGCGAGCACCTCCCCGTCCTCGGCGAAGACGTCCTCGCCGCTGATCCGGTGGGCCTGGGCGAGAAAGGACAGGGAGATGGGCCCGTAGTTGTTGTCGTACGCGCCGCCGTGCTCGGGTGGCAGCAGAGCGCCCCGGTCGCGCACACGGCGGGCGCGGATCTCCTCCAGGTACAGCCGCATGGCGCACGCGCGGACCGACGCGGCGTCCGGGGCGGGGAGTTGCCGCGCGAGCGTCAGGCCGCCGACGACACAGCCGATCGCCTGGTTGCCTGCTTCCTGCGGGTTGAAGAAGGTCACCTCGGTCAGCCATCGCCAGTAGCCGTGGGCCAACTCGACCAGTTCGCGGTGCTGTTCGGCATCGAGGATGCCGTCCCCGGCGTCCAGGACGTTCAGGGCCTGGAGCAGCGCCCACACCGTGCTGGGCCAGTCGCCGAGCGGGTGCGCGCCCGCCTTGAGTACGTAACGGGCGTACGGTTCACCGGAGTTGCGGCGGCGCAGATTCGGATAGCCGGGGTTGTCCTCGGTGTGGACGCGCTCGCGCAGGTGGAAGGCGAGGCTGCGGCGGACGGCTTCCGGCAGGCGGGGGTCCTTCGTGCGCTGCCAGGCGAGGGCCAGCAGGGAGGTGATCCCGAGCGAGGTGTCGCCGATGTCGTCGCCGGCGGCGGGGTGTTCGAGGTTTCCCTCGGGGGCGAGGCGGGCGAGGGCCTCCTCGGCGACGGCGCCGAGGACGGCGTCGTAGGCGGCCGGATCGTCGGGGAGATCGTGCAACGGGCCCCGCTGGTAGGGAAGATGCACCTCACGATCAGCCCCTCGTGCCGGAGGTCGCCATGTCCTCGGTCAGGGTCGCGCGGAGGCCGGGTGGGCAGATGAGCGCGAGCGGGAGCGCGCGCGTCGGCCCGACGAACATCACGGTGTCCGCGAGAGGGGGCCGGGGCGGGGGGAGCGACCGTCACCGCGCCGCCCGCCCCGGCCGTTTCAGGGGGCCGCCGTCCTGGATTCCAGGTCGGCCCGGGTGTCATTGCCGTAGACGCCGGACTCGTCGCCCCGGATGCCGTACCAGAGCTGGAAGCGGGCGACGGCCGCGGCGAGCGTGGCGTCGTAGGTGCCGCTGGTGCTGCCGTGGTCGTACACGTTCGGGATGTGGAGCAGGCGTTGCTGAAGGGCCGTCACCTCGGGGCCGCTGTCACCCTCCCGGAGAGTGCCGGCGCCGTCCGGATCGGTGGCGCCCCCCGAAGCGCGGTCGGCCGGCGCCGTCGAGGCGTTCACTCCGGCTCCCGCCGGGGACGCGTCGTCCCGGCTCGCGCCCGGCACCAGGAGGGCGAGGGCGAAGCCGATCAGGGCCGCCGCGACGACGGCGACCGTGATCGCGGCGCGGCGCAGGCCCGCACCGCGCCCGAGGCCGTGCGCTCCTCCGGGTCTCTTTACGTAGGGCTGTGCGCTTCC
Source organism: Streptomyces sp. NPDC005784 (assembly GCF_042871525.1). NCBI lineage: Bacteria > Bacillati > Actinomycetota > Actinomycetes > Kitasatosporales > Streptomycetaceae > Streptomyces > Streptomyces sp. NPDC005784. The sequence goes on from NZ_JBIAIQ010000007.1 coordinate 304,180, forward strand.
GGTGGCGGGTCCGTCGGCCGCGTCGGCTCCGTCCGCCCGTGGCGCGTCGGCCGTGTAGTCCTCCCCCGCCGGGACCGGGGGCAGTTCCTCTGTCTCGTCCTCCTCGGGGACGGGCAGCAGCCGTACAGCGGCCGCGGGCGCGGCGATCGACTCGTAGTCCTCGTCCGCCTCCGTCATCCCCTCCTTCTCGCGCACCTGCCGCAGCAGCTCCGCCAGGGACTCGGAGCGGCGGCGGCGCTCGATGTGAGTGGGTTCGATCACTGAGCGCCCGGTGGACTTCCCGCGTTCGGGCCGTGTCGACACACTGCTCTCCTTCCGTACACGCGGTCTCCCGCCGTCCCTGTGCAGTGATACGGGGCTGCGGGCCCGGACGTTCAGCGCGCCGACGCACCTCGATGATCACCGTCGGGCCGGGCCGACCACCGCCCCACGACTCAGGCTCGCGGGGCGAACTCGGTTGAGCTCAGGTCACGTCGACGGCCTACGAACTCGTTTGAGCTCAAGTCACGTTGACGGCCTACGAACTCGTTTGAGCTCAAGTCACGTTGACGCCTGCGAACTCGGCTCGTCTCAGGTCACGTTGACGGCCGGGGGATCGCACACAGGTCATTGCGGACGCGGAGGCCCTCACCATGGACAATCCATGAAGCCGAGTTGGCGGAAGGTTGACCAAATCCCTGGAGATCGCTGACGGACCCGTCTATAGGGTCGGCCGCATGCCCCCACAACCTCCGAGAACACCGGCGTTGCCGGTCCTCCCCTATCGGAAACCCACCCGTGACCGGGACTACTGGGTCTTCGACAACGTACTGCCCGACGCGGATGCCGTACGGGCCCGGTGCGTCGGCAAGGACGACTGGGTCAAGGGCCATCCGTACACCTCGGAGAGCTGGCCGGGTCTGCGGACGATGCCCGGGCTGGAACCGGACGAATTGACGCGCGTAGAGCGACTGGTGAAGAAGGCCACCGGTGCGCAGAAGCTGTGGCAGCAGTCGACTCCGTCGGGCGCCACGCTCAACCACAACTGCGTCCAGGTCGTCGGCAAGGACGAGGGTGAACCCCGTCCCCACACGGACTCCCGAGCCCTGTGCCGCTACGCCGCGGTGCTCTATCTGAACCCGAACGTCCCCAAGGACTGCGGAACGAGCTTCTTCCGGCAGAGCCTGCCCGGCGGCCGGCTGGGCGGCAACGTCGTCGTCGCACCGCACAACAACCTGGTCGAAGCCCTCGGTACGCGCTTCGTACCGCCGGACTCCTTCATCGAGGACATCAGTGTCCCGCACCGCTTCAACCGGCTGCTCCTCTACAACGCCAACCTGATGCACAGCGCCACCGACTACTGCGGGACCACCATGGAGGACAAACGGATGACCGCCGTCTTCTTCTGGATGGCGTGATCCGGACCGGCCGCAGGGCCGGCTCCCAGCGTCAGGCGCGGCCCCGGGCCATGGAGTCCGGGGCCGCTCTCCTTTGCCCTGGGCCGGATCGGGCAGATGAGGAACGGCTGCAATTTCGGGGCGAAAACCGGACATTCCCAGACTGCGGAGGGATTACATCTCCCCGAAGTCCTGGTGGCCGGGAGGTGTGCTCGTCATGATGGGCGCATGACCTTGGCCTCCAGAGCCATGACGCGACTGGCCAACTGGCCCGACCTCGCGGAGTCCCTGCCGAGTTGCGGCACGGGACGAGCGCTGTGCGCGGCTCAGTGCGAGATCGTCCACTTCCACTCGGACCACGATGTCGACCTGCACCTCACGGACCGGGCGATCCGGCGCTTCGAGGACCACCTCAAGACCTCCACGGCGATCCGCATGGTGCCCGGCTCCCGCTGGGTGACCATCCATCTCGAAGTCGACTCGGACATCGACCTCCTGCTGACCCTGGTGAGCGTCGCCCTGCAGGCCCATCTGAACGGGCACATGACGGGCGCCGACATCTTCTCGGCGGACTGCAACGACCGCTGACCGACCAGGTCGAAATCCGCCGAGGACCGTGCCGGCCCTGTCCGGAACGTCGCGGTCGAACGCTCCTCGCGCTGTCGGCCGGACCTGGAAGCCGGACCGGAAGCCGGGGCGGTCACCCCGGAACGGCCGGCAAGGACACGGACGAGCCCCGGCACTCGCGCGGGAAGCGAGTACCGGGGCTCTTCACCGGGTCATCGGGGGGCGATGACCCAGCGCGTCAGGCGCGGGTGCCCGTCGCGCGCCGACGGCGGGTGGCGACGGTGATCGCGGCACCGGCCGCGAGGACGGTCACGGCCGCGCCCGCGATCGGCAGGGTGTTGCCGCCACCGGTCTCGGCGAGACCGCCGGACGGAGTCGACCCGCCGCCGTTCGGCGAGGGGGCGGCCGGCGTGGCCGACTCGGGGGCGGACGGGGCCGCGGACGTCTCGGGAGCCGAGGGCGTCGCCGGAGGCGCCGGAGTCGCGGGCGAAGACGAGGCCGGAGTACCCGGTGTCTGCGCGGGCGACGTCGAGGCCGGCGGGGTCTCCGGGGTGGTCGGCTGCGCGGTGCAGTCCTTCTTCCCGCCGTTCCACGCCATGATGAGCTTGTCCTTGATGACCGCGTGGTCCGGCCCCGCCGGCAGGTCACCGTGCTCGAAACCGTCCTGGGCGTCACGCTTGCCGTCGAACTTGACGGCCCCGCGGTACAGGTCGATCTGCGCGAAGCAGCCGGCGTCGGGCACCGAGATGTCGAGGGAGTCGGTGGCCCCCGACTTCACCGAGACCGTGTCGAAGTCGTGGAAGACCTGGACTCCTGAGGTCTTGAAGGTGTCGCCGTGCGTGCGGTACGCGGCCAGCGAGGCGGTGCAGTTGCCGGCGTCGTCCGCGGCGCGGACCTTGATGTGAACCTTGCCGTCGTCGGTCGGCTTCAGGTTCTCGTCGTCGACCCGGACGGAGTCGTAGAAGTGCGTACCGTCCAGGGAGAACTGGCAGCGGTCGGTCGCGGTCGCCGTACCGGCTCCCTGCCCGGGGGCGAAACCGCTGCCGGTCTTGTCCCAGCCGTCACCGCCGGGCTTGTCGGTCGCCGACGCGGTCGTGGTGACCGCACAGAGAGCGAACGCCGCCGCGCCCGTCCCCAGCAGGCAGCGAAGGGTGACACGTCTCGCTTTGGACATGCGGATCCCATCCTGATGATGCGAGACCCGGTCGACGGCAGCGGGGCAGCACTCGGCAGCCTGGGGCCGTCCCGGGGATGAGTGGTCGAAGAACGCTGGACCCCTTGGTCATGTGGGCCAGCTCGACCACATATTCGATCACTGCCTACGGGCTGTCAACTTCGCTGCACACGCCAGGACTTCACGAGTGAACACGAATCAGCCACATGAGGAATCGCGTGCTCCGAGGCGGCCGGCCCAGCGGGGAGACGACAGGTGCCACAGGCAGGCGACTGGCGGCAGGCGGCAGGCGGCAGGCGGAATGACCTTCGAGACAGGTTCGACGAGCGCGGCCGGGCGCTGGCGCCTCGCGAAGGCGGCCCGGCACGGACACCTCGCGAAGGCGGCCCGGTGCCGGATGTGATCCCGGGATCGTTCAGGGCACTCAGTTCCCTCTTCGGAGCGCACCGAGTGCCACCTCCTCGGCTTCGATGCTAGTTTCCGACCATGAACGAGGCACCGGGGCGCCGCGAGCCCGCCGACGCGACCACCGTCAAACCACCGATGCGGGACGCCCTGGTGGGAGCCGCTTTCCAGCTCTTCCTGGAGCGCGGCTACGAGGAGACCACGGTCGACGACATCGTGGCGCTGGCAGGCGTCGGCCGCCGTTCGTTCTTCCGCTACTTCCCCTCCAAGGAGGACGTGGTCTTCCCCGACCACGAGCGCTGCCTGGCCGACATGACGGCGTTCCTGAGCGAGGAGGCCGACACGGACGACCCGGTGCAGCGCGTCTGCGACGCCGCCCGGCTCGTCCTGCGCATGTACGCCGAGAACCCGACGTTCTCCGTCCAGCGCTACCGCCTCACCAAGAAGGTCCCGGGCCTGCGCGCGTACGAACTGTCGGTCGTCTGGCGGTACGAACGTGCCCTCGCCGAGTATCTGCGCCGGCGCTCCGCCGGGGCCCGCGAGGACACGCTGCGCGCCGATGTCGTCGCGGCGGCGGTGGTCGCCGCACACAACAACGCCCTGCGCTCCTGGCTGCGTTCGGACGGAACGGGGGATGCCGAAGTGGCGGTCGATCGAGCGCTCGGGTACGTGCAGAACACGTTCGGCTCCTCACCCGCCGAACCGGCGCATCAGGAGCCCGAGGGGCCGGAGGAGCCGGAGGAGCCGGAGGAGCCGGAGGAGCCGGAGGAGCCGGAGGAGCCGGAGGACGTGGTGGTCGTCGTCTCGCGGCGCGGAGCACCCTTGTGGCGCGTGGTCCAGGAGATCGAGTCGGCCCTCGGACGGGACTGAGCGGGAGCCGAACCGTTCGCACCCTCCTTCAATTTTGAGGGTACGCAGTGCCTTTACTGGTGACACTGAGTGCCATAACCTGTGATCGTGCACGGCGATCCGCGCACATCGGATTCCGGCTGAGCGCAGGGAGATGGCATCGTGTACCACCCAGGAATCGCTCTTCACCCGGGCATCGGCCCCGTGACGGACGTGTTCGACACCGGTTCCGCGGAGCCGACCGGGGACGTACTGCTCTTCCAGCGGTGCCACTGGTGCGCCACCGCCATGTACAACCGCCTCCTCTGTCCCGTGTGCGCGGGCAGCGACCTGCGGACGGAAGCGAGCGCCGGCACAGGCGTCGTGCGCCACTCCACGGTGATCCACCGCAACACCCCGGCGGCCCGCAACGTCTCCCTCATCGAGATGGCCGAGGGTTTCACGGTACGGGGCCGGGTCATGGGATCGCCCGCCACCGTCCACAGCGGCGACCGGGTCCAGCTCTCCACCGCCCAGGATCCGGTGCGCCGCCAGCCGGTCTTCCAGCTCGTCGACGGCCCTTACGGCGGCTGGAACTGAGAACGGCGGACGGTCCGCACCGCATGCCGCCGTCCGCCCGGGCCCCGCGATGGCGGGCCGATGCGCCGATGCGCCGCGAACGGACAGCCGTGTGCGGCTGAACGAACCGGCATGCGGGACCGGTCCGTTCAGCCGCCGGGCGACGACCGTCAGCTGTAGGTGATGTCGGACGTCGCGTACTTGCAGTAGGTGCTGTCGGGGCCGCTGCCGTTCGTCGTCGGCTCCGCCCCGGTGTTGTTCCCGATGTACTTCTGACAGGGGACGATCTTCTTGCTGCTGTCCCCGACGATCTTGATGGACTTGAGGGTCGCGCTGTCGCCGTAGTTGGTGTTGATGCCGACGAGCTTGCTTCCCTTGTAGGTCGCCTCGATGGTGTTGAGATTGATCGTCCGCTTGTACTGCGTCTTGCAGTTGCCGCAGGACCGGACGAACGTGCCGAAGGCCTGCACCGCGAAGTTCGACACGTTCAGCGTTCCGGCGCCGTTGAACTGGAACACCTTGTCACTGGCCTCCTTCGCGCCACCGCCGCTGACGGTGTAGACGTTGGACGACGAGGAGCCGAGGAATGTCGCCGCGTCCTCGCCGACGTCCTCCCACCAGACGTTCTGCAGCGTGCAACTGCCCAGGCAGTGAATGCCGTCGGCGGCGGGCGCGCCGATGATGACGTTCTTCAGGACGGTTCCCGCGGCCAGTTCCAGGATCGGCCCCTGGTCCTCGTCCTGGCTGTCCGACCCCAGGTCGCCCGTGCCGTAGAGCCGCTTCATCCCGTAATCCTTGGTACCGGAGACCGAGATGGTGGAGGAGACGGCCTGACTGCCGGTCGCGGTGGGCCAGGTGGCGGCGCTCGCCGGCGTCAGAGCGCCGTCTGCCATCACCATGGCGGCCGAGAGGCCGAGCGCGGCGAGGGTGCCGGTGAGGGCGCGCGCCCGGGCGCGTGGGCGTGGGCGTGCTGATGACGTCATGTCCCGATGCCTTCTTCCAGGTGGGGTGGTCGGGTAAGCGTGGTGAGGTGGGCCGGGTGGGAATGCTCGATGGCGAAGGCCGTCAGAGCTTTCCGGTGCCCGCGCCCGACATCACCGAGGCGACGACGGTCGAAGCCGGCTCGGCGGTATAGCTGTAAGGCGGCTTCGTGAACGTGCCGACCTGCGAGATCTCGGTGGCGGCTCCGCCGAGGTCGTTGCCGGTGAGGTTGGCGTAGCCGTCCACGTCGCTGTCGCGGTTCGTGGTGACGGCGACGGACGTGCTCCGGAAGACGTTGTTCTCGACGAGCATCTGTGCGCCCATGCGGGAGTGCACGGCGATGTCGGCACCGACGACGTAGTTGTCGTAGAAGTGTCCGGTGCCGAAACGCAGGCTGGGGGTGCGGGAGTTGACGTTGTTGAACCAGTTGTGGTGGTACGTCACCCGCAAGTGCCCGGTGTCCTCACTGGCGTTGCTGTCGCTGTGGCCGACGAGGGAGCCCTTGTAGTGGTCCTTGAAGGTGTTCCAGGAGAGCGTGACGTAGTCGGAGGCGTGGGTGATGTCGACCAGGCCGTCGTAGTAGTCCTTGCCGTGGTCGAGGTCGGACGAGAAGGCGTTGTGGTCGATCCACACCTTCGTCGAGGCCTGGACGGTGATGCCGTCGGCGGGCGCGACCGGCTTGCTGATGTTCAGGTTGCGGACGACGACGTTGGTGACCTTCTTCAGGCGCAGTCCGCCGCCGGTGAACCCGGACGCCGAACCGACGCCCAGGACGGTGGTGTTGGAGCCGATGTCGACCTGGCCGCTGAGCGAGATCAGACCGCTGACCTTCACGACCTTGGCCGTGTCACCGGTGACGGCGGTCTTGAACGCGGCGAGCGTCGTGACGGTGACGGCGGTCGCGCTGCCGCCGCCGGTGGTCCCGGCGCCGAAACCGACCGGCGTGGTCTCCGCGGCTCCGGCCGACTGCGGCAGGACGAGTGCCGTGGTGACCGCCAGGGTGGCGGCCCCGGCTGTCAGCAGGGCGAGGCGGGAGCGCTTGAGTGGGGGGCGAGTACGCATGGGGGTGTCCCTTCGGAGTTGACGTGAGCCAGATACACGAACTACGTCCCTGTATCTGAACGGCGCATGGCGTGCGGCACGACATATACGAACTGAACGCGGGCCGGGGACGGCGACTTGCCCAGGTGGTGCGGCTCGGAGATCTGATGTCTCGTATACGAGATGTCACACACGGGTCACGCTGCTGAACGGGAACGTAAACGGTAAGCGCTTTCTAGTCAACGCTTCCCACAGAACACATCCGGCCAACTCACGAACCAGATGGACAACCCACACCCCGACGAACCGGGCCGGCCGTCCTTGCGCGCGCCGCCGCCTGCCCGTCCCCGAGCGCCGCGGCCTGCACTGCGGCTCGCCCCGGAAAGCCGAAAGCGGTCGTACGGGGGGTTCCGATGTGAGGGACCCCCCGTACGACCGCGGAACTCACGCGGTCACGACGTCACAGAGAGACGGTGCGACGGTGCGACGGCGTCACGAAGACAGGGTGATGCGGATGCCGACCGTGCCGCTGTCGCCGCGGCGCAGCCGGCTGCCGAACAGGGTGAGACGGCCCATCACCCCGTACTTGCGGGCGATGAGCTTGCGGTAGTGGGCGGTCTGCGCTGCGTCGACGATCTCGGCCGTGGCGGGGACCGGCTCCCCTGTGGGCCTGCCGCGCACGTCGCACGGGCCGACCATGACGTCGGCCCGGTTGCGGATGCGCTTCACCTTCCAGCTGTCCGCGACGGTCCAGGCGCCGAGCGCCGTACCGTCCGGCACCACCCACACCGGCGTGGCCACCCCCGTACCGTTCTTGCGATAGCTGGTGATCAGCAGGTACTTGCCCGATCCCAGTGCGTCCAGCGAGGCTTCGTCCATGGCCGCAGTTTGACATCCTCCCGGGTCCAAAGGCTTGGGACTCCCGCCTGCTCCCGCACAAGCCGTGTGGGTCGCTTCGGGTGGTTCCTGCTTCACCGCGCTGTGCGGGCACGGGTGCCCGTCCTACCTGCGCTCCACAGGCTGTTGCCGCCAGTCCGGCGGCCCTGGCGACGTTGACCGCCGCATCTGTGTCCCGGTCGAGGACGGTCCCGCACGCTCCACACGTCCACATGGGGACGTGGAGGGGCTTGGGTCCGTCCTTGACGCCGCATGCGAGCAGACCTGGGAGGTCGGCTCGAACCGGCCGATCCGGTGGAACTGCCGCCCGTACCGGGCGGCCTTGTACTCCAGCATGGTCACGAACGCCGACCAGCCGACGTCGTGGACGGACTTGGCGAGGCGGGTGCGGGCAAGTCCTTTGGCACACAGGTCCTCGACGGCGATCGCTTGGTTCTTGCGGATCAACTTCGTGGAGAGCCGGTGGTGGAACTCACGCCGCGCGTCGGCCACGCGGGCGTGTGCGCGGGCGACCTTGGGTAGGCGGACCCGTCCGCCTACCCCACGGCCCCCGAGCCGTCCGGGTCAGGACAGCTGACCGTCGTAGTCCGGCAGCTTGAACGTGCGCTCGGCGTGGCCGCCGACCAGGTCGGTGGTGTTGTTGCCGACGTTGGCGATGATCGTGTAGCCGAGGGACTCGATCTCTGCGCGCTTGCCGGTCTTGTAGGCGCCGACCTCGTCGAAGAGGTCCGGCAGGTCACGCACGTAGAGTCCGTCGACCGGGTAGCCGACGTTCTTCAGGTTCCACTTCGTCTCACTGGCGATGATGCCCGGACGAGCGGTCACGAAGAAGACGGCGACACCGCGGGAGTGCGCGTAGCGGGCGAGCGCCAGCGACGCCTTGACCGCCGGGGTGGGCAGCTCGTACCAGGGGTGGAAGTTCGTCTCCAGCGTGGTGTTGTCGATGTCGAAGACGACCGCGAGCTTCTGGCCGCCGGCGTTCGCGGTGCGCTGCTGGACGTACGGCACCGCCTGATCGATGACGGCCTGGACATCGACCTGCCAGGTGGCGTAGTCGACACCGGCCGTCGCGGACGTGCTCGCCACCGCCTGGACCGGGGCCGCGGCGGCGGACCCGGCCGCGGTGACCGTCCCTCCGATCCCCAGCGCCACGACCGCCGACACCACGCCCATCCGGCGCGCCACACCAAGTCCTGTCATGCCTGTCCCCTTTTCAGATCTGTTGGCCGAGTCCGCACATCGCGACGGCGACGGCGACGGCGCCTGGTCACGGGACCGTCGTCGCGGCAGACATGATCCTGGCAGCGCGTGTACGGAGGGGGAAGAGGTAGTTACTGATCGGTAGAGATCGTGCTTCACGCAACTCGGGGTACCCGCGGTGCAGTGGCAGACGTCCGTGACCCGTGTGAGCCTGGGGCTAGCGGCTGGCACCAGTGGAAAGAGGCTGCTCGGATGCAAGGACCTAACATCATCATCGTCGGCGCGGGTTTCGCCGGAGTCGAGGCCGCCCGGGGCCTCGAACGGACGCTCACCCCCGGCGAGGGCCGGATCACCCTGATCAGCCCCACCGACTACCAGTTGTATCTGCCGCTGCTGCCGCATGTCGCCGCCGGTGTCGTCACTCCCCAGTCGGTGGCACCCTCGCTGCGCCGGATCCTGCGTCGCACCGCACTGGTGCCGGGCGGGGTGATCGGTGTCGATCCCGGGGCGAAGGTCTGCGTCGTCCGCAAGATCACCGGGGACCTCGTCGACCTGCGCTACGACTATCTGCTCCTCACTCCGGGGAGCGTCACCCGCACCTTCGACATCCCCGGCCTCGCGGACGAGGCGCGCGGCATGAAGACGCTCGCCCAGGCCGTGTATCTGCGCGACCATGTGATCGCCCAACTCGACCTGGCGGCGGCCACGTCGGACGACGACGAGCAGGCGGCGCGGCTTCAGTTCGTGGTGGTCGGCGGCGGATACGCGGGCACGGAGACGGCGGCCTGTCTGCAGCGCCTGACCACCGCGGCGGCCAAGCGCTACCACCCCCGCATCGACCCCGGCCTCATCAAGTGGCATCTGGTCGACGTCGCCCCGAAACTCCTGCCCGAACTGGGCGACAAGCTGGGCCTGAGCGCGCTGCGGATGCTGAGCGACCGCGGTGTGCGGATCTCGCTGGGCACGTCCGTGGCCTCCGTCACCAAGGACGAGGTCACCCTCACCGACGGGCGGGTGCTGCCCTCGCGGACACTGGTGTGGACCGCCGGCGTCGCGGCGAGCCCCCTGGTCGACTCACTGGGCGCCGAGACCGTGCGCGGGCGGATCGTCACCGAGCCCGACTTCAGGGTGCCGGGGCTCGACGGGGTGTTCGCGCTGGGTGACGCGGCGGCGGTGCCCGACCTGGCCAAGGACGACGGCTCCCCCTGTCCGCCGACCGCCCAGCACGCGGCCCGGCAGGGCCGGCACGCCGCCAAGGTCCTGGCGGCGAGACTGCGCGGGCAGCCCACCTTTCCGTACCGGCACCGGGACCTCGGACTGGTCGTCGACCTCGGCGGCCACGACGCCGTGTCCAAACCGCTCGGCATCGGCCTCAAGGGCGCGCCCGCGCAGGTCGTGGCCCGCGGATACCACCTGTACGCGCTGCGCACGGGTGCCGCCCGGTTCCGTACGAGCGCCAACTGGCTGCTCAACGCGGTCGCGGGCGACGACTTCGTCCGCACCGGCTTCCTCGCGGACCGCAAGGGAACCCTGCGGGACTTCGAGCGTACGGATGTGTATCTGACGCGGGACGAGGTGGCCGCGCGGACCCGCGCCCACGCTTAGGTGCGGCTGCTCGGACTCGGGCCCGCACGTAACTGTTGCCGCTAGGACCCGGGCCCGCAGCTAGGTGTTGCCGCACGGCCCCTGGCCCGCACGTAGCTGTTGCCGCTAGGACCCGGGCCCGCACGTAGGTGCTGGCGCTCGGACCCGGGCCCGCACAGGTGTTGCCGCTCGGACCCGGGCCCTCAGGTAGATGCTGGCGCTCGGACCCGGGTCCGCGGTCGGGTGTGGCCCGGACCCATCAGGTCGCGCCGCCCTCGCGGCCGGGTGTGCCCCGCAGCAGGGCGAGGTAGCGGCGGCCGAACAGATGGGCGTCCCCCGGCCAGCGGGCGGAGAGGTAGTGGCCGTCCTGGACGACGAAGGCATGGGTGTCGTCGGTGGCGGTACCGCGCCGGGTGAGCGTGCGCGGACCGCGTTCGAACGTCCCGCCCGGCTCGGTGAGGGCCGCCCTGACCTCGTCCTCGACATAGGCGGGGTAGGTGCGGTAATAGCGTCCGAGACGCCAGGCCGTGGTGAAGTACGCCGTCCGTTCCATGTACTTCGGCAGACAGGTCGTACGGCGGTCGGCCAGGACACTGCGGCCGGTGGCGGGGTCCTGGGCACGGGCCAGGACGAGGACGCCGTGACAGATCGCGCCGACGGGCCGCCGCAGGGTCCAGAACCGGGCGATCTGCCGTTGCAGCGGCACCGATCCGAGGTATTGCCGCATGCCCGGCGCGTGTCCGCCCGGGAGCAGCAGTCCGTCGAACTCCCCCACGTCCAGGTCGGCCCAGGAGACGGTGGCCCGGAACGCGGCGGACTCGGTCAATTCCCCGTAGAAACGGCGGGGTTCCGGCTCCGCGCCGAGCTGTCCGAACAGTACGCCCGTCAGCAGCCGCGGGTCCGCCTCCGGCCGGGTGCCCGCGCGCTCGGTGGCGAAGACGACGTCGTGGCCCTCCCGCGTCAACATCCGCCAGGGCACGGCGACTTCGGTGACGTCGAAGTCGTGGTCGGGGAGCGGGATCAGTACACGCATGCGCTCATCATGTCAGCCGGTTCCGACACGAACCGGCCACCTCTACGAGACCTCCCGGTGGTGGTGAACGCGCGGGCGTGGGCGCACGTATGAGTGGAGGGCCCTCGACCGGGGCCCTCGGCGGTGGTGACGCCGCTCATTACGGCTTCGGGAGCCCATGCATGAGGCACGCACGACGACGGATCGTCCGACGGGGGGCGCGCCTCGCCGCCGTCGGCGGGCTGCTCTGCGGAGGGTTCATGGTGACGCGCGCCATGGCGAGCGAACCGTCCGACGCGTCGCGTACCACGGCGAGTTCGGCGCAGACCGCAGCGAAGACAGGTGCCGGGCTCGTGTCCCAGCTGGGTACCTCGCGGACCGCCGGCAACTGGATCGCCGCCGACGGGCGTCCCGTGGTCGCGGTCACCGACGCGGACGCGGCGGACGCGGTGAAGCGGGCGGGTGCTCGCCCGAAGGTCGTGACGCACAGCATGCAGGACCTCAAGTCCGCAGCGCAGACTCTGAGTTCGGCGCCCCACGTGCCGGGCACGGCCTGGGCGGTGGACTACACGAAGAACGAGGTGGTGGTGCAGGCCGACAGCACGGTCTCCGCCACCGACTGGTCGAGCATGACGAAACTGGCGCACGGCATCGGCGATTCGGTGAAGATGCAGCGGACCCAGGGCACGTTCACCACGCGGGTGAACGGCGCACAGGCGATCTTCTCGACCGGCGGGCGCTGCTCGGCGGGGTTCAATGTGAGCAACGGGCAGAGCGAGTTCATCCTCACGGCCGGGCACTGCGGCCCCGCCGGATCGGTCTGGTTCTCCGACAACACGGGCCGCCAGCAGGTGGGGCGCACGGTCACCACGGCGTTCCCCGGCAGTGACTTCTCCCTGATCCAGTACGACACCGGGCAGCAGACGTCGGCCGGGAGCAACGTCGTCGCCATCGGCGGCGGCAACGGCGTACGGATCAACGGCGCCGCCGATCCGACCGTGGGCCAGCGGGTCTTCCGCAGCGGCAGCACCAGCGGGCTGCACGACGGCAAGGTGACCGCGCTCAACGCGACGGTCAACTACCCGGAGGGCACGGTCACCGGACTGGTCGAGACCACGGTGTGCGCCGAACCGGGCGACAGCGGCGGCCCGTTGTTCTCCGAAGGCATCGCGCTGGGCGTGACCTCGGGCGGCAACGGGGACTGCAAGAGCGGCGGTACGACGTTCTTCCAGCCGGTCACCAAGGCGCTGACAGCGCTGGGAGTGACGCTCGCGGGCCAGCCTCCGCAGGGCTCCGCCGGTGGTGCGGCCCGGCCGTCCCTCGCGCCCTCCACGTCGGCTTCGGCCATGGCGTCGCAGGGAGGAGCGCCGGGTGCGGCGGCACCGGGTGCGGTGGAGGCGGTGGGCAGTACGGGGACGGCCCAGACGTTCGTGTCCGAGCTCACCGACCCGCAGAACGTCGGCCCCGGCCTGCTCGTCATCGGGGGAAGCGTCATCGCGCTGGTGGCGACCCGCTTCATCCGTACCGAGCAGGACCGCAAGGCCTATCGGCGGCAGTATTCGCAGAGCTGGGGCTGAGCGGTTCGGAGTTGGGGCCGAGCGGCTCGGAGTCGAGTCCGGGTGACCGGAGTTGGAGCCGAGCCGCCGGAGGCCGGTGCCGAGGTCCGAGGCGGTGGCTCCCCTGGATCGGGGAGCCCGGCCGGGACGCGGAAGGTCAGGCGGCCCGCGTCGCCGACGACGGGGCGGCTTCCGCCCACTCGAGGACGAGGCGCTGGTACTCGCGCCGCTCTTCCATGCTCAGCGTCCCACCCGCCCGGAACCAGAGGGCCCGGATCTCCTCGTTGACTTCGGCAGCGGATCGCTGAGTGTCGTTGTCAAGAGTGGTGCACATGGCGTGAAGCATACGGTCCTTGACGTGAAGATGATGTGAGTAAAGGCTCATCAGGCGACATAACGGACCGTGAAGCTCGTCACTCAGGTGCCGGGCTTGCGACCGTACACGGCGACGTCGTCGCCGTTCTTGAGCAGCGACCAGTACTTCTTGGCCGTGGTCGGGGTCATGTTGACGCAGCCGTGCGAGCCGGGCGGGTTCCACATGCTGAGCCCCACCGAGTGGAAGGCCTGACCGCCGTCGAAGAACTGGCTGTACGGCATGGACACGTTGTAGATGGTCGAGACGTGGTCGATGTCACGCCAGTAGATCTTCTTGAGGCCGGTGCGGGTCTCGTAGCCGTCCCTGCCCGTGCGGACCGGGACCGGCCCGTAGACCAGCCGGCTGCCGTCCTGGATCCAGCTGAGCTGGAGCGTGAGGTTGACGCAGGCGATACGGCCCTTGTTCACGGGGCACTTGCCGTCCCGGTTGGGGTTGTTCCCCACGGCCTTCTGCTTGTTCATGAGATCCATCACGCCCCAGGTGACGGGTCCCGCGTACCCGATGTTCGGGGTGATGCCGTGCTTGGTCTGGAAGGCCTGGATCGCCTTGCAGTCGGCGGCGGACTGCCGGCCGTCGACGGGCCGCCCGAGGAACTTCTCCACCTGCTTCTGGTTCGGGCCGGTGGCCGTGGTGCAGCTCGCGGCCTGCGCGGGCGTCGACCCCAGTGCGAGGGTGAGCGGTGCGACCAGCCCGGTGAGCCCGAGCGCGACCGCTCCTCGTCTGCGTGTGTCCCCCATGGCGAGCCTTCCTGTCGTGTCCGTCTTCTGTCTGCCTACTAGACCGTGCTTGAGGGTATTTCGTTGTACGGCCGAAGAGGCCGGGACGAAACAGTGACATTCCTCGCCGGCACATCGACGCGGCCACGGACCGGGTGTTCGACGCGGTCCAGCGTCACTGCACTGAGCCGCGCGTCCGGACGTTCCCGCTCCCGGCGTCGCCGTCGCCGTCACCGTCGCCACCGTGCAACCTGACCGCCTGCCGGAACGCGGTGTTCACGCCGGTCAGGCCGCCGTCGACGCACAGGGTCGTGCCGGTGATCCAGGACGCGTCGCGGGAGGCGAGGAAGGCGACGGCGGCCGCGATGTCCTCCGGTTCACCGACCCGGCCCAGCGGATACAGCCCGGCCGCTACGGCGAGATCGTCCTCGCGGCCCTGCCAGGCCGTGGTGCGGACGGTGCCCGGCGCCACCAGGTTGACGCGGACACCCCGGGCGGCGGCGTGGCCGGCCAGGGTGCGGGTGAGCGACATCAGTCCCGCCTTGGCCGCGCTGTAGACACCTCAGGCGCCTAAGCTGTCAACCGGCAGCGGGCCGTGATCCGCTCCAGTCGAACACGCCGATGGTCAGTTGCTGGCGAAGGCGGACAGG